>NZ_JBGLYZ010000003.1:0-236525 GCF_047304345.1 Ralstonia sp. Ralssp135
GCCGTTCGACCAGTCGCCCGAGGTAGCCATGCGCCCGCGCAGGCTGCCGTGTCGCCACAGCCTGCCACGCTGCAGGAACGTGTGGCGCAGCTTGAGCACGAGGTATCGCTCCTGCGCCGGCAGATGGCTGAAATCAAAAGTGGAACGTTTGCTGTGCCCGCCAACGTGGAGGCCGCTGCCGTTGAGGCGCTGCCGATCGTGGCCGACGGGTTGCCACCGGTGGAGACGCCTGCTGTGCCTGTGCCTGCGCCGCAGGTGGTGGCGCCGCAGCCAATGCCTCAGCCTGTTCCCCAGCCCGCGCCGGTCTTGGCGCCGCACGAGCCCGATTGGGTCGAGCGCGCCGTCGGCGCTGCCCGCGACTGGCTGCTGGGCGGCAACAGCGTGGTGCGGGTCGGCATCCTGATCCTGTTCTTCGGTGTGGCGTTCCTGCTCAAGTACGCGGCGGACAACAGCCTGCTGCCCGTCGAATTCCGGCTGGCCGGTGTGGCGGTCGGGGCGATTGCGTTGCTGGGCATCGGCTGGCGCCTGCGCGAAAAGCGTCCGGGCTATGCGCTCGTGCTGCAGGGCGGCGGGGTCGGCGTGCTGTATCTGACGGTATTTGCCGCCACGCGCGTGGTGCCACTGCTCAGCCCGGGGATGGCGTTTCCGCTGCTGGTGTTGATCTGCGCGCTGGCCGCTGGGCTGGCCGTCAAGCAGAACGCGCCGGCGCTGGCCTTTACGGGCAGCGCGGGCGGCTTTCTGGCGCCGATCCTGATCTCGACCGGGCAGGGCAGCCACGTGGCGTTGTTCAGCTATTACGCGCTGCTCAACGCCGGCATCTTCGCCATTGCGTGGTTCCGGGCGTGGCGGGCGCTGAATCTGCTGGGCTTCGTCTTTACGTTCGGCATTGCCACGGCGTGGGGCGTGCTGCGCTATCAGCCGTCGTTGCTGGCGAGCACTGAGCCGTTCCTGATTCTCTTCTTCCTGATGTATGTGGGCATTGCGCTGCTGACCGCGCTGCGCCGTCATATCAGCCTGACGAACTACGTTGACGGCACGCTGGTGTTCGGCACGCCGTTGGTGGCGATGGGTTTGCAGGCTGGGCTGGTGCACAACATTCCGTTTGCGATGGCGTGGAGCGCCACTGCGCTGGCCGCGTTCTATCTGGCAATTGCGGGCTGGCTGGCGCCCAGGCGCGCGAACCTTGGCCTGCTGTACGAGGCGATGTTCGCGCTGGGCGTCATCTTCATCACGCTGGCGATCCCGCTGGCCTTCGACGGGCGCACCACCAGTGCGGTGTGGGCGCTGGAAGGCGCCGCCGTGGTGTGGCTGGGCGTGCGCCAGCAACGTCGGCTGGCGCTGGCGGCCGGCCTGCTCCTGCAGCTCGCGGCGGGCGCAGCATTCGCCGTGGATGCCGTATTCGATTGGGCACCGCAGCACGGCTGGGCCGTGCTCAACAGCCGCTATATCGGCGGGGTATTGATTGCGCTGGCGGGCGTGTTCAGCGGCTGGCGCCTGCATGGCAAGGCGGAGGCGCGTGCGTGGCTGAAGGCAGCGCCGGTGCTCGGCGTTGTCGCGTCGGTGTGGGGCTTGCTGTGGTGGCTTGGCAGCGGCAGCAACGAGATCGACCGCTGGGCCTGGCGCTTCGCCAGCAAGACAGTCGATCGGCCCGACATTCCGCTGTATGCCGCCTTCGCCGTGCTGACGGCGTGGGCTGCGCATGGCCTGCGTCGCAAACTCGATTGGGCACTGGCCGAATGGCCCGCGCTGGCGTTGTCGCCGGTGCTCGCGTTGGTTTCGCTGGCTGCGATCGAGCACTGGGTGCCGTCACCGCTGGCCGGCTGGGGCGGGCTGGTGTGGATTGCGGCTGTGGCGCTGGCCTTCGTGCTGCTGCGCCGCCAGGAGCGCGACGTGAAGGACACCATCCTCGCGCCGCTGCATACCGTGCTGTTCTGGCTGATCTGCGGCGTACTGGCCACGGAAGGCTACTGGCGCCTCGATGCCTACGTGCCCGAGGGCACCTGGAGCTTCGCAGCGTGGGCCTATGCCTACGGCGCGTTGCTTGCCCTGCTGGCGGGCGCTGGCTGGCGCATCCGCTGGCCTATCGCCCGCTTCGAGCGCGCCTACCTGCTGTGGGGTGCCGCGCCGCTGGCTGCCCTGCTGTGGCTGTGGAGCCTGGCGAGCGCCGCCAGCGATGGCAATGCCGCGCCGCTGTTCTACCTGCCGATTCTCAATCCGCTGGACGTGGCGCAACTGCTGGTCTTCTTCGCCATCGCGTTGTGGATGCGCCGCGTGGCGCTGCAGAAGCTTGTGCCCGAGCCGATGGTGATCGGCTACGCCATCGGTGCGACGTTGTTCATCTGGGCCAACGCGGTGCTGCTGCGCACGCTACACCATTGGGCGCATGTTCCGTACACGCTGGACGATCTGGGCGCCTCCATGCTGGTACAGGCATCGCTGTCGATGTTCTGGACGGTGCTGGCATTGGCGGTGATGGTGTTTGCCACGCGGCGCGCCAGCCGCGCGCTGTGGTTCACCGGCGGGGCGCTGCTGGGCGTGACGGTGGTCAAGCTGTTCCTGTTCGACCTGTCACGCGTCACGGGTGTCGAGCGCATCGTGTCGTTTATCGGGATTGGCGTGCTGCTGTTGCTGATCGGCTATCTGTCGCCGTTGCCGCCGAAGCCCAAAACCAGCGCCGATGCTGAAACCGGGGAGGTTCTGTGAAGAAGGTTGTTCTTGCGATGGCTGCGGCGTCGCTGTTGTCTGCGCCGGCCTGGGCCGAACGCTTTGCGCTGACCGGCACGCCCGGCGCCCCGTACTACGCCGTCACGCTCAGCGAAGACGTCTACGCCCATGCGCACGAGGCCAACCTGGCCGATCTGCGCATCCTCAATGGCGACGGCGAGCCCGTGCCGTTCACCATCGACATCCCGCGCGATCCGGCGCCGCAGGCTCGCACGCTGCAGGACGTGCACTGGTTTGCCACACCCATCGACGATGCGCAGAAGCTGGGCGCCGCAGGTGTCGTGCTCGGTACCGATGGCGTGCTGCGTGCAACGGGCGCTCAGCTATCGCAGGCGTCTGTCCGGGCGTGGGTGGTCGACCTCAGCCAGCTTCGTGACACGGTGACGGCGCTGGTCGTCGCACTCCCGGCCGCCGAATTCCAGAGCGGTGTGAGCGTGCAGGCCAGCGATGACTTGCAGCACTGGAGCCCCGTCGCCCAGGCCACGCTGTTCCGTCTGTCCAATCAGGGCAGCACGCTGGTGCAGGATCGCATCGAATTCACGGGGCTGCGGGCGAAATACCTGCGCCTGACGTGGCAAGGCAAACCGCCTGTGCCGGATGCCGTGCGTGCAGAGTTGGCCGCCGGTGCGCCGGTGGCGCTTGCAGATAACGCCATCCAGTGGCGCTCGGGTCTGGCGCCAGTGCAGACGCCCGCTGCCGGCGATTACCAGTTCGATACTGGCGGCGTGTTCCCGGTCGAGCGCGTGAAGATCCATCTGCCGCAAGCCAACACCGTCGCGCAGGCGACGCTGTATGCGCGTGCCGATGCCCAGGCGCCCTGGCGGCCGGTGACCTCTGCGCGCCTGTTCCGGCTGGCGGGGGCCGACGGGAAGGGCGAGCAGGAAAGTGCGGCCATCACCGTACCTGCGACGGGCGAGCGCTATTGGCGTCTGCAAGTTGACACGCGCAGCGGCGGCCTCGGTGCCGGCGCGCCGCAGTTGGCGATCGGCTGGCGTCCGGCCACGGTCACGTATGCGGCGCGCGGCAATGTGCCGTTCATGCTGGCGGTGGCGGAAGTGGCGCGCGGCAATCCGGTCGCACGCGCGGATTTGCTCGCGGGTGCATCGCCCGCCATTGCGCAGGCACAGCTTGGCGCGATGAGCGATTCGCCTGCTGACGCGCTGACGGCAGAGCCACCGGGCGGCCGCAAGCGCCAGTGGGTTCTGTGGGGCGCCCTGTTGGCGGCGGTAGCGGTGCTGGGCGGCATGGCCTGGCGGTTGTTCCGCGCGCCGTCCGTGCCGCCGGATGCATCGACGTAATCGGCATCGCACAAAGAAAATGGCGCCACCTGGGCGCCGTTCTTTGTTGGCGGAGCGGATGCTCAGTGCGCGAAGGCGGGTTGAACGAACAGCGCAACGCACAAGGCAAAGCCCGCAAACCACATCAGCGAACGCAGCGGTGCCCAGTTGGCGAGATAGCACACCGTGTACAGCACGCGCACCACGATGAACGCGATGGCCAGCAGGTTGATGCGGTCGATGACGCCGCCGCCCAGGATGGCCACCAGCACGGCCACCGCAAAGAACGGAAACGCCTCAAAGTGATTCTGCTGTGCGGCTGCAGCACGGCCCGCTACGCCGGTTTGCTGTGCGAGCCACGCGCGCGGATTGCTGTTGTCGTACCGCGGGCCTTTGGCCTTGGCGATGCCGACGCACACGATCGGCAACACCGCTGCCACCAGAACGCACCAGAGGGCGATCGGCATGGTCAGTCTCCTGGATGTGGATGGTTGTGAGGGTGCCGCACCCTAGCATAAGGTGCGTTTTCAAACACCTAGCGCGTTAGTCGACACCCTGCACGGCAATGCGCACATCCCCGAGCATGACCACCTGGCCCGCCCGAATCTTGGCCGTCTTGCGCAACTCCGGCTGGCCGTCGACCGTGACCGCACCCTCGGCGACCACCGCCTTGCCGGCGCCGCCGCTGTCGACCACGCCGGTGAGCTTGAGCAGCTTGTGCAGCTCGATGTATTCGGTGGTCAGTGCGAAATCAATATTGGGCATAGAGGGATTGCGAGGTTTATTGAGGCGTGGCTTCCACGCTGATGTCGAGGTCGACGCGGTCGCCCACGTCGGGCAGAAAGCGCGTCATGCCGAAGGCGCTGCGGGCAATGGAGAGGTGGAAATCGCCGCCGCAGACGTGGCGCGTGCTGCCGGGCATCTTCTCGTCGCCACAACTGAAGCGGCGCACCTCCAGCCGCACCGGCTGCGTCACGCCGTGCAGCGTGAGTTTGGCCTCGATGGCGGCAAGCTTGCCGCCTTCCACGACAAAGCGGTCGCTGCGCAGGCGGATGACCGGAAACTGCGCGGCATCGAGAAACTGCTCGGATTTCAGCACACCGTCCAGCACCCGCAGGCGCGTGTTGACGGATGCAGCGTCGACGGTGAAATCGATGCCGCCTTGGTTGGTGGCTTCATCGAAGTTGATGGCGCCGTCGATCTTGTCGAAGCGGCCGCGCATCGTGCTCCGATCGAAATGCGATGCGCCGAAGTAGACCGATGTGTGCGTCAGGTCTGGCGCAAATGACGCGGCGAAGGCGGGAGTGGTTAACAACCCCGCCAGCAATAGGATCCATGCACGCATGATGCCTCCGATATCAGAGGCCCATGGCGCGCATGGGCCTGTGCTTACTTGCCCCAGCTGTCTTTCAGACCGACCACGCGGTTGAACACGGGCTTGCCCGGTTGTGAGTCGGTGCGGTCAGCCACAAAGTAGCCATGGCGCTCGAACTGGAAGCGATCTTCTGCCTTGGCCGTTGCCAGCGTCGGCTCCAGGTAGGCCGTGACGATCTTCTTGGAGTCCGGGTTGAGCGCATCCAGGAAGTTCTTGTCGCCCGAATCCGGCTGCGGGTCGCTGAACAGGCGGTCGTACAGGCGCACTTCAGCTTCCAGCGCATGTGCGGCGCTCACCCAGTGGATGTTGCCCTTCACCTTCACGCTGTCAGCACCCGGCGTGCCACTCTTCGTGTCCGGAATGATGTTGGCGTGCACGGCGGTGATGTTGCCGTCGGCATCCTTGTCGCAGCCGGTGCATTCGATCACATAGCCGTAGCGCAGGCGCACCTTGTTGCCCGGGAACAGGCGGAAGTAACCCTTGGGAGGCGTCTCGGTAAAGTCCTCGCGCTCGATCCACAGCTCTCGCGTGAGCGGGAATTCGCGGCGGCCGAGTTCGGGCTGCTTCGGATGCACGGGTGCGGAGCACGGCTCGTTGAAATCGGCCGGCACGTTGTCGAGCACCAGCTTGACCGGGTCCAGCACGGCAACCGAGCGCGGCGCACGCGCATCGAGGTCGTCGCGCACGGCGCCTTCCAGGATGCTCATGTCGATCCAGCTGTCGGCCTTCGACACGCCAACGCGTTCGCAGAAGAGCTGGATCGATTCCGGCGTATAGCCGCGGCGGCGGATGCCAACGAGCGTCGGCATACGCGGGTCGTCCCAGCCGTCGACACGCTTTTCCGTCACCAGTTGCAGCAGCTTGCGCTTGCTGGTGATGGCGTATGTCAGGTGCAGGCGCGCGAATTCGTATTGATGCGGCAACGGCGCGGGCAGCACGCCGGCGTCGCGCAGGTGGTCGAGCACCCAGTCGTACAGCGGGCGGTTGTTCTCGAATTCGAGCGTGCACAGCGAATGGGTGATGTTCTCCAGCGCATCGGAAATGCAGTGCGTGAAGTCGTACATCGGGTAGATGCACCACGCGTCGCCGGTGCGGTGGTGATGCGCATGGCGGATGCGGTACAGCACCGGATCGCGCATCACGATGTTGGGCGCGGCCATGTCGATCTTGGCGCGCAGCACCAGTTCGCCGTCCTTGTACTTGCCCGCGCGCATGTCGCGGAACAGCGCCAGATTTTCCTCCACCGAGCGATCACGGAACGGCGACGGCGTGCCCGGGCGGGTGAAATCGCCCCGGTTGGCGGCGATCTGCTCGGCGCTCTGGCTGTCGACGTAGGCCGCGCCACGCTGGATCAGCACTTCGGCAAAACCGTAGAGCTGCTCGAAATAGTCGCTGGCGTAATAGAGGTGCTCGCCGCCGGCGTCGCTCCACGAATAGCCGAGCCAATGCACGGCGTCGATGATGGAATCGACGTATTCGGTGTCTTCCTTGACGGGGTTGGTGTCGTCAAAGCGCAGGTGGCAGCGGCCGTTGTAATCCTTGGCCATGCCGAAGTTCACCCAGATGCTCTTGGCGTGACCAATGTGCAGGTAGCCATTGGGCTCCGGCGGAAAGCGCGTGACCACTGGTGGGATCGGCTGGCCGGTGGCGTCCTTGCGATTGGCGTAGGTGCCTTGCGTGAGGTCGCCGTCAATGATCTGGCGCAGGAAGTTGGACGTGGGGGCGGCGGCAGTCGACCCGTTGGCGGTGGCGTTGTCTTGGCTCATGGGAGTGCGTGATTCGGCAATCCCGCGATTTTACAGTGCCCGGCGGCTTACGCCCCCGGACGCTATTTGCGCTGGGCCAGGCCGTCGAGCGCCTGTGCGCGCAAAAGCTCATTCGAGGCGGTGAAGGTCTGCTGCCGGAGTTGCGCGATTTGCGCGGCGCGATCGGCTTCCGACAGGCCGGTAAAGGCGTTGATGCGATCGCGTTCGCGGGCGTAGGCGTCGTAGCGGTTGCGCCAGTCGGCTTCTTCGCGGTTGCCCTGGATCAGGCGGTCGGCCACGAGGCTGTCCACGCCCCGGGCTGACAGGCGCTGGCGCATCTCGGCCTCGCTCATGCCTTGCTTCGTCCACGTTTCCATGTCGCTGGCGAGCTTGAGCGGGGCGGAGGCATCGCGGCGCGCCTGCTGCACCGAGGGCGGCAGGTTGGCATCGATGGCGGCGATCCTGGCAGCGCGCTGCTCCGGCGTGAGCGACGGGTCCGCCATCACGGCCAAGCGGTCGAGTGCGGCCGCGTCCATCGCGTCGTCATCGCCGTACCAAGCCTGGGCGACGTCCGCACCCAGGTATTGGCGGCGCAGCGCGGTGCGCTCGCTCAACTGCTGGCGCAGCGTGGCGATCAGCTCCGGGCGCTGCTGGACTTGTTCGAGGCTCGGCTTATTGGGGCCGGTGGTGCCGTTTTCAGCCGCTGCCTTGCGATAGGCTAGGTAATGCTGCAACAGCGATTGCGCCTCCGCCAGCGCCGGCGTGATCAGCTTGGCGCGCAGATGCGCCTCGGCCATCGACACCCGCTGTGCTTCGGGCAGCGACGCGGGCACATCCAGGAAGTAGTCGAACACCGCGCGGTTGGCGGCTTCAACGATGAGGTGGCCGTGCGCATCGACGTGCAGGCCGTCCGGCGCCTGTGTGTCGGCCAGCTCGGGTGCAGGCGCGGCCGTCGTCAACGGTTCGCCGCCCACACTACCGATAAATGCGCCCTTGGCCGACTGCGGCTGCGATTCCGCAGGCATTTCCGGCCCGTCATACGTGTGCCACCAGTAGACCCCGCCCGCGACCGACACCGCCACCAGCACGGCAACAACAAACGTCATGGGTTGTATCGATGGCGATTGGGGCTTCATCGTGGCGTTCAGCGCGTCGAGGGTTAGAGACCTGCCGTCTTCAGCCGATTGGCTTGCGTGCGGATCACCGCAACGGGGTCCGCTGCGCCCCAGCCGATCAGGCCAAGCAACTGGTTGACCTCATCCAGGTGGTTCCACGCGTAATCTGTCGACAAGACCTGCCCGAACTTCGCGCTGCACACGGAGACGAGCCCATCGTTCGTTCCCGAGCCACGCGCCTGCATGACGCCGCCGCTGAACACCAGCACCGGATCAAACACGTCGAGAAGGTTGGTGGCGGTGGAGCGGCCCGTCCACGAATACAGCTTCTGCACGTTGCCGTTGCGCACGTCGGTGGCGCTGCCGGTGTTGCACCCGCTCGCCAGGCCCGCGCTCGGGAACGCCTTGTTGAAATCGGCCGCGCCCGACGTCGACAGGATATGCAGCGCCGCAAAACCGTTTTGCGGATTGCTGTTGCCGTTGAACCAGCCGAGCACCGAGCCGAATATGTCGGCACCGAGGTTCACGAGCGCTTGGAACGGAGCGGGTGTCGACTCCACAAAGTCCGCAAACTCCGACCCCTTGTGGGGCGTGCCGATGGTGGTGACGGAGGCCACCAAGTTCGGCACCACGGCGGCCGCATAGCGCGATGTCAGCCCGCCCTGGCTGTGTCCAATGAGGTTGACCTTGGCCGCACCCGTGGTGGCCAGCACGCTGCGGATCTGGCTGACGAGCTGTTCGCCGCGCACGGTTTCATCGTTGAAGGCGGATACATCGGCCACGTAGACATTGGCGCCGTTGGCGCGCAGGTCTTCGGGGATCTGGTACCAGTAATCGACCACGCCGAGGAACTTGCTGGTGCCCGAGAGGCCATGCACCAGCACGATCGGGTACTTGGTGGCGGCATACGTGCTGGCGGCCTGGGCCGGTGCGGCCGCACCCAAGGTGAGGGCGGATGTGGCCAAGACGGCGGCTGCAGCGTGCGTGCGCAGGAAGCTGCGCGCTGATCCATAGACAGCATGGAGCAGGGAAGTCTGTGTCATTCGGTTGTCTCCTGGACATAGGATAGGTGGTCGACCTCTGTGGGCCGATCGCCCTCCGTTATCCGAAGCGCCGTGTCCAACGTCAACTGGAGTGGAGGTTTGGCTCTAATGCTGCGCTGCCGCGTGCGCAAACAAAAACCGGAGGGCGGGCCTCCGGTTTCGTAGGGTGCGATGCAGCAACGTCGCCGTTCTTATTCTTCTTGAAACGCCTCCTCGCGTTTCCTGTTGATAGCCGGCAGGGCCACCAACAAGATCAGGATGCCCGCTGCAATCAGCAGCCCCAGCGACAGCGGCCGCGTGACGAAGGTGGAGAAATCCCCGCGCGAGAGCAGCAGCGCGCGGCGGAAGTTTTCTTCCATCATCGGCCCCAGCACGAAGCCGAGCAGCATGGGCGCCGGTTCGCAGCGCAGCTTCACGAACATGTAGCCGATCAATCCGAAGAGCGCCGTCTGGAAGATATCGAACGTTGTATTCGACACCGAATACACGCCAATGCAGCAGAACACCAGGATGGCCGGATACAGGAAGCGATACGGCACCTTCAACAAACGCACCCACACGCCGATCATCGGCAGGTTCAGCACGATGAGCATCAGGTTGCCGATCCACATCGAGGCGATCAGGCCCCAGAACAGCGCGGGGTTGCTGGTCATCACCTGTGGGCCAGGCTGGATGTTGTGGATGGTCATCGCGCCCACCATCAGCGCCATCACCGCATTGGGCGGAATGCCCAGCGTGAGCAACGGAATGAAGGATGTCTGCGCGGCAGCGTTGTTGGCCGATTCCGGACCGGCCACACCCTCGATGGCGCCCTTGCCAAACTCGTGTGAATACTTCGACGTCTTCTTCTCCAGGGAGTACGACGCGAACGACGCCAGCGTTGCGCCGCCGCCGGGCAGGATGCCCAGCAGCGAGCCGAGCGCCGTGCCACGCAGCACGGCCGGGATCATGCGCTTGAAGTCTTCGCGGCTGGGCCAGAGGTTGCGCACGTGCTCGACAAAGGTTTCGCGGTGCTCCTTCTGTTCGAGGTTCGCGATGATCTCGGCAAAGCCAAACACGCCCATCGCCACCGACACGAAGTTCAGCCCGTCGGCCAGTTCCGGCACGTCAAACGAATAACGCGCGGTGCCCGAGTTCACATCGGTGCCGACCAGACCGAGCAGCAGGCCCAGCACGATCATCGCGATCGCTTTGATGAGCGAGCCCGAGGCCAGCACCACCGCCCCGATGAGCCCCAGCACCATCAGCGAGAAATACTCCGCCGGCCCGAAGTTGAACGCGAATTCCGACAGCGGCGTGGCAAATGCCGCCAGCACCAGCGTGGCCACGCAGCCAGCGAAGAACGAGCCCAGACCCGCGGTGGCCAGCGCCACGCCTGCGCGCCCCCGCCGGGCCATCTGATAGCCGTCAATGGTGGTCACGACCGATGACGATTCGCCCGGCAGATTGACGAGGATGGCCGTGGTGGAGCCGCCGTACTGCGCGCCGTAGTAAATGCCGGCCAGCATGATGAGCGCGGCCACCGGCGGCAGCGCATACGTGGCGGGCAGCAGCATCGCGATGGTGGCGATGGGGCCGAGACCAGGCAGTACGCCGATCAGCGTGCCAAGCACGCAGCCGATGAACGCGTAGATCAGGTTCTGGATGGAGAGCGCGGTGGAGAAGCCGAGCGCGAGATTGGCAAAGAGATCCATGGTGTCGTCCGCGTCCGGCTCAATTGCCGATGAAGGCGGGCCACACCGGAAACTGCAGCTTGAGCCCGTAGACAAAGGCCGCGAGGCTCATCACCACCATCACGATGGCGGTGCCGACCGCGCCTTTAAGCGTGAACTCGTGGCTCGCCATGCTGGAGACCAGCACGAGCACCACAATCGAGAGCACCAGCCCAAGCGGTTGCAGCAGCAGCCCGAATAGCACCACGGAGCCGAGAACCCACAGCAGCGTTTTGACGTCCCAGCGCGGAATGCGATCGATCACGCCCTTGCGCGAGAGGGATTGCACGACCACCACCACGCCCAGCAGGACGAGCACAACGCCTAGCCAGAACGGGAAATAGCCCGGGCCCATGCTGCTGGCAGTCCCCATGCGGTAGCTGCGCGCCAGAATGGCAAACGCTGCACCGGCGACGATGAACATGACGCCGGATGCAAAGTCCTGGTGACTGCGGATCACCGGACGACCTTGTGGATCGTTCTGCAAGTCTGGTCTCCTAGGGGTGGCGTGCAGCGCCGGGTATGGCAGGCCACCTTATGCCTTGTAAGGCGGCCAAGTTTGCACGCTAAGCAGACCGGCTTTCAAGCACCTTGCGGAGGGGAAGGCGGGCCTTCTCATGGCCCCGCGCGGCGCCTGGGCAAACGATTCAGGGTTTGTCCCTAGCGTTGCCTTGGGGAAAACTTGGGGCCGAGCAATGCGGTTGCGCGGCCCTGTGTATTTACATGCCGATACCGCGCGCCATCAACACAGCCGCCAGCGGAATGAAGATGATCAGGTGCGACTCGATCATGACCCAACGCCGCGTTTTTGCAATTTCCGCGGCCGTGGGCACGAAGTTGGGCAGCGTCTTACCCTGCTTCTTCCAGCGCAGGATCGTGACAGTCGGAATGATCGACATCAGGCCGATCAGGATGAACAGGCCGACCTTGACGTGGAATACCGGGTTGTGAACGTAGAACGCGTAGCCTTTGGCACCATAGAACACGCGCAGCAGCCCCGTTATCAGCACCGCGAGGGCGGCAAACCCGAACACGGCGTCATAGCGCGCCAGGCGCTTGCACGTCTCGGGCGTCATGTCCGGGCGCAGTACCACGGCCTCGGCGGTGAGAAAGACGATCAGCGTGAAGATCGAGATGTAATGCAAGTAAGCCAGCAACGCATCAAGCCACATGAGGACCTCGTCTTGGGTGGAAGAAGTTGCGATTAGATGACGCCTTGCGCGCGCAGTGCTTCGATCTGCTCGGGCGAGAAGTCGAGCACGTCGCGCAGCACGGTTTCGGTGTGTTCGCCCAGCAGTGGCGGGTGGCTCGCGGCCTTGGGCGGCGTGGCGCTCATCTTGACCGGGCTGCCGACCAGCTTGACCTTGCCGGCGCTCGGGTGAGGTAGGTCGACGCGCAGGCCGCGCGCCTGTACCTGCTCGTTGTCGAACACCTCGTCGAGCGAATTGATCGGGCCGCACGGCACGCCGGCGGCTTCGAGCTTGTCGATCCATTCGCCCTTGCCGAAGCGTTTGACCATCTCGGCCAGGATCGGCACCAGCACGTCGCGGTTGGCCACGCGCTGCGGGTTGGTGGCAAAGCGCGGGTCGTCGGCCAGTTCGGGCATGCCGCCGGCGTCGACAAAGCGGCGAAACTGGCCGTCATTGCCGACCGCCACGATGATCCAGCCATTGGCGGCCTGGAACGTCTGATACGGCACGATGTTCGGGTGCGCGTTGCCCCAGCGCTTGGGCGCCTGACCGCTGGCCAGATAGTTCGTGTTCATGTTCGCCAGCATCGCGACCTGCACGTCGAGCAACGCCATGTCGATGTACTGGCCCTCGCCGGTGCGGTCCCGATGGGCAAGGGCGGCCAGCACGGCCACGGTGGCGTACATGCCGGTCATCAAATCCGAAATGGCCACGCCGGCCTTCTGCGGGCCGCCGCCGGGCAGGTCGTCGCGCTCGCCGGTCAGGCTCATGAAGCCTCCCATGCCTTGGACGATGAAGTCGTAGCCGGCACGCGCGGCGTAAGGGCCGGTCTGGCCGAAACCTGTGATGGAGCAGTAGACGAGGTCCGGCTTAACGGCTTTGAGCGATGCGTAGTCGAGCCCGTATTTCTTGAGCTGGCCGACCTTGTAGTTTTCGAGCACCACGTCCGCATGTGCCGCCAGTTTGCGGACGATGTCCTGGCCCTCTGGCGTGCTGATGTCGACGGTGATCGAGCGCTTGTTTCGATTGGCCGCTAGGTAATAGGCGGCTTCAGCGGTGTCCTGGCCGGCTTCGTCCTTGAGCCACGGCGGGCCCCATGTGCGCGTGTCGTCCCCGGCACCGGGGCGTTCTACCTTGATGACATCGGCGCCGAAATCGGCAAGATTCTGCGCGCACCAGGGGCCGGCAAGTACGCGGGTCAGGTCGAGAACACGGAGATGGCTCAGAGCGCCCATGGATTGACGAATCGACACGATTGGAACGGGTGCACTCTACACCACGCCCCGGCAGGGCCCCAGCCCCATGCGTCCAACCGGGGAAAATGCGGCGCAGAATGGGCGCGACCCGGGCGCGAACCCCGTATAATCAACGGTTTGCACTAATCCAAGGCGCTCAGGGGCGGATGCTCCAAGGCGCAATGCTGACTCGGCACCCCGCGACATGAAAGCCTCCGATATCCGCCAAAAATTCCTGACCTTCTTTGAGGGCAAGGGCCACACCGTGGTGCGCTCCTCGCCGCTGGTGCCGGGCAACGACCCGACGCTGCTGTTCACCAACTCCGGCATGGTGCAGTTCAAGGACGTCTTCCTTGGTACCGACAAGCGCCCCTACGTGCGCGCGGCCTCCGTGCAGCGCTGCCTGCGCGCCGGCGGCAAGCACAACGACCTGGAAAACGTCGGCTACACCGCGCGCCACCATACGTTCTTCGAAATGCTGGGCAACTGGTCGTTCGGCGACTACTTCAAGCGCGATGCACTCGTGTGGGCGTGGGAGTTGCTGACCCAGGAATACAAGCTGCCGGCCGACAAGCTGTGGGCCACCGTCTACCAGACCGACGACGAGGCCTACGACATCTGGACCAAGGTGATCGGCCTGCCGCCGGAGCGCGTCGTGCGCATCGGCGACAACAAGGGCGCGCCGTACGCCTCCGACAACTTCTGGCAGATGGCAGAAACTGGCCCGTGCGGCCCGTGCTCGGAAATCTTCTACGACCACGGCCCGGACGTATGGGGCGGCCCCCCGGGAAGCCCGGAAGCCGACGGCGACCGCTACATCGAAATCTGGAACAACGTGTTCATGCAGTTCGATCGCCAGCTCGATCCGGCGACCGGCGAATACACGCTGACCCCGCTGCCCGCACCGTGCGTCGACACCGGCATGGGCATGGAGCGTCTGGCCGCGATCCTCCAACACGTGCACAGCAACTACGAGATCGACCTGTTCCAGGCGCTGATCGCCGCCGCCGCGCGTGAGACCAACACCAAGGATCTGGCCAACAACTCGCTGCGCGTGATTGCCGACCACATTCGCGCGTGCTCGTTCCTGATCGTCGACGGCGTGATCCCGGGCAATGAAGGCCGCGGCTATGTGCTGCGCCGGATCATCCGCCGCGCCATCCGCCATGGCTACAAGCTCGGCTGCCGCGCCGCGTTCTTCCACAAGCTGGTGGACGATCTTGTGGCGCAGATGGGCGAAGCCTATCCGGAACTGCGTGAGGCACGCGACCGCGTGGTCGAGGTGCTGCGCACGGAAGAAGCCCGCTTCTTCGAGACCATCGAGCACGGCATGTCGATCCTCGACGCTGCGCTGGGCGAGCTGAAGACCTCGGGTGCCAAGATGCTCGACGGCGAACTCGCCTTCAAGCTGCACGACACCTTCGGTTTCCCGCTGGACCTGACGCAAGACGTCTGTCGCGAGAACGACGTGATCGTCGACGAAGCTGCCTTTGACGCGGCCATGAACCGCCAGCGCGAGCAGGCACGCGCGGCCGGCAAGTTCAAGATGGTCGCCGGCACGCTCGACTACACCGGCGACAAGACCACCTTCCACGGCTACGACCAGCTCGTGCGCGAAACCGCGCGTGTGACGGCGCTGTTTGTCGACGGTGCATCGGTGCAGGAAATGCACCCGGGCCAGACCGGCGTGGTGGTGCTGGACCACACCCCGTTCTATGCGGAATCGGGCGGCCAGGTTGGCGACCAGGGCACGCTCAAGGCTGCGACCGTCTGGTTTGACGTGGCGGACACGCTCAAGGTGCAGCCGGAAGTGTTCGGCCACCACGGCGAGCTGCGCACCGGCGTGCTGAAGGTTGGCGATGCCGTGGCGGCAGAAGTGGACGCTGTGCGCCGCGCGCGCACCATGCGCAACCACTCGGCCACCCACCTGATGCACAAAGCCCTGCGTGAAGTGCTGGGCGGCCACGTGCAGCAGAAGGGCTCGCTGGTCGATGCCGACAAGACCCGCTTCGACTTCTCGCACAACGCGCCGATGACGCCGCTGCAGATTCGCGAAGTGGAAGCGCGCGTCAACGCAGAAATTTTCGCCAACGCCGCGACGAGCGCCCAGCTCATGGGCTTTGACGATGCGGTCAAGAACGGCGCGATGGCGCTCTTCGGTGAAAAGTACGGCGATGAAGTGCGCGTGCTGTCGATCGGCTCCTCGAAGGAACTGTGTGGCGGCACGCACGTGGCGCGCACGGGCGATATCGGCCTGTTCAAGATCGTGAGCGAATCAGGCGTGGCAGCGGGCATCCGCCGCGTGGAAGCGATCACCGGCGACAACGTGCTGCATTACCTTCAGACGCTCGACACGCGCATCAACGAAGCGGCCGCCGCACTGCGTGCGCAGCCGTCGGAGCTGACGCAGCGTATCGGCCAAGTGCAGGATCAAGTCAAGACGCTGGAGAAGGAGCTGGAGCGCCTGAAGTCGAAGTTGGCCGCAAGCCAGGGCGACGAACTGGTGAGCCAGGCGGTGGACGTTGCCGGCATCAAGGTGCTGGCCGCCAAGCTGGATGGCGCCGATGCCAAGACGCTGCGCGAGACCATGGACAAGCTCAAGGACAAGCTGCAGACCGCCGCCATCGTGCTGGGCAGCGTCACCGACGGCAAGGTTGCGCTGATCGCTGGCGTGACGGCTGACGCCACGGGCAAGGTCAAGGCCGGCGAGCTGGTCAACTTTGTCGCCCAGCAGGTCGGTGGCAAGGGTGGTGGCCGCCCGGACATGGCACAAGCCGGCGGCACGGAGCCGGACAACCTGCCGCAGGCGCTGGCGGGTGTGGCAGCGTGGGTGCAGCAGAAGGTCTGATGTAACGCCTTCGCATCGGATGCGCTGAACGGCGCGCGTTCCCGGCAACGGGGCGCGCGCCGTTTTTGTTTTGGGGCGATCAGCGAGGCGGCGTGGTGTCCAGCCGGAAGACGCGCAGCCGTTCATTCCGATCGCCATGGCGGGCGCCCGACCAGAATTCAGTCCATTCCTCTCCGGGCGTTCGCGCGTGCGCATGGCTGTCCTGGACGATCAGCCATCGGCACGTGTGGGCTGTGGATTGTGCAACGGGCCGGTGCAGGATGCCGGTGAAGTAGCGCAGCATGGGTGCTTCCGATTCGCCCAGATGCAGGCTCGCCATGCAATCGTCGGTGCGCCATGCCAGCGCCAGCTTGGCACTGAGGCTCTCGAACACAGAGCGATAGCTCTTGGCCTCGTCCAGCCAGGGCAGCAGCAGGGTGCCGATTAACCCCCAGCCGACCAGGGCGCCGGCCGCCCACGACAGCGCGCCGCGCCATGCGCCGGCTTGTTTCAGCCGTGGCAGCAGCCAGAGCCATCCCCCTGTCAGGGCGAGTGCTGCGGTCACCAGCGTGGGGTCGAGCGGCAAGGTCCAGTCGACCGGCAACCAGCGGTCGAGCCAGCGCAGGCCTGCATGCGATGTGTTTTCCGTCATGACGGCCCATAGCAGCCATGCGAGCAGCAAGATGCTGCCGAACAGCGCGCGGCTGAGGTAGTCCCACATGGCGTGCGCGCGCATCGGCAGCCGCCCGATCGCTTGCTGGCCCAGCAGCGAGAGCGGCACGATGAACGGCAGGAGATACAGTGGGCGGGCGGTCGCCGAGACTTGGAGTGCCAGCAATCCAACTGCCGCGAATACGAGCGGCAGCATCACGTGCGGTGTACGCCAATCTCGCCATGCGCCACGGGCCAGCGCGACGAGCGCGAGTGGGCCGGCCGGAAACCCGATGGTCAGCAGCGAATGCCAGACGTAGAACGGATCGTCGTTCTCCGCGCCCAGCACGGGTACGGAAAAGCCCAGGAAGCGGCCGATGTTGTTGTCCCAGAACCAGACGTGGAAGAGATCTGGCGCGCGCAGGTAGAAGAGCGTCGGCCAGATCGTGGCGAATGGAAGGAAGACCAGCACCGCCGTGCCGAGTTGTCGCACAAACGCGCGACTGCGGCACGCGGGAAGCAGCACGCACGCGCTGGCGATGGTGATGCAGAACACCAGCGGAATGAATACGCCCTTGGCCAGCAGCGCCATCCCCATACCGATGCCGAGCAGCCATGCCGCGCCGCGAGAACGCGTTGCGGGCAGCGCGCATTCGAACAACCCGCAGAAGCCGATGGCAGTGCCCGCCAGCAACGCCACGTCGGTGATCATCTCGTGCGCGTGCTTGACCACGATCAGCGAGCCTGCGCACAGCGCCACCGTGCCCAGCACGCGTGGGTCCGTCCATGAAGAGGCACCTGTCGCCGCCCGTGCGAGCCGCGCGGTAAACGCAAGGGCCAATCCGGCAAACAGCGCACTAGCAAGCCGCGCGGCGTCATGCGCGGGCAGCACGTCACCCAGCAGCCAGACCAGCGCGCTTGCTGCCCACGCATAAAACGGTGGTTTCTCGACAAAGGGTTGGCCGGCGCTGACCGGCACGATCGCGTCTCCGGTTTCCACCATGTGCTGGACGATGCCGAACGTATAGGTCTCGTCCTGCTTCCACGGGTCGTGGCCGAGGGTGCCGGGCAGCAGGTAGGCGCAGGCGATCAGGGCGACGAGAAGCCATTTGCGCAACGCTTGCCATGGCCATACGCGCACTGATGGTGAAGTGGGTGCGAGCACCCCGCCTGCGGCAAGCAGGGCAGGGTTTGCCGTGAAGTCACGCGCGTGCGTGGTCGCGGCGGGCGTGGGTGCGCTCCGCCGTCCAGGGCGTGTGGGTTCCTGCATGGTGCGAGGTTTCCGGTTTGCCGGATGCGGCCCGGAAGGTGGCCGGCCGATCGGCTTGGATGACTGACAGAACGCCCCGATCCGGTCTGGGTGGGGCGCTGTGCAGTACATCACGCACAACTTACGGAGACCCTGAGCGCCGCGTCGCAAACCTGAGCAACGGATTTCCATGGGGCAGGCCGCGCGGCTTTCGGGGCACGACGCGCCCCGCGTTGGGGCTTGTCTGCGCCGTGAGAACAAGCTCGGGAACGCGGCCCGGCTGGAGACAGGCCCCGCCATGGCCTATACCGGGAAAACGTTGCCGATTGTGTAGGGATTGTGTGCCGCTTGGCAGGCAATTTGCATCGGTGGCGCGTGCTGTTCCCCACAGCGCGGGTTGATCCCATTCCTATCCCCAAATCCGAGGAGAACCATGAGCGTCCTATCTGACAAGGTCGACGCCCCGCCACCGCAGCCGCCGCACCGGCTGCTCGGGCGCAAAGGCAAACGATTGGCGCGTGCCGTCGCGGTTGGCGCCTTGCTGGCGGCAGGCGTCGGTGCATCGACACAACCGGTTGCGCAACTTGCGCCGGAGTCGCACGCGCGCAAGGTCAAGGTGCTGATCATCAGCATGTTCGCGCCCGAGGCACAGCCGTGGATCGACAAGCTGGGCCTCACGCAAGACGTGCCGGTGCCGGGCCTGTCGATCGACTACCCGAACGTGCATTGCAACGCCAGCGACGTCTGCCAGCTCACCACGGGCATGGGCAAGGCAAATGCCGCGTCGTCGGTGTCGGCGCTGATCTACAGCGGCAAGTTCGACCTGCAGCGCACGTACTTCCTTGTGGCGGGCATTGCCGGGATCGATCCGTCGCAGGGCACGCTCGGCAGCGCTGCGTGGGCGCGCTTCCTGGTCGACAGCGACATTGCCTGGGAGATCGACGCGCGCGAGGTGCCCGCCAACTGGCCCAACGGCTTCATCGGCATCAACACGCAGGGCCCGGGGCAGAAGCCGCCGCTGGATTACAAGACCGAAGTCTTCCGCGTGAACGAGGCGCTGCTACAGAAGGCGCTGGCGCTTTCCAAGGGCGCCGTGTTGGACGACAACGCAACTGCACGCGCCTATCGCGCCAACTACCCGAGCGCGCCGGCCAACCAGCCGCCTTCTGTCGTGCAATGCGACACCGCTGCCGGCAACACGTACTGGCACGGCGCCAAGCTGGGCGAGCGCGAAGCGGCATGGGTCAAGCTGCTGACGGACGGGCAGGGCACGTACTGCACCACGCAGCAGGAAGACAACGCCACGTTCGAGGCGCTCACGCGTGGCTCCAAGGCGGGGCTGCTCGACCTGCAGCATGTGGCCGTGTTGCGCACTGCATCGAACTTCGACCGGCCGTATCCGGGGCAGACGCCGTATGACTCGCTGGTCAACAGCAACTCGGGCGGGTTCGTGCCGTCGCTCAACAACCTGTATCTGGCGGGCGGCCCGCTGGTCAACGAGATCGTCACGCGCTGGAGCGTGTGGAAACACGGAGTGCCTTCGCCATGATCGATTCCCGACTCAAGACACCCATGCGATCCATCGCCAAGCTCTGCGCCGTCGGTGCCGCAGCGCTGACCTTGAACAGTTGTGCGTATGACGGGGTGAAAGTCATCGTCATCAACATGTTCCAGGGCGAGGCACAGCCCTTCATCGACCGCTACGACCTGAAGGAGAAGGTCTACATCTCAGGCCTGTCGCCCGACGCGCCCAACATGCTGTGCAATTACGACGGCATCTGCCAAGTCACCACGGGCATGGGCTATGCGAATGCCGCGTCCACGATTTCCGCGTTGCTCTATCGCAGCAAGCTGGACCTCTCGCACACCTACTTTGTGATTGCTGGCATTGCGGGCATCGATCCGGGCCAGGGGACTGTGGGCTCGGCGGCGTGGGCGCGGTATGCGGTTGATTACGGCCTCTCGCACGAGATCGATGCGCGCGAGATGCCCGCAGGCTGGCCCTACGGCTACTTCGGCATCGGCACCAAGGGCCCGGGCGAGAAGCCGCCGATGGACTACCGCACTGAAGTGTTCCAGCTCAACGAGACGCTGCTGCAGCGGGCCTACACGCTGTCAAAATCGGCGACGCTGGAAGACAGCCCCGAGGCCATCGCGTTCCGCAAGAACTACCCTTATGCGCCGGCCAATCAGCCACCTGCCGTCATCCAATGCGACGTGGCCTCCGCCGACACTTGGTGGGCCGGCCGCAACCTGGGCCAGCGGGCGCGTGACTGGGTGAAGACGATGACCGACAACAAGGGCACGTACTGCACGACCGCGCAGGAGGACAACGCCACGCTGGAAGTGCTCACGCGCGGCGCCCGTGCGGGCAAGGTCGACTTCAGCCGCGTGGCATTGCTGCGAGCCGGGTCCGACTTCGATCGCCCCTACGATGGCCAGAGCGCCTCCGACGGGCTCATCAACTACGCGCAGCAGGGCGGTTTTGTGCCGGCCACGCACAACCTCGTCAATGCGGCCAAGCCGTTGCTGGACGACATCGTGCAGCACTGGCCGCAGTGGAAGCAGGGGGTACCGGCGAATTAACAGTTGCTGACATCACATCTCAATCTATATAATGCGAATCATTCTCATTTGATGGGTGGCGATAGGCAACTTGCCTGACCGCTGACCATCGCTCTTGCCGGGCGAGCCAGCGGGTTTCCACCTGCCAGCCAACGGATCGACGCGCCGCGTGATGTTTTGCGGCGCGTTTTCTCTTCTCTAAGCGCATTTCCGCGCGCCCGGTTTCGCTAATCCTGATTGACCCTGTTGCCTGCGATGAACCGTCATCTCGCGGCCCGCGCATTCTCCTGCGCGCTCGCCGCCATTCCTCTCGCCGTTTCTACATTGACGCATGCCGAAGAGAGCCAGCCGGCCGCAGGTGCCGCCACGGTCGACCTCAACGAGACGACCGTCACGGCAGGCAGTCAGCGCGGCTTTGCGGCCAGCACTGCGCAGGTCGGTGCATTCCGCGGTATGGCGCTGCGCGACATCCCTGCTACCGTGAATGTGGTCACGCGCGAGGCGCTCGACGCGCAGCAGGACACGTCGCTGTACGACGCGCTGCGCAATACGGCGGGCGTGACGCGCCAGCAGCTTTCGGGCGAGACGTTCGATAACCTCGCCATCCGCGGCGTGACGCTGGAGAACCGCACCAATTTCCGCTTCAACGGCTCGATGCCGATTCCGGCGCTTACGGCAATCCCGCTTGAGGACAAGGAACGCGTGGAAGTGCTCAAGGGCGTGTCAGCGCTGTATTACGGCTACACCACGCCGGGCGGGGTGGTGAACCTTGTCACCAAGCGGGCGGGCAACACGCCGGTCACCACGCTGGGCATGCAGTTCGACAGCAACGGCACCGTGGTCGGCACGCTCGACGTGGGGCGCCGCTTTGGTGAAGACAATCAATATGGCCTGCGCATCAACGCGGCGGGCGGCTCGCTGCAGTCGCCGACGAGCGGCATTGACGGCACGCGCCAGCTTGCCGCTGTGGCTTTCGACTGGAAGGTCAACAGCCGCCTGAGCCTGAAGGCCGACGTGGAATACTCGCGCAAGGTCATCACGGAGCAATCGGTGGTGACGCTGCCCGCTGCCAAGAACGGCGTCATCACCTTGCCGGCCATGCCCGATCCGGCCAAACGCATTTCACCGGGGTGGGCCGACTTTGACGGCAACAACACCAATGCGTTGCTGCGTGCCGATTACGCACTCGCCGATACGTGGCTGCTGACGGTGGAGGGCGGCATGTCGGAGACGGCGCGCACGCGGGCGTTTTCGGAATTTCGCCTGACCAACGCGGTGACGGGCGCCGGCACAGTCTCTGGCCAGCGTCAGAGCGGTCGGTGGAATACAAGTCACGTGCGGGTGGACGTTTCCGGCACCGAGAAGACGGGTTGGATCACGCATGACCTGACCTTCGGCATTGCGCGATCCGACATGCGCCAAGCGGCGGTGTTCTCGGACCGCTTCTCCGGCGCGCAGAATCTGTACAACCCGGTCGACCTCGGCTGGTTGCCGACCACCGGCACGGGCTTCACCGCCGAGCAGCGTGCCGTGGATACGGGCGTCTACGCGCTGGACCGCATGACGCTGTCGCAGCACTGGCAGGTGATCGCCGGCCTGCGCTACACGCGCTACACCAGCGAGCAGGCGCCCAACCGCTACGAGGCCAGCAAGACCACGCCGCTGGGCGCCGTCATCTACAAGTTCACGCCGGCGCTGTCGGCATACGCGTCGTACGCGCAGGGTTTGGAGGCCGGTGCGCGTGCGCCCAACACGGCCGCCAACGCCAATGTGGCCATGCCGCCTGCGCTGTCCGAACAGAAGGAAGTGGGCATGCGCTATGAAACACCGGCCGGCACGCAGCTCGCCGCCGCCGTGTACGACATCGACCGCGCAGCGAGCTACACCAACGACGCGAACGTCTTCGTGCAGGACGGGCGCGAGCGCATTCGCGGTATCGAGCTGACTGCCCAGGGCCGCGTCACCAAAGACCTGTCGCTGCTGGCTTCCGCCGGCTGGACGGACGCGAAGTTTCGCGGTGTCGGTAACGGCCTCGACGGAAAAACGCCGGAGAACACGCCGCGCAGCACTGCCAGCTTCTTTGCCGAATACACGTTGCCGATGCTGCGGTCGGTCTCGTTCAACGCAGGCGCCTATTACCTTGGCCCGCGCCCCGTGAATGATGCCAACCAAGCGGAACTGGGCGGCACGACGCTCTTCAGTGCAGGCGTGCGTTACGTGACGCGCATCTCGGGCAAGCGGGCAACGCTGCAGTTCAATGTCGACAACCTGACCGACAAGCGCTACTGGGCGGGCGCCGGCAACAATCGCTTGTCGATGGGCGCGCCGCGGCTGTTCAAGCTCGGCATGAAGATCGATTTGTGATGCGTGTCAGCCGCTGACGGCTTTCTTCACTGCGCCCAGCACTTCCATCGGCAGCGGAAAGACAATCGTCGAACTTCTGTCACCTGCGATCTGCGTGAGCGTCTGCAGATAGCGCAACTGGATTGCTTCCGGCTGCTGGGCCAGCATGCGTGCGGCTTCGAGCAGCTTTTCCGACGCCTGCAGCTCGCCTTCCGCGTGGATGACTTTGGCGCGGCGTTCGCGTTCGGCCTCAGCCTGCCGGGCGATGGCGCGGATCATCGATTCGTTCAGGTCAACGTGCTTGATCTCCACGTTCGCGATCTTGATGCCCCAAGGGTCGGTCTGGATGTCGAGCACCTTCTGGATGTCGAGATTGAGCTTTTCGCGCTCGGCCAGCATCTCGTCCAACTCGTGTTTGCCGAGGATGGCGCGCAGCGTCGTCTGCGCGAGCTGGCTCGTGGCTTCCAGATAGTTGGCTACCTGGATGATGGCGCGCTCCGGATCGACGACCCGGAAGTACACCACCGCATTGACCTTGACCGATACGTTGTCGTGCGAGATCACATCCTGGGGCGGCACGTCCATCACCACCGTGCGCAAGTCCACGCGCACCATTTGCTGGATGGCCGGCACGATGAGCACCAGCCCCGGCCCTTTCACGCGCCAGAAGCGGCCGAGCAGGAACACCACGCCGCGCTCGTATTCGCGCAGCACCCGAAACGACGAGATGACCAGCAGTACGGCCAGGAAAATCAGGCCGCCTGCACTGAAGAAGCCGTAGAGCATTTTTCTTCTCCTTATGAAGACGCGGCGAGGGGGGCGACGGGTTCGACCATCAGTGTCAGCCCATGCCGGGCGATCACACGCACCTGATCGCCACGCGCGATGCCGCCGTCACAGCGCACGCGCCAGCGCTCGCCATGGATGCGTGCCCAGCCGTCGCTATCGGCATCGGCATCCGGTGTATCGACGTCCAGCACTTCGCCTGTCATGCCGATGAGCGTATCGCCGCCGCTCACGATCGGCCGCCGTCGTGCACGCACCGCCAGGCTGGAGATCGCTAGAACAACGGTCAGGCTCACGAAGGCCAGTCCGATGATGAGCGGCAGTGGCACGCCAAAGCCCGGCGTTTGCGTATCGATCAGCATTACTGCGCCCAGCACGAACGCAACGATGCCGCCCACGCCGAGCGCGCCGAACGTCGGCAGGAATGCTTCAGCAACCATGCAGCCGAGGCCGAGCGCGATGAGGGCAAGGCCCGCGTAGTTGATCGGAAGCATCTGCAGCCCGTAGAGCGCCACCACGATGCACACTGCGCCGAGGATGCCGGGCACAACCATGCCCGGCGTCGAGAACTCGAAGATCAGTGCATACACGCCCGCCGTCAGCAGCAACAGCGCCAGGCTCGGGTCGGTGATGACGCCGAGGAAGTGGTTGCGCCAGTCGGGCTCCAGCGTGACGATCGCGGCCTCTGCCGTATGCAGCGTGACCACGCCGGCGGACGTGCGCACCGCGCGGCCGTCGACTTGCTTGAGCAGATCAGGAAGGCTCGCCGCAACAAGGTCGATCACGTGCTGGCTGGCGGCTTCGGGCGCGTCGAGGCTCACGGCTTCACGCACGGCGCGCTCGGCCCATTCCGCATTGCGACCACGCAGTTGCGCCAGCCCGCGGATGTACGCCGCCGCGTCGTGCATCTGCTTGCGGGCGAGGGTGTCTTCGTTGCTGGAAGAGGCGGCTGGCGCGCTGGCCGGTTTGGCGCCGGGGCTGGGTCCGGGTTCGGGGCTGGGAGCGTGGCCGCCCATGCCGATCGCCACCGGCGACGCCGCACCCAGGTTCGTGGCGGGCGCCATCGCGGCAACGTGGCATGCATAGAGGATGTAGGTGCCCGCGCTCGCTGCCCGCGCGCCGCCGGGGGCCACGTAGCCTGCCACCGGCACGGGCGACGCAAGGATGGCCTGAATGATCTGGCGCATCGACGCGTCGAGGCCGCCGGGCGTATCCATTTGCAGAACAACCAACTGCGCCCCTTGATCGTGCGCCTGTTGCAGGCCGCGGATCACATAGGCTGCGCTGGCTGGCCCGATGGCACCGGTGACCGGCAACACCACGACCGGCGCGGCTGCCACGGCAAGGCTGGTCCAGACCGCGGCGATGACCGCTGCCATCCCTCCTATCCAACGCCGCATCCGCAACGACGGTCGCATTCGCGCCTCCGTCCGTGATTGCCGCGGTTGTTGCCTGATCAGACCTGCGGCACGGTCCCGATATCCGCTTTCAGTTTAGGCGGCAATGGCCTCGCGCGTGGGTGCGCTTGGCGCTGGTTGCGGCTCGCCCAGCAACTGAACCAGCGCCTGCAGGGCAGGCCCTGCCATGTCGCGGTGCCAGGCAAGTAGCGTGTCGACACGGCCCGGCTTGCCCAGCACGTGGATGCTGATTTCCGGGGCATTCGTATACAGCTCAAGCACCGAGCGCGGCACTAGCGCCACGCCAATGCCCGCCGCCGCGCAAGCGATGATGGCGTGATACGAGCCAAGCTCCAGCACCCGGGACGGCACTACGCCGTCGGCGGCGAACCAGTCTTCGATCAATTGCCGATAAGCGCAGCCGGGTTCGAACGCGAGCATGCCGGCGGTCTGCACATCCATAGCGCGGCGGATGGGCGGGTGGGCGCGGTGAGCAATCAGCACCAGCTCTTCCGCAAAGGCCGGCAGCGTCGTCATGGCGGCGCGCGTGTTATTCAGGCACGCTGTCTCGGCAACGAACGCGCAATCGACTTCAAAGTTCGACAGCGCCTGGAGGGACTGGCGCGTGGTCATCGTCACCAGTTCGAGTTGCACGCGCGGCCAGCGCTGATGCAGCGTGGCGAGCAGGGCTGGAAGGCGGCTGGCCGCCGTGCTTTCCATCGAGGCGATGCGCAGGCGCCCGTGCGGCTCGCGCGGTTGCACGGCCTGGCGTGCTTCTGCGGCTAGGCGGAGGATGTCGTCGGCGTAGGTCAGCAAGGTCTGCCCGGCCGGCGTGAGCACCATGCGCTTGCTCTCGCGCACGAACAGTTGCACGCCCAGCGAGGTCTCGAGCTGGCGGATGCGTGTCGTCACATTCGACTGCACGCGATTCAGCTGCTGGGCCGCCCGCGTGACGCCGCCTTCCCGCACCACCGTTCGGAAGATCTCGAGCGAGGACAGATCCATGATGTATCTCAAATGCTAATGGGTTCGTTCAATATAATTCATTTTTCAGGATGGACGGCCTTGCGTACGATGAAGTGCCGATTTCCTCATCCAGGCCCTTCCATGGAGCACACGCTGTCGTCTACCTCTGCCTCGTCCGTCGCCCATTCGCAGCGGGCCACCGCATGGCGCGTGGCGATTGCGGGCATGGTGGCGCTGTCCGTGGCGATGGGCATCGGCCGCTTCGCCTTCACGCCGATCCTGCCGATGATGCTTCACGACGGCAGCCTGACGTTGGCGCAGGGCAGCTGGCTGGCAACCGGCAACTACCTGGGCTATTTCGTTGGCGCGCTGGCCTGCATGGCGGTGCGCGGCGACGCGGCGCGGCTCATCCGCACCGGTCTGGTTGCGACGGTGCTGCTGACTGCCGGAATGGGCGTGCTGCAAGGGCAGCCTGCGTGGCTTCTGCTGCGCTTTGCAGCCGGCATGGCCAGCGCGCTGGTGTTTGTCTTTACGGCGGGCTGGTGCCTTCATCGGCTGACCGAGCTGGGCCATGCTGCGCTCGGCGGCATCATTTTCTGCGGGCCGGGTCTTGGCATCGCCATTCCAGGCTTGGCGGCAAGCGGCATGGTGGCGCTGGGTTGGCACGCAACGTCCGCATGGATGGCGTTTGGCGTGCTGTCGGCGCTGCTTTCGGCGGCGGTGTGGTCGACCATCCGACCAGAAGCGCATGCGCATGCCGCTCCGGCGCCGGCTGCATCCGGCACGGCACCCGGGCTGGATGCGCCCACCAGCGCGCTGACGATCGCCTACGGCCTGGCGGGCTTTGGCTACATCATCACCGCCACGTTCCTGCCCGTGATCGCGCGCAAGGTGCTGCCGGCGGGTTCGGTCTGGCCCGATCTGTTCTGGCCGATGTTCGGTGCGGGGGTGGCGCTCGGGGCGTTCCTTTCCACACGGATCAGCCTGGCGCGCGACAACCGCTCGCTGCTGGCCACGGCCTACGCCATGCAGGCGGTTGCTGTGACAACCAGCATCGTCTGGCCAACGGTGGCGGGGCTGGCGCTTTCCAGCACGCTGCTCGGCCTGCCGTTCACGGCGATCACGCTGTTCGCCATGCGCGAGGCGCGCCGGCTCTGGCCGCATGCCGTGCCGCGTCTGATGGGGCTCATGACGGCCGCGTATGGCATCGGCCAGATCGTCGGGCCGCCGCTTGCGAACCGTTTGTTTGCGGCCACGGGCGGCTTCAATGCATCGCTGGCCGTGGCAGCGGTGTCGCTCGTGGCGGGCGTGGCGACCTTTCTTGCGGTCAAGCGGGCGGCACCGGCGCGTGCGTGATGCGCGGCATGTGATGGCGTGTGCAACGCGCCCAGCGCACCCGTTCTAGAATGCCTCCTCCATTGGAGGAGCCCCATGTCTTTTGCCCTGCGCCCCGATGCCGTCACGTCCGGCGGCGAAATGAGCCAGGCCGAGCGCGCGGTGCGCGTCGATCTTGCCGCCGCATATCGCCTGGCCGCGCTCAACGGTTGGGACGACCTTGTCTACACCCACCTGTCGGCCACCGTGCCGGGCGAGCCTGATCACTTCCTGATCAACGCTTTCGGCCTCGCGTTCGACGAAATCACCGCATCCAACCTGGTCAAGATCAATGGCCGCGGCCAGCTTGTCGGCGATTGGCCCGACGCAGCTACGCGTCCGTCCGTCAACGTGACGGGCTTCGCATTGCACGCTGCCGTTCACGCTGCGCGGCCCGATGCGCAGTGCGTGATCCATCTGCATAACACGGCGGGCATTGCCGTGTCGGCGCAGAATCATGGGCTGCTGCCGCTGTCACAGCATGCGCTGCGGTTTCACCAGCGCATTGCGTATCACGATTACGAAGGGCTTGCCTTTACGCCGGAAGAGGGCATGCGCCTTACCGCGTCGCTTGGCAATCATTTCGCGATGCTGCTGCGCAATCACGGCACGCTCACCGTCGGCCGCACCGTGGCGGAAGCGCACGTGCTGATGGCCACGCTCATCAAGGCATGCGAGATCCAGATTCAGGCGCTCGCTGGTGGCGAGGTCGTCTCGCCCGCGCCGCAAGTGGCCGATCGTGCGGCAGAACAGCTCGAAGATGGCGGCGCCATTGAAGGCATGATCGAGTGGCCGGCGCTGTTGCGCAAACTGGATAAAATCGACGCTTCATACCGTGACTGAGGCAACTGACACATCTGCCGCGACTGTCAAAGCGATTCACTAAATAGGAGACCCCATGCCGACTTTCCATATCGAGATGTTCGAGGGCCGCAGCGTTGAGCAGAAGCGGAAGCTCGTCGAAGAGGTGACGCGCGTCACGTGCGAATCGCTGGGCTGCGCGCCGGGCGCCGTCGACATCATCATCACCGACATCAAGCGCGAAAACTGGGCCACCGGCGGCGTCCTGTGGTCCGAACAGAAGTAACCCGTCTTCCACTCACATTTGCCGGCCCGCCATGCAGCCCAAGCAGCATTTCGCCTCAGACAACTACGCGGGCTTCTGCCCGGAGTCTCTGAAGTATTTCCTGGAGGCCAACGGCAGCGGCCATGAGCCGGCCTATGGCGATGATTCCTGGACGCAGCGCGTGTGCGACCGCATCCGCGATCTGTTCGAAACCGATTGCGAAGTTTTCTTCGTCTTCAACGGCACGGCGGCCAATTCGCTGGCGCTGTCGTCGCTGTGCCAGTCGTATCACTCGGTGATCTGCCACGAGCTGGCGCACATCGAGACGGACGAATGCGGCGGTCCAGAGTTCTTTTCCAATGGCTCCAAGCTGCTGACCGCCAAGGGCGAGAACGGGAAGCTCACACCGGACGCGGTCGAAGCCCTGGTCACGCGGCGCTCCGATATTCACTACCCGAAGCCGAAGGTCGTTTCGCTGACGCAGTCGACGGAAGTCGGCACCGTCTACACCGTGGACGAGGTGCGCGCCATTGCCGCGATTGCCAAGCGTCGCCAGTTGCGCGTGCACATGGACGGCGCGCGTTTCGCCAATGCGGTGGCGTCGCTCGGCGTGCATCCGTCTGAGATTACGTGGCGCGCCGGCGTGGACGTGCTGTGCTTTGGCGGCACGAAGAACGGTCTGCCGGTCGGCGAGGCCGTGGTCTTCTTTGATCGCCGCTTGGCCGAGGACTTTGCCTATCGCGTCAAGCAGGCAGGGCAACTGGCCTCGAAGATGCGGTTCATCTCGGCACCTTGGCTGGGTTTGCTTGAAAACGACGTGTGGTTGCGCAACGCGCGTCACGGCAATGCGATGGCGCAGCTTCTGCATGCGCGCATCGCCGATGTGCCAGGCGTGCGCATCATGTTCCCGACCGAATCGAACGCCGTGTTTGCCGAGTTGCCGGTACCCGCCATCGAGGCGCTGCGCGCACGCGGCTGGCGTTTCTACACATTCATTGGCGCCGGCGGCTGCCGCCTGATGTGCTCGTGGGACGTGGAGCCCGAGACGGTGGAAGCCTTTGCCGCCGACATCCGCGCGGCCTGTGAGCAAGCTGTCTAACGCATCTCTCTGCCATGAGCTTCGACTACCGCTTCTGCCCCCAATGCGCCACGCCGCTCGTCGAGCAACACAACGCCGGCCGCGTGCGCATCGCGTGTCCGGTGCCGGACTGCGGCTTCGTCCACTGGAACAATCCGTTGCCGGTCCTGGCGGCGGTGGTCGAGTATCGCGGGCAGATGTTCCTCGCGCGCAACGCGCTATGGCCCGAA
Source organism: Ralstonia sp. Ralssp135 (assembly GCF_047304345.1). Lineage (NCBI taxonomy): Bacteria > Pseudomonadati > Pseudomonadota > Betaproteobacteria > Burkholderiales > Burkholderiaceae > Ralstonia > Ralstonia sp. Ralssp135. The sequence continues at coordinate 29,949 of NZ_JBGLYZ010000003.1, forward strand.
GGCATGTTTGCCCTCGTCACCGGCTTTATGGAGCGCGATGAAACGCCGGAAGAAGGCATTGCCCGCGAGCTGAAGGAAGAGACGAACCTCGACGCGCAATCGATCTCGCTGATCGGTGTGTATGAGTTCATCCGCAAGAATGAGCTGATCATTGCGTACCACGTGGTGGCCGATGGCGAAATCGCGCTGTCGGAAGAGCTCGTCGAGTACCGTCTGAAGCCGTTTGAGAAAGTCCGCCCCTGGACGGCCGGCACCGGTTATGCCGTCGCTGATTTCCTGAGCGCGCGTGGCTTGCCCGTCAGCTACATCGACATCCGCACCGGCGAACCCGCCGACCCGCCGCCGCGCCAGTGGCAGCCGACACGGCTCGTTACAATCACGGAATAACTGATGCGAGCGGCGCTGCGCCGCTTGCCCGTACCACTGAGGAAGACATGGAGTTTCAGAAGGAAATCGACGCGCGCGGCCTGAATTGCCCGCTGCCCATCCTGCGCACGAAGAAGGCGCTTGCCGACATGCAAAGCGGCGACGTGCTCAAGATTCTTGCCACCGACCCCGGCGCCACGCGGGACTTCCAGGCATTCGCCAAGCAAACCGGCAACGAGCTGCTGGAGCACAGCGAGCAGGACAAGGTGTTCACGTTCTATATGCGCCGCCGCTGATCTGACAGCGCGTTCAATGAAAACGGGGCGATCCGGCCAAACCGGATCGCCCCGTTTTCATTGGTTGCGAATCGTTTCTTGAATTGGGGTGGCTTACTTGCGTGCTTCCATTGCCATGCGCAGTGCCAGGCTGGTCAGCACGGTGCCCATCAGGTAGCGCTGGACCGACAGCCAGCTCGGCTTGCGCGAGAGGAATGCCGCGATGCTGCCCGCCGTGGCCGCGATCATCGAATTGATGGTCACGCTCACGCAGATCTGCGTGAGCCCCAGACAGACCGACTGCACCAGCACGCTGCCGTGCGCCGGCTCAATGAACTGCGGCAGCAGCGACAGATACAGCACCGCCACTTTCGGGTTGAGCATGCTGGTCAGCAAGCCCATCGTGTACAACTTGCGCGGGCTGTCCACCGGCAGCTGCCGCACCTGGAATGGCGCGCGGCCACCCGGGCGCACGGCTTGCCAGGCCAGATACAGCAGGTAGATCGCGCCGCCAAAGCGGAGCGCATCGTAGGCAAACGGCACGGCCATCAGCAAGGCTGTGATGCCGAATGCGGCACACAGCATGTAGAAGACGAAGCCCGTGGCAATGCCCGCTAGCGACACCAGCCCGGCGTTACGCCCCTGACAGATCGAACGGGAGATCAGGTAGATCATGTTCGGGCCGGGCGTCAGCACCATGCCGAGGGCAACCAGGGCAAAGGTGAGCAGGTTGGTGAGGGTAGGCATGGCGGGCTCGATGTCAGCGGCAAGGACGAAGAGCTTGCAGGCTAGCACCCGTGGTCAATCGCCCAACAGGTACAGAAAAACACAAAATTCGGCAATTCTGTATTGGTTCTCCAAGGAGAGCCAACCGCGACCGTTGGATAACGCACGCGGCGCACAGCGCACAAAAAATCGTCTGTTACATCCTTAACGCGGTTTGTCACAGCCTGTAGCCCGGTGCGGCATAGAGTGGAAACAAGGTTCGGCATGTCCGGACGCTTTAAGGGAGCACTCCATGCAAAAAACCAAGTTCCTGATGTCATTGATGCTGGCTGTATCTGCGCTCGCGCCGCTAGCCGGCCATGCGCAAGACCGCGATCACCGCTGGGACCGCGACCGCCACGACGAGCGTGTCGACGTGGATCGCCGCGCCGATCGCGAAATGGCCCACCGGTGGAATCGGGGTGAGCGCATTCCACCTGAATACCGCGATCGCCAATACATCATCGACGACTGGCGCGAGCATCGTCTCTCGCCACCCCCGCGCGGCTATCACTGGATCGGTGTGGACGGTGGCTACTATCTTGTGAGGCCGGACGGTCTCGTCTTCAATGTGACGATCGGCGGCTAGTTGCTGATCCGCTGAGAGAAGAACCCGCGACTGCGAAAGCGTCGCGGGTTTTTCATTTTTTGGTGAGAGCGGGCATCTGGGAGGGGGTGCCTTACAGAATGCTGAATGGTCGGTGGCCGCGCGCCATGCATACGTCATCGGCGTTGTTGAAGGTATGCCGAATCCATTCCCTCACCCCCTGATCCCCCCATGCGCCCGCATTTCCTCATTCCCGCCGTGCTGTTCACGGTGTTGCCTGCTCATGCCGAGCTCCTCATCAGCGAGTACGTAGAAGGCAGCTCGAACAACAAGGCCATCGAAATCTACAATCCGGACGCCGCAGAGGCCGATCTTTCGGTCTACAAGATCGAGCAGTACAACAATGGCGGCAGCACGCCCACCGCGTCGTTTTCGCTCTCGGGCAAGCCGGCCCCGGGCGCCGTGCATGTGATGGCGCACAGCACACTGGCCAGCGTGCTCGGCGCCCGCGTCAATCAAACTGCGGGCTTCTCCTTCAACGGCGACGACGCGCTGACGCTCACCCGCTCTGGCGTTGTTGTCGATCGCATTGGGCAAGTCGGCTATCAACCGCCGTCCGGCTTCTGGGGGACGGCCAGCGCCGGCACGAAGGACCACACGCTGCGCCGCAAAGGCACGGTGAAGCAGGGCGATACGGCAGCGACTGCTGCTTTCGATCCGTCCCTCCAATGGGATGCGTTCAACGTCGACGACTTTTCCGATCTGGGCTTGTACAACGGGCAGGGCACCGTCACGCCACCGCCGGCCGCTGCCGTGTGCGGCGCCGCAGCAACGCATCTTGCGGATGTGCAGGGCGCGAGCGTAACTTCGCCGCTTGCTGGACAGAACGTTGAAATCGAAGCGGTCGTGACGGCTGATTACAGCGGCACCAACGGTTTCAACGGCTTCTTCGTGCAACAGCCCGATGCGCAGCGCCGCAGACTGCCGGGCGTGTCTGAAGGGCTGTTCGTCTACGCGCCCGGCGTCACCGCCCGTGCGGGTGACCTCGTCCACCTCGTCGGCAAGGTGGAGGAGAAGTACGGCCAGACGCAGTTGACGCTAGCCACCAACGGCATCGCAAGCTGCGCCAGCGGCAACAGCGTGACGCCGGTCGAGGTGACATTGCCTGTGGCCGATGCCAAGGCGTTGTCGGCGTATGAAGGGATGCTTGTGCGCTTGCCGCAAACGCTAACGGTGAGCGAGACGTACGAACTCGGACGCTACGGCAGTCTGCTCCTCAGCAACGGGCGCCTGCCATTGCCCGCCAACGTGGCCCCAGCCGGGAGCGGGGCCGCGGCCCAGGCTGCAAGCAACGCGCTGAACCGCATCGTGTTTGACGATGGCTCCAATCAGCAGAATCCCGCCAGCGTGCGCTACCCGGCGCCGGGCCTGTCTGCGGCGAATCCCGTGCGCGCCGGCTATACGGTAAGCGGTATCCAGGGCGTGCTGGAAATGCGCTACAACGCTTGGCGCCTGCAGCCCCTGCCAGGCGCGGCCGCGCCGGCATTCAACGCTGCCACGAACCCGCGTGCGGGCGCACCTGCACGCCACGCCCAAGCCGATGTGCGCGTCGCCTCGTTCAACGTACTGAACTACTTCAACGGTGACGGGAAAGGCGCTGGCTTTGATGATCCAACCAACCGGGGCGCTAAAACACGGGCCGAGTTCGAGCGCCAGGAAGCCAAGATCGTTGCGGCCATCCGCGCCATCAATGCCGATGTGGTTGGCCTGATGGAAATCGAGAATGACGGCTACGGTGAACTCAGCGCCATCCGCCACCTAACAAGCCAGCTTGGCGCCGACTGGCGCTACGTCGATCCTGGCGTGCCGAAGCTGGGCAGCGATGCGATTACGGTGGCGATCGTCTACAACAGTCGCACCGTGGAGCCCGTCGGCATTCCGGCCACCCTGGTCATCGATAACAAGAATCGACAGCCGCTGGCGCGAAGCTTCCGACGCATCGGCGGCGCGCAGAACTTCACCGTGGTCGTCAATCACCTGAAGTCCAAGGGCTGCACCGGGGCGACCGGCAGGGACGCCGACCAGGGCGACGGCCAGAGCTGCTGGAACCCCACCCGGGTGCGCGCTGCCGGTCTGATCGCCGACTGGCTGGCGACCTCGCCAACCGGCGTGCCTGACGTAGGCAAGCTGCTCATCGGTGACCTCAACAGCTATGCCAAGGAAGACCCCGTCTTGCTGCTTGCCGACAAGGGATATGCCGACATGGTGGAGAAGTTCGTCGGCAAGGATGCCTACAGCTACGTCTACGGCGGCGAATCCGGCTACATCGACCATGCGCTTGCCACCTCCGGCTTGGCCGAGCGTGTACGCGCCGTGCACGAGTGGCATATCAACGCCGACGAACCGATTGCACTGGAATACTCGTTCGCATACAAAAGCGCCGAGCAGCAACAGGCGTTCTACGCGCCGGACGCGTACCGGTCGTCGGATCATGACCCGGTGCTCGTCGACCTCGCGCTCGATACGCAGGCGGCCGGTGGCGGCACGAGTCCGGAAGGCGATGCGGCGGCGGGTGCGGCCACGGGCAGCATAGGGGTGGGGGGTGCCGGTGCGGTGGACCCGATCCTCGGGCTCGCACTGGCCGCTGCTGCGGTAGCCTTGGCGCGGCGTCGTGCGTGTCGGTCTTGAGCGTCCGCGCTCTTCCTCGGGCGACGCGCGGCAACTCCATCACCAGTCGAATCGCATCCGTGCGCTTGCTGACCGTTCGACACGGCCTTAAGGTCGTTTCCGGCCATCCGGCTCGGGACTGAATTAAGCTTCTGAACTGGCGCGATCAGCAACATCGCGAACCCGACGCGCCGATGCATTCGATTCCGATATGGCGACTGGGGATGATGTGAACAATGTAGCGACGGCGGTGCGCGCGCTGATCCTGGGCGTATGGCTTGGCTTGATGTCCGCCGGCAGCCACGCGGCCGCGCCTTCGCTATTTACACCGGAGGAGCAAGCCTGGGTGGCCGCGCATCCGGTCGTGCGTACCTGCGTCGATGCGCACTGGCGCCCGTTCGAGTTTGTCGAGGCCGGAAAGGTGGTCGGCATGGTTCCATCGTTCCTCGATGCAATTGCCGAACTTAGCGGGTTGCGCTTCGAATACGTCGATGGTGCGTGCTGGAACGGCTCGGCTGCGGCATTGCGGTCAGGCAGCGTCGACATGTTGCCCGACTGGGGCAAGCACGATGACGTGGTCCCTCACCGAGAGGGCGTCATCGCCAGTACGCCGTACTACGTCGGCACAATCGCAATCGTCACGGCCGAACGTGAAAACCTGTTTGCCGGTGCCACGCAGTTGGCCGGCAAGCGCATCGCAATCAAAGGTGGCGGTGGCCTTGAACTGGCAATCCGCCACAGCGGCGTGCCGGTGAGGTTGCAGACGTTCCAGAATGAGTCCGATGCGCTGGACGCCGTCGCAAACGGCGAGGCCGACGCCGCGCTCGGGACTGACGCGTCGATCATTCCGCAGTTGCAGCGGCAGTTCCAGGGCCGGCTTTTTCTCTCGGGAAGTCTCTGGGACCGGCCCTATGCGCTGGCGATGGTCACGCGCGAGGACAACCCTGTGCTCGCGTCGATTCTCAATAAATCGCTGACCGCCATTCCAGTATCAGACGCTGACGCGATTCGGCGCCGATGGCAGGAAACCACCGACTACGGCGCACCGTCGCTCGCATCGATCCTGCATTACCGTTGGCGGCAGGTCATCCTCGTTACGGGTGTCGTTCTGGCGTTTGCGGTGCTGGCGTATGTGCTATGGCGCGCGCGTGTTGCGGCCGTGCGCAGCGAGCGTGATAAGGCGATGTTCCTCGCGTTCATCAGCCACGAAATTCGCACGCCGATGCACACCATTCTTGCTTCGCTGGAACTGCTGCAGCGCTCGCAGTTGACCGGCCAGCAAGCCAGTCGTGCCGACGCCGCCGTCTCGGCATCGGAAACGCTCTTGGCGCTGCTTGACGATGTCCTCGAATATTCGCGTCTCGAATCTCACAGCGTGACACTCGCGCTTCAGCCCACGACGATCGGGCAATGGGCCGAGCAGACCCTTGACATGGTCCGTTGGCGTTCAGAGGAGAAGAAGCTTGCGTTGTCGCTCGATCTTGCCTGCGCGCCCGATTTCAGCGTGGAGATCGACGCCATGCGCGTGCGGCAGATCGCTCTGAACCTGCTGGTGAACGCGATCAAATTCACCACGGCCGGCAAGGTCGTTTTCCGCGTCGACTATCTGCCCGGAAAGCGACGCGGCATCGGAACGCTCGTACTTGAGGTCAGAGACACGGGCATGGGCATTCCGCCCGAGCGCCAGCGGAACATTTTCGAGCCGTATGCGCGCGTGGAAAGCCCAGGCAATCGCGGTGCCAGCGGCACGGGGCTGGGTTTGTCGATCTGCCACGAACTCGTCGAGCTGATGGAGGGCGTGATCACCGTCAGCAGCAGCCCCGAAGTCGGCACGGTGTTCACCGTCATGTTGCCGACACGCGAGGCGCACGCAGAGGCGGCATTGCCGAACGCTGCAGATGCATCGCCGGCGTCTGCGCCCCTCGCGATATCGCCGAAGGCGCAAAAGACGCTGTCGCGGGAATCGAAGGAAGGGCCGCTTGTCCTCGTGGTCGATGATCACGAGGCGGTGCAACATGCGATTCAGCATCAGTTGGACGCACTGGCTTGCCGGTCTGCCATTGCCGGCACCGGCGAGGCGGCGCTCGAACAGTTTGCGTCAGCAGCGTTTGACATGGTGCTGCTCGACTGCAATCTGCCAGGCATTGATGGATATACCGTCGCGCAGCGCATGCGAGAAATCGAGCATGAGCGCGGAGGCGAGCGCACGCCGATTGTCGCCATCTCGGCTGCGACCGACGACGCGCACCGTGTGCGGTGTTTCGACAGCGGCATGGACGGTGTGCTCGGCAAGCCGCTGCGCCTCGCCGCGTTGCGGGAACTGATCGAGCTCTGGTGTGCTCATGGTGATTCCGCCCCCAACGCGGAGTCAATGGAGCACGACGTGGCGCCGTCGGCGGACGTACTCGCGATCTATCGACAGACCATGAAGACCGATCTTGAGATGCTTAGCCAGGGCATCGCACATCGGGATATCGAGCAGGCACGTCGAGCCGCTCATCGAATTTCGGGCGCTGCGGCCGTTGTGGAAGATCGGCAGACGCGCAACCTGGCCAGTGAACTGGAACGACGTCTTTCGACCCCGTCCAGCGACATCAACGCGGACATTCAGGCGCTCTTCGTAGAGCTCCAATCGCTGCACCGGGCGGAAACCCCAGACGCCTGATCCTTTCCCTCAGGGGGTCGGCCTCGCCCTGATCCTGCATTCCCGCATATGCGCTGTTCGCCTCTCCTGCGGCGGCGTGCGCGGCATTCCTCCGTCTCGACGGCCCAATCAGCGGAACCGCCGCATTTACAACGAGAAAGCCTCTGCACGTAAGGGGCGCCGGTCTTCATCGTGCAGACCAAACGCATCAATTCAGGCTGCTTTTCAGAGCAGTCTGATATGGCGCGCCCGCCTCGCTTGGAATACTTGCGCCTGCCTCATTCGATAGGCATTTCTTCTCGACCAAGTCCCGGCACCTTTCTGCTGCGGTCTCATTTAAGGGTAAGTCAATGAAAGCAAAACTGTTCCTGGCGGGCGTCGCCATGTCTGCTCTGTCCTCCGTCGCAATGGCCGCCGATCCGGTCGATCCTCCGGTGGTAAAAGAAACGGTGGACGGCGTCATCAACTTCCAAGGCACGATTTTGAACGACACGTGCAAGGTGTCGTCGACCACGGGCGACGCAGGCGCCATCAACGTGAGCATGGGCAACATCGCCGCTGACGATATCGGCACGCTCGCTGCGCCGAAGCGTCTGACGAACGGCGCCGGCGCGGCCAACTTTGATGTGGTGTGCAAGAAGGGCGCCAAGGTCAGCATGAAGTTCGCCGGCAAGGCCGCAGAACTGAGCGCCGACAAGAAGACGCTGCGCGTGAACAACGGCGCCACTGCCGACGGTTTCGCCCAGGGCGTGAGCATCGCCGTGTACGAAGGCACGGGCGCGAGCGCGAATGCGTTCGATCTGAGCAATGGCGACCTGCTGGCACAAACCGAAGTGCCGGAGGGCGGCGGCGCCATCAACGTGCGCTTTGCCGCTGCTTACGTGGCTGCCGACGCCACCAAGGTGAAGCCGGGTATCGCAAATGCAAGCCTGCCGTTCACGCTGAGCTACGAGTAAGCCAAGCGCCAGCCACCCAGGCTGGCTTCAATCGGCAGCGGCGCTCGTCCGCTGCCGCCTCTTTCTTCAAGGCAATTCCGGATATGAAAGCAAAACGATTCGCCGTTGGCGCGGCGTTGGCGTGCGCGTTGGCTGCGTCCGCGAGTCACGCCAGTATTTCCCTAGGTACCACGCGGGTGATCTTTGATGGCAAGAACAAGGAAAGCTCCGTGGTCGTTATCAACGAAGGCGCCGATGCGCTGATCCAAGCCTGGTTGGATCCGCTTGATGACGCCGGCAACACGCAACTGCCGTTTGCGATCACGCCGCCGCTGGCCAAGGTTGGCGCCAAGCAGCAGCAACTTCTGCGCGTGCTTTACGAAGGCGTGGGCATGCCCGCTGACCGTGAGTCGGCCTTCTGGCTGAACGTGCAGGAGATTCCCCAAACAGCCAGCACCGACAACGTGTTGCAACTGGCTGTGCGCCAGCGCATCAAGGTGTTCTATCGGCCCACCGGTTTGCGCGCCGATCCGCTCAAGGCACCGGCAAGTCTGCAATGGCAACTGAACCAAGATGCAGGTAAAGGGATGCTGCGCTTGAGCAACCCGAGCCTATATCACGTGACCGTGGTGGACGCCAAGCTGCACGCGGGCAACGCGGATGAGCCCGTTGCCGACGCCAAGATGATCGCGCCCGGTTCCACGCTGACATTGCCCGTCAAGCTGCCGGTCGGCCATGCCGCCGCACCGGAACTGCGCTACGAAGTCATCAATGACTTCGGCGGCCGCGAAAGCTACCGCGTCACCCTGCACGGCAGCCAGCCGAGCACGCCGGTTTCCGCCGGCAACTGATCGACCCAGTCGAGCCAATCGATCCAGCCTGCATGGGTTGGATCAGCCCGCGCCCATTCGTAGCGGAGCTTGCCTATGTGACACCCCCGATTCTCAAGGCCAAAAGCGAGCATTGCGATGTCTAAACGCCAGACCACCAAAACGTTCCCTAGAAAGACTGATGGAAAAGCGCCCGCTGCTCGCCCCAGCGCAACCCCGCTGTATCTGGCCTTGTGTATGGCGATGTTCAACAGCGCGCGCGCGGCGGAGGGTGAAACGCTCGTCGCGCGGGCCGATCCGACGCTGCTTGCGTTCAACACCGGCTTTTTGCATGGCCAGGGCCGCCCGGCAGATCTGAGTGCCGTGCTCTCTTCCGGCAACAGCGTGCCGCCCGGTACGTATCGTGTCGAGGTGCAAGTCAATGGCGACCTGGTTGGCCGCCGTGACATCGATTTCTATCAGGATGGCGGCAAAGGTAAGCTGCGCCCGTGCCTGACCGCGCAGATGCTGCAGGACTTTGGCGTCGACCTGAGTGCCATCACGCCGCCGCTGGATCTCAACAGCCAGGCGTGCCTGGACTTGCCGCATTTGATGGACCAGGCCTCTGCCGATTTCGACGCCGGCAGGCTGCAACTCAACCTGAGCATTCCGCAGGCATTTCTGTCGCGTGCCGCGCGCGGCTATGTGGACCCCGCCTTGTGGGACGAAGGCGTCACCGCTGGCTACGTCAACTACCAGTTCAGCGGAAACTACGGCCACGGCCGCGTTGGTAATGACAGCAGCAGCTATTACCTTGGCTTGCAGAACGGCGTGAACATTGGCCGTTGGCGTCTGCGCAATGAATCTGCGCTGACCGGCAGCAACGACGGCCGGACCCGCCTCAAAAGCAATCGCACGCTGGTGCAGCGTGATATCGACGTTATCAAAGGGCAGCTGACGCTTGGTGAGCAGTATTCCGACGCTACGCTATTCGACAGCGTACGTTTTCGCGGTGTGCAAGTCGGCTCAGATGACGGCATGCTGCCCGACAGCGAACGCGGTTACGCGCCCGTCATTCGCGGTCAGGCGGCCACCAATGCCGTGGTCGAAGTGCGGCAGAGCGGCTACGTGCTCTACCGCGCCAACGTGCCGCCCGGCCCGTTCCAACTGACCGACATTTTTCCGTCCGGCTCCAACGGCGACTTGGAAATTACGGTCATCGAAGCTGACGGTAGCAAGCATGTCACGCATCAGGCGTTCTCCAGCTTGCCGCTGATGCTGCGCAAGGGCCGCCTGAAGTACAACTTCGCGGCGGGCAAGTACGATGGAGACCAGGGCGCATCGCCCAATCTGGTGAGTGGCTCGCTCGTCTACGGCCTGACCGACAACAGCACGGTGGCCGGCGGTTTCCAGGCCTCGCGCGACTTCCAGGCCGTCAACCTGGGCGTGGGTACAAACACGCCTGTTGGCGCGCTGTCGGTGGACTTCACGCAATCGAGCAGCCGGGCGCAGGGCAAGCGCGATACCGGGCAGAGTGTGCGCATCTTGTATGCCAAGACCTTCACGCGCACCAACACCAACTTCACGCTTGCAGCCTATCGCTACTCCACATCGGGCTATCGCACGTTCAACGACCACGTTAACGACCTGAGCAATACCGACGGTGTGCAATCCGGCCGCAGCCGCTCGCGCATCGACTTGACGACCAGCCAGGACTTAGGCGGGCCAGATCGCAAATTTGGCAGCGTCTACCTGAACGTCAGCCAGCAGACCTATTGGAACCAGCCGGGCTCCAGCCGCAGCATCAGTGTCGGTTACGGTAATAGCTGGAAGCAGCTCAGCTACAACCTGAGCCTGAGCCAGACCAAGGACAGCCGTTTTGGCAGCAACGGCCGCAGTACGCAGGTCATGCTCACGATGTCGATCCCGCTCGGTGGCAAGCTGCAATCGCCGCGTGCCTATACCAACGTGAGCAATGACAGCAACGGCGGCACCAATGTTCAAAGCGGCCTGAGCGGTTATGTGAGCGAAAACACGTCATACGCCATGCAGGCCGGGTATACCAGCCGCGGGCGTGGCGAAACCGGCGGCGCAAACATCACCTACAACGCCGACGCGGGCCAGCTCTCGGCCAACGTCAACTTCGCGCGCGATTACCAATCGGCAAGCGTGGGGGCGACCGGCGCTGTGGTTGTGCATGGCGGTGGAGTCAACCTGAGCCGCACCGTGGGTGACACCTTTGCATTGATGAAGATGGAAGGGGTCAAGGGTGCAGACGTGCGCGCCGATGGCGGCACCTCGGTGGGCCGCAACGGCTATGCCGTGGTTACTTACGCGCAGCCGTACCGCCTGAACGCCTTGAGACCGGACACCCACAACCTGGGGGCGGACGTGGAACTGGAAGACACCGTCAAGCAAGTCGTGCCGCGCCGTGGCGCCATCGTCAAGGCCACCTTCAAGGGGTACAGCGGCCAGCGTGCGCAGTTCGCGCTGCAGCAGGCCGATGGCAAACCGGTGCCGTTTGGCGCCAGCGTGGAAGACGCACAAACCGGGAAACAGTTGGGCATTGCGGACCCGAACGGCAATGCGTTTGTGCTGCTCAACCAAGAGCAAGGCGCGTTGGTTGTCAAGTGGAAAGAAGGCCAGTGCCGGGCGCCCTATGCGTTGCATGCGGCGGAGGCTGGGCGGAATTACCAGCGGCAGACGCTGCGGTGCAAATAAGCGATGCCGCTTCCAATCAGGGGTCAAGAATTGGCGCTCGGATACTCGCGAAAAGATGCAAGGAAAACACGATGGATAAGAAGTTCTCTACTCGATGCTTGAACCGCCTCTTTGGTGGTTTTTGCGTTCTGGTGACGATTTTCTTGGCGACATTCTTTGTTGCGCCAGCTCACGCCCAAACCTGTAAGTTTATCAATGGCCACAATACCCGGACAGTGACGTTCACGATACCTCGCAACCTTAGTATGCCGCGCAATCCGCCAGTCGGGACAGTTGTCTGGGAAAGCTCCACGCAGACGTACTCTGGCCCGGCCGCAGTTTACGAATGCAAAGCAGCCTACAGAACCGGGATAAGGAGTTCGGTCGGTGGGTGGCAAACTGTGGATCAGACCATATTTCCGATCGGCAATACCGGACTTGCGTGGAGTCTAATCGCCAACAACCGGACGATTAAGAGCATATATGGGGCGGGGACGCAGCCAAACGGCGGCGCGAGTGGTTTCGACCGTTGGCAATTCAAGCTTGTAATCAAAGCCATCAAATCGGTTTCGGCCGGCGCCACGATTCCGGGCGGGGACCTCGGCCACTACCGCGTCGAGGAACTCAATGGCCTCACGTTCCAAACGAGCAACTCGGCCAGTGTCAGTGCGCTCAGTTGCAAGACGCCGGATGTCACCGTCAAGATGGGAGAGCAGAACCGCGTGCGCCACTTCAGCGGCATTGGTACGTCGTTGGCACCGGTCAATTTCTCGATTGCCCTGGAAGAATGTCCCGAAGGCATCACGAAGGTGTCTTATTTGCTGAAGCCCAATACGCAAATCGTGGACGCTGCGCGCTCAGTCGTCGCGCTCGATACCACATCGATCGCGAAGGGCGTCGGCTTGCAAATACTTGACGAGAGTGGCAAGCCGGCGGCGCTGAACAAGAAGATTGTTTTTAGCGGCTACGACACGGTTGGCGGAAATTTCAGTATTCCGCTCAAAGCGGCCTATCACCAAACCGCTCCAGTTGTTGAAGCAGGCTCGGCGAATAGCTCTCTGACACTTGTGATGAGCTACGAGTAGCTTGGTGTGCGTGGCAGCTTCGTCGAGCATGGCTGCCGGCGCAATTCATTGATCGGCGTGCTGGTCAATCCAAATAGACACCGTCAAGCAGGTGGTGCCGCGCCGTGGTGCCCTCGTGAAGGCTACCTTCAGGGGCTAAAGCGGCCAGCGTGTGCCGTTCACGCTCCAACAGGCTGACCGCAAACCGGTGCCGTTTGGCGCTAACGTGAAAGACGCGCAAACCGGCAAACAGTTAGGCATTGCGGATCCGAACGGCAATGCGTTTGTGCTGCTCAACCAAGAGCAGGGCACGTTGGTTGTGAAATGGAAAGAAGGACAGTGCAGGGCGCCCTATGCGTTGCATGCCGCAGAGGCTGGTCGGAATTACCAGCGGCAGACGTTGCGGTGCAAATAAGCGGCGCCGCTTCCAATCAGAGGTCAAGCATCCGTGCTCGGATATTCACGAAAGGAATGCAAGAAGACATGATGAAAAAGAAGTTCTCGATTCGATGCGCCAATCGCCTCTTTGGCGGTTTTTTTGTCTGGGTGACGACCGCTTTGGCGACATGTCTTGTTGCGCCAGCTCACGCCCAAAACTGCGCGTTTAATTCTGGTAGTAGTGCCGCAACAGCGACGTACACGATACCCAAAACCCTGAGCGTGCCGCGTAACGCGCCCGTCGGGACGGTTGTCTGGGAAAGCTCCGCGTATACGGTTTACGGTACCAAACGTTACACATGTAAGCTCGGCTACAGAGCCGGGATAAAGAGTGCGGTTGGTTGGTGGTCAACCAAAGACATGACCGAATTTCCGATCGGAGATACCGGACTCGCGTGGAGTCTAATCATCAACGGAACGCCGGTACAGGGCATATACGACGGGCTTGTGCGGGCGGCAGGTCCGCAGAATTTCGACGGTTGGAGTTTCAAGGTATTAATTAAAACAACCAAGGCGGTGTCGGCTGGCGCCGTGGTTCCGGCGGGTATCCTCGGCTACTACAACGTCAATTACGAATTTGATGCCATGACGTTCAAAACGAGCAACGAGGCTAGTGTCAGTGCGCTGAGCTGCAAGACGCCGGATGTCACCGTCAAGATGGGAGACAGGAATCGCGTGCGCGACTTCAGCGGCGTTGGTACGTCGTTGGCGCCGGTCAATTTCTCGATTGCCCTGAAGGAATGTCCCACAGGCCTTAAGAAGGTGTCTTATTTGCTGAAGCCCAATACGCAAATCGTGGACGCTGCGCGCTCAGTCGTCGCGCTTGATGCTGCATCGTCAGCGAAAGGCGTCGGCTTGCAGATACTTGACGCACATGAGAATCCGGTGGCGATGAACGAGAAAATCGTTTTCAGCGGCTATGACACGGTTGGCGGAAACTTCAGTATTCCACTCAAAGCGGCCTATTACCAAACCGCCCCAGTTGTTGAAGCAGGCTCTGCCAATAGCTCTCTGACTCTTGTGATGAGCTACGACTAGCTTGGTGTGCGCGGCTGCTTCATCGATCTAGGTTCAGGTCGGTGGACTTGGCGCGCCAACAAAAAACCCCGCAGAGCCAAGCCCAGCGGGGTTTTGTTGCCAAACGTTGAAGCCGTTTGAAAGGTGTTTGGTGGAGCCGGCGGGAATCGAACCCGCGTCCGCAAGCCCTCCACAGAGAGTTCTACATACTTAGTTCTGTCATTTGATTTAACCGCCGCATCGCGGACGAACACGCTCTACGACGGCGATTCACTAAGTTTTCGTCTCTAGGCCCGTGACTCACCTAAAGCTTATCTGACGTAGATGACCTCGCTAGTCTTTGACCCTAGCCCGTCAGCGAGCCAGTGCGAGGACGGCGGCCCTTAGGCTGCCAGTGCGTAACGTTCGTCGTTAGCAGTTATTGCATTCCCATTGATTAACGAGGTGACGGGTCCTCGGTATGCCCTCCACTGCTTCGCAACCCACGTCGAAACCAGGTCGGCCCCAGTAAGGAAGTGTCGATTATCCCATAGATGGGCTACTTCAGCGAGAAATCAACCCGCGTCGTCTTGCCCTTGTCCTTGACGCCATCCGCGTTGAGCTTGGGGGCTACAACAAAAAGGCGCCCCGGATCCACACGCTCGGCAAGTGCGACATGCACCGCATTCGCCCGACGCTGCGCGAGCTCTCGCAGATCCGCATCCGTCACTTGCACATTGGTTTCCATCAGCTTGCGCATCTCGTCGGGCGGCAAGGATTTGGCCAGCCCGATCACGTTGCGCGGTTTCGGGAATTTGGCGGCTTTGTACGCGCGTTCAAGATACTTGTTCTCTTCTTCCGGCTTGACCGTCGTGTCGGCTTCGGCGGAGTCGCCTGCATCCTTGAGCTTCTGTTCGCGAATCTGGCGGTTGACTGCCTCTCGGCGCAGGCCGTCACGGTCAAATTCCGGGTCGACGCGGCCGACGATATCGACCTTGAGTGCCGGAC
This sequence comes from Ralstonia sp. Ralssp135, assembly GCF_047304345.1. Classification (NCBI taxonomy): domain Bacteria; kingdom Pseudomonadati; phylum Pseudomonadota; class Betaproteobacteria; order Burkholderiales; family Burkholderiaceae; genus Ralstonia; species Ralstonia sp. Ralssp135. The sequence continues at coordinate 45,163 of NZ_JBGLYZ010000003.1, forward strand.
GATCCTTGAGAGCAGTCGCGAGCTTGTCGAGCTTGGCGACAGACGCCTGGCTGAGGTCTGACGTTCCTGGAACAAACTCGATGTAGCCGAGTTCTTCGCCGCCGCTGCCGCCAAATGCGCTGGCGAGCAAGGAGAACGGTGCCGTCACAGCGCGTGCAATCAGGTTGACGAACGCGCGCAGGATGACGCCGCCGATGCTGAACTGCGGGTCATCGAGCGAACCCGACACTGGCACGCGCACGTCGATTTCCCCACGCGAATTCTTCAGCAGCGCCACGGCCAGGCGCACCGGCAGGTTGGTCGCGTCCTTGCTCTCCACGCGGTCGCCAAAGGTGAGCTGGTCGATGAAGATGTGGTTGTCTGCAGTCAGCTTGCCGCTGTCGAGCAGGTAATGCAGATCCATCGTCAGCTTGCCCTTGGTGATCGGGTAGCCGGCGTATTTGGCGGAGTAGGGCGTGAGGTTGGTCAGCTCCACGCCGTCTGCCTTGGCTGTGAGATCCACAAATGCCGTGGGCGCGAGCGGGTTGACCTTGCCGTGGATGTCCACCGGCGCCGTGCCGTCGACGCTGCCGCGCAGCGTCACGTCGGCAGGTGTCTGGTTGGCGGCGGTGCTGATCGTGCCGATCGAGCCGCCGATGGCCGTGAGGTTGGCGGTGTAGTTCGGTTTGACGAAGTTGTCGGTGAAGCGGATGTTGCCGTCTTGCAGCGTGATGGCGTCGACGCGCAGATCTGCGCCGCCGGCCTTGGGTGCAGGCGCGGTGGCGGTTACGGCCGATGCGGGTGTCGCCACGGGAGCCGAAGCCGTCACAGGGGCCGCAGCAGGAGCCGAAGCTGCGGAGGCAGATGCCGATGCGGGTTCGCTTTGCGTCAGCGATCGGCGCTCCTCGGTCGGCTGCACGCGGATGTCCTGCAGGTTCAGGCGGCCGTTCGGGTTGATGATGATCCGCGCGTAGAACGTCGATAGCGCAACGGCGCCCACCCGCACGCGCGGCGTGGTGCCGTCGTAATTCGCCTGGATGCGGTTGAGCGCGAGCGAGCGCCAGCGCAGGAAGTCGTCCGAACTTACGCGGTCTTGCAGGCGCACGTTGCCCAGCGTCGCGTTGCCCTGGTAGTTGACCGTCAGTGCCTTGCCCTGGTTGAGCACGAGGCGCCCATCCATCGATAGCAGCGCGCTCGTGATTGCCGCATTCAGAGACTTGTCCAGATACGGGTCGAAGCCCGCCAGCGACAGGTTCTGCGAGCTCACACGCAGGTCGGCCTTCAGCGGCTGCGGCACCACCTCGCCGCGCACATCCAGCTTGCCTTTTGCGCCCAGCCCCGCACCAATCTGCACGTTAATGGGCTTGCCGAGATCGGTCGATGCGTTCTGCACGACCACGTTCAGCGGCTCGACACGCACCTTGACCGGGCGCGAATTGGATTGGTCTTCAAAGCCAACGGCACTGTTGTCCAGCTTCAGCGTCTGCACCGTCACAGCCCACGGTTTTTCGGCCGGCGCGTTCGACTTCGTGCTGGACTTAACCGGCGCCGCCGATTTGCCCGCCGCCGGTTGCGGACCATCGAGCAGTGTCAACGTGGTCGTACCGTCCTTCTTGCGCAGCGCGTCGATCTGCAGGCCGTCGGCGCGTACTTCGTTCAGTGCGATGGTGCGGGTGTTCAGGTCGAAGCTCTTTACGTCCGCGCGCAGCAGCTTGGCGCGCAGCGCGGTGTCCTTGCCCGTGGCGGGCGCCAGCGACAGATCGGCCAGGCTTGCGGTCAGCGGCTCCGCGCGCACGTTGAATTTGTCCGGCCCGAAGTCGAGCGCCACCTTGCCGTCGGCCGACAGCGCGCCGTTCTGCAATTGCGGGGCACCCGCCTGGCGCAGATATGGGCCGATGCCGGCCAGCTTCACGCCGTCCAGCTTCAGTTCCAGCTCGCCGGTGTTCTTTTCCAGCGATGTGTTGCCTTTGACATTGAGCGTGCCGCCTTGCGCCAGCTTGGCGCCCACATCAAGCGTGGTCGGGCCGCCCAACGTGCGCACGCCAATGTCGCCGTGGACGTCTTCCAGTGTCAGGTCGGCAGCCGGCTGCGTGGTCGCGTCTCGCCAATGGACCGTGCTGTTCGCCAGTTGCAGCTTGCTGACCACCACGTCCAACGGCTTCGGCTTGGCGGTCGGCGCAGGCTCTGCCTTGGCAGCATTCGCTTCGGCAGGTGCGGGCTTGCCGCCGAGTTGCGCGAAATTGATCGTTCCATCTGCACCACGCGTGGCATCGACGCGCACGCCATCCAGCGTCAGCGCATCGAGGTGGAATACGTTGTCGAGCGGGCGCACGTCGCTCAACGTTGCACGCACCTGTTTAGCGGCCACCAGTGGCGCTTTCGTGGCATCGACCACTTCCAGATTGTCGAGGCCGGTCGTGCCATGCAGGCGCAGGACCGGCGCGCCGCTCTTCGGCTTCTGGAACTCGATTGTCAGGTCGGTCGTCAGTTTGCCTTGCGGCACCGCAACCGGCAGTGGGCCGGGCACGTAGCCGAGGTAGCGGGGCAGATCCAGGCCATCAATCTTGACGTTGAGGTTGGATTCGAGCGAATCGGCAAATGGCTTGGTCTTGCCCGCAAAATGCAGCGGTGCGCCGTCGATGCGCGCTGCCAGCAGCGGTTGCACGAAGATGTCGACATCGGCTGGCAGGCTCGCCAGGAAAGGCACGCCGATCTGCAAGCCATCCACCTTGTGCTCCGTACCGAGCGGCTGGTCGACAAAATCGATGGCGCCGTTGGCCAACTGCAGATTGGCGAAGACGAAGCGCGCCGGCTCGTTCGATTTGGGCTTGGGTGGGTTCTCCGGCTGGCTTAGCCTGTCGACGATATCGGAGAAGTTAAAGCGCTGTTCGGCGGTGCGCACGATACGCACCTGCGGTGCCTTGATGCTGAGTTCTTCAATGACGGGCGCGCGGCGGAAGATCGAACTCCACGACGCGTTCACATGCAGATGGCCGACGTCGACGAACGGCGTTTTGCCGTCGCGCTCGGCAATGTGGAGCTGGTCGACATCAAGCCGCAGCGTGTATGGGTTGATGCTGATCTTGCCCACCGAAACCGGCCGGTCCAGCAGCTTGCTGAGTTGCGTTTGAGCCAGGTGGCGTAGCAGCGGCGGGCCACCGAATGCACCCAGCAGCCCGAACACCACCAGGAAGATCAGCACGCCGATCCCAGTGCGCTTGGTGCGTCGCGATGTACCAACCTGAGCCACGCGTTGCCAGCCTGCCGTAGCGCGCATGCGATCCAACCTTGTGCGCCAGCCGTTGGTATTCGATTGCAGATCAGGGCGCGAATCGGGGGAGTTGCTCATGCTGGTGTCGGTCCGGCCATGGCGTGGCCTACTTCGTCAGTCGGTCGACCGCCACGTCCCCGATGGGAGGCGGCGGTCCTGAAAGATGCGGCGCCCAGGCATTCACCTGGGCATCGTGGTCAAGCGCGTTGCGAATCGAGCAACAGCGGAATCAGCTCGGCCGCGCTCGCAATCAGCGCATCGGCGCGCCATTCCACGGGCGACAGTCCATTACCACAATAGCCGTAACTGGCCGCAATGGTAGGCATGCCGGCAGCGCGGCCGGCTTCGATATCGCGAAGGTCATCGCCTACGTAGACGATCTGCCGTGCTTCGACGCCGATAGATTCGGCTGCGTGCAGCAGCGGGGCGGGGTGGGGCTTGGCATGCGGCGTGGTGTCGCCCGCAACGACACAGGCCGGCGGCACCGGCAACGGCAACTGCGCAACCAGCGGTACCGTCAGGCGGCCCGACTTGTTGGTGACGATCCCCCAGGGGATGCCTGCGCGGCCCAGTTCCAGCAGCACGTCGGCCATTCCGGGAAACAACTGCGTACGCACGCAGATCTCCGCCTCGTAGTTGGCGAGAAACGCCAGCCGTAGGGATTCGAATTCCGCATCCCCGGGCCCAACGCCGAACGCCACGCCAATCAGCCCGCGGGCACCATGCGAGGCAACCGGGCGCAGCGCTTCGTAGTCCACCGGTTCGAGGCCTCGGTCGGTGCGTACCTTGTTGGCCGCCGCGGCAAGATCGGGGGCCGTGTCCGCAAGCGTGCCGTCCAGGTCGAACAGCACCGCGCCCAGCGGATCGGGAAACTGGCGCACGGTCATGCCTCGGCCGGACGGCGCGTCGCCATCAAGTAGTTGACGCTGGTGTCCTGCGTAAGGGCGTAGCGGCCGGTGATCGGGTTGTATTCCAGCCCGCGCATCTCTTGAGCCTGGAGGCCGGCCCCGCGGACGAACGCGCTCAGCTCAGAAGGGCGAATGAATTTGGCGTAGTCATGCGTGCCGCGCGGCAGCATGTTCAGGACGTATTCCGCACCGATGACCGCCAGCAGATACGCTTTGGCGTTTCGGTGAATAGTCGAGAAAAATACGTAACCGCCTGGCTTCACCAATGTCGCGCACGCGCGAACAACCGATGCCGGATCGGGCACATGTTCGAGCATCTCCATGCAAGTAACGACATCGAAGCTACCCGGCTCGCGTGCGGCCAACGCTTCCGCGGCGATCTCCTCGTAATCGACGGTAATTCCCGCCTCGAGGCTGTGCAGGTCTGCGACACGCAATGCTTTGCGGGACAGATCGATGCCTTTGACGTTCGCCCCGGCACGCGCCATGCTCTCTGAGAGGATGCCGCCGCCGCAACCGACGTCGACGACGCGTTTGCCAGCCAGCGGAGCAATTGACTGAATCCAGTCGAGGCGCAGCGGATTGATTTCGTGGAGGGGTTTGAACTCGCTGTTCGGGTCCCACCAGCGGTGGGCGAGTTCGCTGAATTTTTCGAGTTCGCCGGGATCGGCGTTCGCGTGAGTGGTCGTCATATTGCGCTGCGCCAGGGCATATCGGCTAGGTGAGGAAATGTACCAAAAAGAGTCGCCCCGACCAAATCACGGGGTTCGCAAAAAGGTTTCACATTGAAACAGAGGTGAACAAATGCGCATGCACTTCCTCCAACTGTCACCTTCGCTCAAGGAGAGATCAATGAAATCCAAACAAATTCTGATAGGACTGGGTGTTGCGAGCCTGACGGTGCTGGCGGGCTGCGCCGCGCCCGGTTACGGCGGTGGCTATAACGGTGGGTATGCTCAGCAGCCCGCCTATGGCCAACAACCGGCTTATAGCGGGCAGCCGCAGCAAACGGGTGCCCTTTACGGCCGGGTCGAATCGATCCAGCCGATGCAAGCCCCGGCAAATAGCCCGGGCATTTTGGGCACGATCATCGGCGGCGTGGCTGGCGGCATTCTGGGCCATCAGGTGGGTGGCGGTACGGGCAACACAGTCGCGACTATTGGTGGCGCAGCACTCGGTGCCTATGCAGGCAACCAGGTCGAGCAGCGCGCCGGAGCGGGCGGGCAAACGGTGTATCGCATCACCGTGCGCCTGGATGATGGCCGCGTCGCCACCGTCACGCAGCGAAACCCGAACAACCTGCGCGTTGGCGATCGCGCGATGGTTGCTAACGATCAGGCGACACCTTCCTATCAATAAGAAGGACGGTCATGAGAAAGGGCCTTCGGGCGCCCCAAACAAAAAAAGCGATGGCGCATTTGGTGTCATCGCTTTTTTTAGTGCCCATTTTCGCAGCAGCCCAGAGAAGGGCATTTGCCGCTGTACAGGCGAAAAAAAGCCCAGCTTTCGCTGGGCTTTTTTTCCCGGTGTGAACCGAATTACTGAGCCTTGCGGGTGCCGACCACTTCGACGTCCACGCGGCGGTTCGGCTGCTGGCAGGCGATTTGTGCCTTGCGAGTGCCCTTGCACGACTTCGGATCAACCTTCAGCTGGCGCTTGCCCTTGCCTTCCGTGTAGACACGGTTGGCTTCGATGCCCTTGCTGACCAGGTAGCCCTTGACGGCTTCAGCACGACGGACCGACAGGCGGTCGTTGTACTTGTCCGAGCCGAACGAGTCGGTGTGGCCAACGGCGATCACGACTTCCAGGTTGATGCCCTTCAGCTTCGAGACCAGGTCGTCCAGCTTGGCCTTGCCTTCCGGCTTCAGCACAGCCTTGTCGAAATCGAACAGGGTGTCAGCAGCGAACGTAACCTTTTCGCTCGACACAACCGGGGCAGCCGGAGCAGCCGGAGCAGCCGTCGGAGCAGCAGCCGGAGCCAGAGCGCCGTCGCACTGAGCGTTGGCGGTTGCCGGCGTCCAGAAGCCATTGCGCCAGCACAGTTCGTTCGTGCCGTTCTTCCAGACCCACTCGCTCGTGCCGTTACCCCAGTTGTCGTTGACGGCCTTCTTTTCGTAGGGCACCGACTGAGCGTAAGCGGACGCAGCCATGGCTACCGCAGCTGCAGCGAACGCGAGCTTGGCAAATTTTTTCATATTTCTCCTCTCAGGATGAGATCACCGCAGAAGACTGCGAGCAGATGGGACGAAAACAAGTCATACATTCTTCGGAGTATAACATTCTCGGTGTGGTGAAGGCTCCACTTCGAACAATGTCTGCCTCTTCGCTGGGGGATTGTGCCACAAGCACGCACTCCTAAAAAGCAAATATAAGCGATTCGAACGGGGCGCCACGGCCTTGTGGTGTGTACGCAACAAGGCAGGAAATGGCTCGCAAACCCTTATGGGGACTGGCTCGCCGGTTTTGCCCTCCCTCGCAGGGAACGTGCCCGGGGTTGACGATGCGTCGCTCGCGCGTATGAGGGGAGGGGGCTTGCGGCATGGTAAAATGTTCTGTTATTCGCGCAACCGCAGCGTCCCGCTGTGGGCATCACTGTGCTCACTAGGGGACCTCTCACCGTTCGCCCAATGGATCAATTCGCCAAAGAGACACTCCCGGTATCGCTCGAAGAAGAAATGCGCAGCTCGTACCTCGCTTACGCCATGAGCGTGATCGTGGGCCGCGCCCTTCCAGATGTGCGGGATGGTCTCAAGCCGGTGCATCGTCGTGCGTTGTACTCGATGCACGAGCTGAACAACGACTGGAATCGCCCCTATAAGAAGTCCGCCCGTATCGTCGGGGATGTGATCGGTAAGTATCACCCTCACGGCGACACTGCTGTATACGACACCATCGTGCGGATGGCGCAGAACTTCTCCCTGCGCTACATGCTGGTCGACGGCCAGGGCAACTTCGGCTCCGTCGACGGCGACAACGCCGCGGCGATGCGTTACACCGAAATCCGCCTGTCGAAGATCGCCCACGAATTGCTGGCCGACCTAGACAAGGAAACGGTCAATTTCGAGCCGAACTACGATGGTTCGGAAACCGAGCCGTCCGTTTTGCCAGCCCGCATTCCCAACCTGCTGATCAACGGTTCGTCCGGGATCGCGGTGGGTATGGCGACGAACATTCCGCCGCACAACCTGAATGAAGTCGTTGATGGCTGCCTGCATTTGTTGCGCAACCCGGAGGCGACGGTCGATGAGCTGATTGAGCTGATCCCGGCGCCGGATTTTCCGACGGCCGGCATCATCTACGGCATTTCGGGTGTGCGTGAAGGCTATCGCACCGGCCGCGGCCGCGTGGTGATGCGTGCCAAGACGCACTTCGAGGATATCGACCGGGGCCAACGCCAGGCGATCATCGTCGATGAACTGCCCTACCAAGTTAACAAGCGTACGCTGCTCGAGCGTATCGCCGAGCTGGTTACCGAAAAGCGCATCGAAGGCATTTCCGACATTCGCGACGAGTCGGACAAGTCCGGCATGCGTGTGGTGATCGAACTCAAGCGCGGTGAAGTGCCGGAGGTTGTGCTCAACAACCTCTATAAGAATACGCAGCTGCAGGACACGTTCGGCATGAACATGGTGGCGCTGGTCGACGGCCAGCCGCGTCTGCTGAACCTGCGTCAGATGCTGGAGTGTTTCCTGCTGCACCGCCGCGAGGTGGTGACGCGCCGCACCGTCTTTGATCTGCGCAAGGCGCGCGAGCGTGGTCACATTCTGGAAGGTCTGGCCGTTGCACTTGCCAACATCGACGAATTCATCGCAATCATCAAAGCCGCTCCGACTCCGCCGGTAGCGAAGGCTGAGCTGATGAACCGCAGCTGGGATTCGGGCCTCGTGCGCGACATGCTCGTTCGCGCCGAGAGCGAAACCTCGGGCGGCGGTGGCGCCTATCGTCCGGAAGGTCTGCTGCCTGCATTCGGTATGCAAGGCGATGGTTTGTACAAACTGTCGGACACGCAAGCGCAGGAAATTCTGCAGATGCGCCTGCAGCGCCTCACCGGGCTTGAGCAGGACAAGATCGTTCAGGAATACCGCGAAGTGATGGCGCAGATCGCCGATCTGCTGGACATCCTGGCGCGACCGGAACGCATTACCGCCATCATCGTCGAGGAACTCACCGCGATCCGCGCGGAATTTGGCGATGAGCGTCGCTCGCAAATCGAGCACAATGCGACCGAGTTGGACACAGAAGACCTCATTACGCCGCAAGATCTGGTGGTGACCTTGTCACACAGCGGCTATATGAAGAGCCAGCCCATTTCCGAATACCGTGCACAGAAGCGTGGCGGTGGCGGCAAGCAAGCTGCCGCGACTAAGGAAGACGACTGGATCGACACACTATTTGTCGCCAACACGCACGACTATATCCTTTGCTTCTCGAATCGCGGCCGTCTGTATTGGCTGAAGGTCTGGGAGGTGCCGCAAGGCAGCCGTAACTCGCGCGGTCGCCCGATCGTCAATATGTTCCCGCTGTCACCGGGCGAGAAGATCAACGTGATCCTGCCGGTGAAGCAGTTCGATGAGCAGCATTTCGTGTTCATGGCGACCTCCAAGGGGACAGTCAAGAAGACGGCGCTGACGGATTTCTCGAACCCGCGCAAGGCTGGGATCATCGCGGTGGATCTTGATGAGGGCGACTTCCTGATCGGCGCGGACATTACCGATGGCCAGCACGACGTGATGCTGTTCTCAGACGCCGGCAAGGCGGTGCGCTTCGACGAAAACGATGTGCGTCCGATGGGTCGCCAAGCGCGCGGCGTTCGCGGTATGAACCTGGAAGAGGGCCAGCAGGTGATTGCGATGCTGGTCGCGCCAGCGGAAACCGAAGGCGAAGGTGCTCAGTCGGTGACTGGCAGCGTGCTGACCGCCACCGAGAACGGCTACGGTAAGCGCACGCCGATCTCGGAGTACACCCGACATGGCCGCGGCACGAAGGGCATGATCGCCATCCAGACCTCCGAGCGTAACGGTAAGGTGGTCGCCGCTGCCCTGGTGGCACCGGAAGACGAGATCATGCTCATCACGACGGGTGGCGTGCTGATCCGCACACGGGTGGACGAGATCCGTGAAATGGGGCGCGCCACTCAGGGTGTCACGCTCATCTCGGTGGGTGAGGGCAACAAGCTGTCCGGGCTGCAACGTGTGATGGAGTCCGATGCTGAAGGTGCGGACGGTGTCGAAGGTGCCGACGCGGCGGATGCCGCCCCCGGTGCCGATGCACAGGCGGATGACAGCAGCGAGACATAATTAGAAACATCTTTTGCTTGCCGTTAGGCGCAGTTCTGTCATGATGCCGGACCTGTGCGCGGCAAGGGCTTGGAACTTTTGCGTCACACGCCCGGCCTAAACGCAACGCTTATCTCAAGGGAGCAACAATGCACAAGAGTCTCAAACTCAAACATCTGATCGTGGTGGCCGGTTTCGCTCCGCTGTTTGCGTTCGCGCAGGCTGGCGACGCGGACAAGACGGCTGCCATCAAGGACCTGCTGACGACGATGAACGTCGATGCAGCCATCAAGGGTCAGGGTGAAGTGTTGGCCAACGGCGCTAAGCAGGAAGCCCCGCTGGTGCTGGAGCAGGCACTGGTCGAGAACAAGACTCTGAACGACAAGCAGAAGCAAGCCGCTGTCGACAAGCTGAAGAAGAACGGTGCAGTGCAGCGCATGACCGACGGTGCTGGCAAGGACTTCGACACGGAAGCCTTCCGCAAGGACGCTCTGCAAGCCCACTATGACTCGCTGGGCAAGTACTACTCGACCCAGGAAATCAAAGACTTGACCACGTTCCTGAAGACGCCTAGCGGCCAGAAGTTCATGGCCAACCAAGGCAAGGCCATGCAGGAAGTGTGGGGCAACGTGATGCAGAAGTACGGTCCGCAAGTTGGCAAGAAGATGCGCGACATGGCTGACAAGGAAGTTGCCGCTGCTGCGAAGTAATTAACCGGCATAGGCGGACGATGGGGGCGCAATCCCCGTCGCGCTGCCAGTTGGTAGATAATGGCTGTTTGGGTTTGCGCCCAGACAGCCATTTTTCTTTTGCCCTTCGCCCCATGAACCAAGCGGATCGAGCCCTTCAAGCCAGCCAAGCGCGCGTGTACAACTTTTCGGCAGGTCCGGCGGTATTGCCGCTCGAGGTGCTGGAACAGGCGAAAGAGGAGATGGTCTCCTGGCACGGCAGCGGCATGAGTGTGATGGAAATGAGCCATCGCGGCCGTGAATTTGAAAGCATCCTGGCAGCCGCGTTTGGCGATTTGCGGCAGTTGCTAGCGGTGCCGGACAACTACGAAATCCTCTTCCTGCAAGGCGGCGCCATCGCCGAGAACGCCATCGTGCCGCTGAACCTCATGCGTCGGCTGTCGGCGGATGCACCGAAGGCTGACTACGTCGTCACCGGCACGTGGTCGGTCAAGTCGCAGCAAGAAGCGCGCAAGTATGGCGAGGTGAACATCGCTGCCACAAGCGAGGCCGAGCGCTTCCACAAGATCCCGGATGTCTCGAGCTGGAAACTGTCGTCAGATGCAGCCTACGTGCACCTGTGCACGAACGAAACCATTGTCGGTGTCGAGTATCAGGAGACGCCTGACATCGGTCAGGCGCACGGGCGTGTGGTGGTGTCCGACGTGTCGAGCCACATCCTCTCGCGGCCGATCGACTGGAACGGCTATCAGGTCCTGTACGGCGGCGCGCAGAAAAACATCGGCCCTGCCGGCCTGACGATTGCCATCGTCCGCAAGGACCTCCTGGGCCATGCACACCCGCTGTGCCCGTCGGCATTCAATTGGCGCCTGGTGGCTGAGAACGGCTCGATGTACAACACGCCGCCCACTTACGCCATCTACATCGCGGGGCTCGTGTTCCAGTGGATCAAGCGCCAGGGTGGGGTCGAGGCGCTGGAGACGCGCAACATCATCAAGTCGAAGATGCTGTACGACTTTATCGACGCCAGCAGCTTCTACCGCAACGAAATCCATCCGACGTGCCGGTCGCGCATGAACGTGCCGTTCTTCCTCAACGACGAATCCCGCAACGAGGCGTTCCTCACGCAGGCGCGCGAGCGCGGGTTGGTGCAGCTCAAGGGCCACAAGTCCGTGGGCGGCATGCGGGCGAGCATCTACAACGCGATGCCGCTGGAAGGCGTAGAGGCGCTGGTCGACTTCATGCGTGAGTTTGAAAGAGTGTCCGCGTAAGGCTCACCCTCAATCACGGCAGAACATTGCGCGAAGCGCCCGCTTCGCGCGGCAATTTGCAATCCGTTGCCGAACCAGATTCCTACAATGACCAGTCAGTCAGACGATACGAAGCAAAACAAGGACGCCGCATTAGCGGCGGAGCTTGCGCCGTTGCGCACGCAGATCGACGCCATCGACAACCAGCTGCTTACGCTGCTCTCCGACCGCGCCAAGGTAGCGCAGGAAGTGGGCGAGGTGAAGAAGCGCTATTCGTCACCGGCGTTCCGGCCGGACCGCGAGTTGCAGGTCATCCGCAAGATGCAGTCCGGCAATCAAGGGCCGCTGCACGACGAGAGCATCGCCGCCATCTGGCGCGAGGTGATGTCCGCCTGCCGCGGCCTGGAACAGGCGCTGCGCATCGGCTACCTCGGCCCGGCCGGCACGTTCTCGGAGCAGGCGGTGATCGCGCATTTCGGCCACGAGATCCAGCCGATGCCGTGCCCGAGCATCGACGAGGTGTTTCGTGCGGCGGAGTCCGGCACGGTCGATTGTGGTGTTGTGCCGGTCGAAAATTCGACGGAAGGCGTGGTGTCGCGCACGCTCGATCTGTTCTTGCAGACGTCGCTGAAGATCAGCGGCGAGATCGCGCTGCGGGTGCACCATAACTTGCTGCACAAGACGGGCGACATGTCGCAGGTGAAGGTGGTGCGCGCACATGCGCAGGCGCTGGCGCAGTGCCAACGGTGGTTGAACACGAACTATCCGAATCTGCCGCGCGAGGCTGTCTCGAGCAACGCCGAGGCAGCGCGCATGGCCGGCGAGGATGAAACCGTCGCCGCGCTGGCAAGCGTGCAGGCGGCCAACCGCTACGGCCTGCACGTGGTGCGTGCCAATGTGGAAGACGATCCGCACAACCGCACGCGCTTTGTCGTGATCGGCAACTACGAGACGGAGCCGAGCGGACGCGATCAGACGTCGTTGATCCTGTCGGTGCCGAACGAGGCTGGTGCTGTCTACAAGCTGCTGGCGCCGTTGGCAGAGAACGGCGTGTCGATGTGCCGCTTCGAGTCGCGTCCGGCGCGCAGCGGTGCGTGGGAATACTACTTCTACGTCGATGTGGAAGGCCATCAGCGTGACCCGCAGGTAGCGCGCGCGCTGGACAAGCTGCGTCACGACGCGGCGTATTTCAAAGTGTTGGGGTCCTATCCCTCGGCACATTGAGGGATTCAAGGCGCTCTGCACGGGCAGGGCGTCGATAACAGAGGAGCACCCCATGTCTTTGCAGTTCGGCCCCGAGTATGTCCGCGCCATCGCCCCTTATGTGGCCGGCAAGCCGATTTCCGAAGTGGCACGCGAGTTTGGTCTGGATGCCGCGCGCATCGTCAAGCTGGCGTCCAACGAAAACCCGTTGGGCATGCCGCAGTCGGCCAAGAACGCGATGGCCTCGGCCATTGATGACCTGGCGCGTTATCCGGACGCCAACGGCTTCAGCCTGAAGGCGGCGCTGCATGCGAAGTTTGGCGTGCCGGAAGCATGGATCACGCTCGGCAACGGTAGCAATGACATCCTCGAACTGGCGGCTCGCGCGCTGGTATCGCCGGGGCAGGCTGTAATTTATGCGCAGCATTCGTTTGCCGTGTACGCACTCGCGGCGCAGGAGGTTGGTGCGCGCGCCATCGAGGTACCGGCTCGCGATTACGGCCATGACCTTGATGCGATGGCTGCTGCCATTACGTCGGACACGCGCCTGATCTACATCGCCAACCCGAACAACCCGACTGGAACGTTCCTGTCGGCCGATGACATTGCGGCGTTCCTGGCCAAGGTGCCGCCGACGGTCGTTGTCGTGCTGGACGAGGCGTACAACGAGTTCCTCAAGCCCGAGCAGCAGTACGACTCCACCGCGTGGGTGCGCCAGTACCCGAACCTGCTGGTGTCGCGGACGTTCTCCAAGGCTTACGGGCTGGCGGGCTTGCGTGTTGGCTATGGCATCGCGCAGCCGCAGTTGACCGATCTGCTCAACCGCATCCGCCAGCCGTTCAACGTCAACAGCCTGGCGCAGGCGGCTGCGGTGGCGGCGCTCAATGATGCGGAATTCCTGTGTCAATCGGCTGAACTGAACGCTGCCGGTTACGTGCAGCTGACGGACGCGTTTGATCGGTTGGGCCTCCAGTACGTGCCGTCCTCGGGCAACTTTGTCTTGGTGCGCGTAGGCGAAGACACCGGCGCCGGTGCGCGCGTGAACCTTGCGTTGCTCAAGCAAGGTGTGATCGTGCGTCCGGTCGGCAACTACGGCTTGCCGCAGTGGCTGCGCATCAGCATCGGCTTGCCGGAAGAAAACGCCACATTCATCGATGCACTGGAAGAGGCGCTGGCGCAGGAAAAAGCCGCCGCGTAACTTCTACCGCAACCGCTGCAGCGCCCCGTATCAGGCTCTGGCGCCGCGCACATCGGGCTACAATGCCGCTTTGCTTTTTTCTGGCAGGGCGGTGTTGTGGCCTCTTCTTTTTCCAGTTCCCGGTTGGTGATTGTCGGCGTCGGCCTGATTGGCGGTTCGCTGGCGCTGGGGTTGCGTCGTGCGGGTGTGGTTGGGCATGTAGTAGGCGTCGGGCGATCTGCCGCGTCGCTTGAGGCGGCGATCCGTCTGGGCGTGATCGACGAAGCCCTGCCGATGGAAGAGGCTGTGCGTGGCGCCGACATGGTCGTGCTGTGCGCGCCCGTCGCGCAGACGCTGCCGTTGCTGCTCGCCATGCAGCCGCATCTGGGCCCGGACACCATCGTCACGGATGCCGGCAGCACCAAGTCCGACGTCATCATGGCCGCCAAGACGGCGCTGGGCGATCAGGTCAGCCAGTTCGTTCCGGCCCACCCGATTGCCGGCCGAGAGCTGAACGGCGTGGAGGCTGCGCTGGCCGATCTCTATGTCGGCAAAAAGACCGTGCTTTGCCCCCTGCAGGAAAACCGGCGCAGCGACGTTGCCCGTGTGCAGGCGATGTGGGAAGCGGCGGGAGCGTATTGCCACATCATGTCGGCCGTGCAGCACGACGCCGTGTTCGCCGCCGTCAGCCACCTGCCGCACGTGCTGTCATATGCGCTGGTCGCGCAGATCATCAATGCCGAAGACGGTGCGCTCAAGCTCGATTTTGCCGGTGGCGGCTTCCGCGATTTCACGCGCATCGCCGCATCTTCGCCCGAGATGTGGCGTGACATCTGCCTGTCGAATCGCGAAGCGCTGCTGCGTGAGCTTACGACCTACGAGGCTGTGATCGGGCGTCTGAAGACGATGATTGCGGAGCGCGACGGCGCCGCGCTCGAGCGCGTGTTCCGCCGTGCCAGCGAAGCGCGCTTGGCGTGGCCGCAACGTGTGGCACCGGGAAATGCCGCTGGCGCACAACCTGAATAACGTTTGTTTTGAACTGAGTGGATTCATGGAATATCTGGACGTCGGTCCGCTGAAGACGGCGCGCGGCACCATCAAGCTGCCGGGCTCGAAGAGCATCTCCAACCGTGTGCTGCTGCTCGCGGCGCTCGCCCAAGGCGAGACCGTGGTGCGCGACCTGCTCGACTCTGACGACACGCGCGTCATGCTCGATGCGCTTGGCAAGCTGGGCGTCTCGGTCGAAGGCCTGGGCGACAACGCGTACCGTGTCATCGGCACTGGCGGCCGCTTTCCGAATAAGTCGGCTGATCTGTTCATGGGCAACGCCGGCACAGCCATCCGCCCGCTGACGGCCGCGCTGGCGCTGCAAGGCGGCGAGTACACGCTGCACGGCGTGCCGCGCATGCACGAGCGGCCGATTGGGGACTTGGTCGACGGCTTGCGCCAAGTTGGCGCGAGCATCGACTACACGGGCAACGCTGGCTATCCGCCGCTGGCGATCCACGCGGCGCCGGTCAAGATCGACGCGCCGATCCGCGTGCGCGGCGATGTGTCGAGTCAGTTCCTGACGGCTTTGCTGATGGCACTGCCGCTGGTCGAGTCTGCCGGCAATGTCACCATCGAAGTGGTTGGCGAGTTGATTTCCAAGCCTTACATCGAAATCACGCTGAACCTGATGGCGCGCTTCGGCGTGCAGGTTGCGCGCGACGGCTGGGCGTCGTTCAGCGTGCCGACCGGCGTTGCCTACAAGGCGCCCGGGGAGATTTTTGTGGAAGGCGATGCTTCGTCCGCGTCGTACTTCCTGGCCGCCGGCGCGCTTGGTGGTGGGCCGGTGCGTGTGGAGGGGGTGGGCATGTCCAGCATCCAGGGCGATGTCCGCTTTGCTGACGCGCTTAATCGCATGGGCGCCAACGTCATGGCTGGCGGCAACTGGATCGAAGTGCGCGGCGTCGAGCGCGACGACGGCAAGCTGCACGCCGTCGAGCTGGATTGCAATCACATTCCGGATGCGGCAATGACGCTGGCGGTGGCCGCGCTGTTTGCCGACGGCACGACCACGCTGACCAACATTGCGAGCTGGCGCGTCAAGGAGACCGACCGGCTGAGCGCCATGGCTACCGAATTGCGCAAGCTTGGCGCCGAGGTGGAGGAAGGCCCCGACTACATTCGAGTAACCCCTCCATCGCAATGGACCCCGCCGGTCGGCGGCATCGACACCTACGATGACCATCGAATGGCAATGGCTTTTTCGCTGGCGGCGTTCGGCCCGGTGCCCGTGCGTATCAATGACCCGCGCTGCGTAGCCAAGACGTTCCCAGAATACTTCACGGCGTTCGGCGGTATCACCGCTTGAATCGCAATTAACTGCCCGAGTTCATCATGTCCAACACCGCTGCTTTCACGCCGTATCCGGTCATCACCATCGACGGTCCGACCGCATCTGGCAAGGGCACGGTCGCTCACCAGGTCGCAGATCTTCTCGGCTTTCATCTGCTGGATAGTGGGTCGCTATATCGATTGGTGGCCCTTGCCAGCATGCGCGAGAACATCGACGACCACGACGTCGAGAGCCTCGTACGCATCGCCCGCGAACTCGATGTGCGCTTCAAGGCAGATCACATCTGGCTCAAAGGTGAGGATGTGAGCTTGGCGCTACGCCATGAGTCCGTTGGCAACCAGGCTTCGGCCATCGCCGTGCATGGCGCGGTGCGAGAGGCGTTACATGCACGTCAGCGTGCGTTCCTGGAAGCGCCCGGCCTCGTGGCCGACGGCCGCGATATGGGTACGGTGGTTTTTCCCGAAGCGGCGCTCAAGGTGTTCCTGACGGCAAGCGTGCAGGCTCGCGCCGAGCGGCGCCATAAACAATTGATTGCAAAGGGTTTTTCTGCTACAGTGGAAAGTCTTTCGCAGGACTTGGAGGCGCGTGATTTGCGGGATCGCACCCGCAGTGTCGCGCCGCTGCGTCCGGCGCAAGATGCGCGGCAACTGGATTCGTCCGACATGACGGTCGATGAAGTGGTCGCGCAGGTACTGGACTGGTACCGTCAGGTGCAGGGCGCCAACAAGGCGAACTGACTCGGCTGAACTGGTTCGATCGGTGCCGGTGGCATGTCGCCGCCGGCGGTTGTTCAACTTATAACCCCGCATGCGTGTCTTCGCCCATTCTGTGCGAAAGCAATGCGAGGCATGTTCTGCGGATGCCTATTTTTTATGTCCCAAACTAACGAATCTTTTGCCGCCCTGTTCGAAGAGTCGATCGCCCAGACCAATATGAAGGCTGGCGAGGTCATCTCTGCGGAAGTTGTGCGTATCGACCACAATTTCGTCGTTGTGAACGCGGGCCTGAAGTCTGAAGCGTTTGTACCCATCGAGGAATTCCTGAACGATCAGGGTGAACTCGAAGTGCAAATCGGCGACTACGTTTCGGTCGCTATTGACGCACTGGAAAACGGCTACGGCGACACCATCCTGTCGCGCGACAAGGCCAAGCGTCTGGCTTCGTGGCTGAACCTTGAGAAGGCACTGGAATCCGGCGAGATCATCTCCGGTACCGTGACCGGCAAGGTCAAGGGCGGCCTGACCGTCATGGTCAACGGTATTCGTGCATTCCTGCCGGGTTCGCTCGTCGACGTGCGTCCGATCAAGGACACCACGCCGTACGAAGGCAAGACCCTCGAATTCAAGGTCATCAAGCTGGACCGCAAGCGCAACAACGTTGTGCTGTCGCGCCGTGCCGTGGTTGAAGCCACGCTGGGCGAAGAGCGTCAGAAGCTGATGGAGACGCTCAAGGAAGGCGCGATCGTCAACGGTATCGTCAAGAACATCACCGACTACGGCGCGTTCGTGGATCTGGGTGGCATCGACGGTCTGCTGCACATTACCGACCTGGCATGGCGTCGTGTGCGTCACCCGAGCGAAGTGCTGTCGGTTGGCCAGGAAATCACCGCCAAGATCCTCAAGTTCGACCAAGAGAAGAACCGCGTCTCGCTGGGCGTCAAGCAACTGGGCGAAGATCCGTGGGTCGGCATCTCGCGCCGCTACCCGCAAGGCACCCGCCTGTTCGGCAAGGTGACCAACCTGACCGACTACGGCGCATTCGTCGAGATCGAAGCCGGTATCGAAGGCCTGGTCCACGTGTCGGAAATGGACTGGACCAACAAGAACGTGGCCCCGTCGAAGGTTGTCCAGCTGGGCGACGAAGTGGAAGTCATGGTTCTGGATATCGACGAAGACAAGCGTCGTATCAGCCTGGGCATGAAGCAGTGCAAGGCCAACCCGTGGGACGATTTCGCGCGCAACCAGAAGAAGGGCGACAAGCTGGCTGGCCAGATCAAGTCGATCACGGACTTCGGTGTGTTCATCGGTTTGCCGGGCGGCATTGACGGCCTGGTGCACCTGTCGGACCTGTCGTGGCAAGAGACTGGCGAAGAAGCCGTTCGCAAGTACAAGAAGGGCGACGAAGTCGAAGCCGTTGTGCTGGCCATCGACGTCGACAAGGAACGCATCTCGCTGGGTATCAAGCAACTGTCGGGCGACCCGTTCAACAACTTCATCTCGACCAACGACAAGGGTTCGATCGTGCCGGTCACGATCAAGGCTGTTGATCCGAAGGGTGCCGTGGTGCAGTTGGCTGACGACGTTGAAGGCTACCTGCGCGCCTCGGAAATCTCGAGCGACCGCGTGGAGGATGCCCGCAACGTGCTGAAGGAAGGCGAAACGATGACCGCGATGATCGTCAACATCGATCGCAAGTCGCGCAACATCAACGTCTCCATCAAGGCGAAGGACAGCGCTGACCAACAGGAAGCGATGCAGAAGTTCTCGGCGGATACCGGCGCAGCTGGTACCACGAACCTCGGCGCGCTGCTGAAGGCCAAGCTGAACGAAACCAATCAGTAAGCATCAACCGGGTCGACCCTAAAGAACGACGAGGACGCGCGCAAGATGCCCATGACCAAGTCCGAACTCGTGGAAAAGCTGGCCGCTCGCTTTCCGCAGCTGCTGCTGCGGGATGCCGATATCGCGGTCAAGACGATCCTGGATGCGATGTCCGACGCCCTGGCGGACGGCCACCGCATCGAGATCCGCGGATTCGGAAGTTTCGGTCTGAATCGTCGTCCGCCGCGTGTCGGCCGCAATCCCAAGTCAGGCGAGAAGGTGTTGGTACCCGAGAAGCGGGTGCCGCACTTCAAGGCGGGCAAGGAGTTGCGCGAACGGGTTGACCGCAGCCTGGAGCGACAATGCGAGCCTTCTTTGGAGGGTGAGCCTGCCGTGTCGCTCGCGACTGTAAAGGCTTCGAGACAGGCTGACAGCACCCGTCAGGCTGCCGGTTTTCCGGTAGACACGGCGGTGCCGCTGGCAATGTCGCGCTAAGCCTAGGTAGCACTTGGTAGTTTCAGGAACGCCCCGCTTGCCGGGGCGTTTTTTATTCCGGCGATGCTTGTCCGCCGCCAAGCCTGGCGTGGCTGGCCGCCATATGAATCCGCTACAATGCGGCACAACCCGGCAATCGCGCCGTTTCCGGCTGTTGCACCGCCGCCCGTTTCCGAATCCGCATGAAATTTCTCGTCTGGGCCATCCGCATTCTGTTGTTCGTGCTGCTCTTCGTGCTGGCACTGCACAACACGGCGGAAGTCTCGCTCGTGCTCCCGTTTGGCGTGGTCTGGCATGCACCGTTGATCCTGATCGCCTTGGCATTCTTTGTCGCCGGCATCTTGTTGGCCATGCTGGCGATGGCGCCGCGCGTGATGCGGCATCGCTTTACGGCAAGCCGCTTGCGTCGCCAGATCGGTCGCATGAAGAAGGCGGATGAGGTGATCGAGGTGCCGACCCCCGTAGTCGCCGATTCTCCGTATCACGTTCCCGGCCCCAAGGTCTGACGCATGGATTTTGATCTCTGGTGGCTGTTGGCCATCCCCCTGGTGTTTGGCTTGGGCTGGGTGGCCGCTCGGCTCGATGCCCGCCAGTTGCGCACCGAACAATCGTCGCTGCCGCGCTCGTACTTCAAGGGGCTCAATTTCCTGCTCAACGAGCAGCCGGACAAGGCCATCGACGCTTTCATTGAAGTTGCGCGTCTGGACCCGGAGACCACGGAGCTGCACTTTGCGCTCGGTAGCCTGTTCCGCCGCCGCGGCGAAACCGAACGTGCCATCCGCGTTCATCAAAACCTCGTCAACCGCCCCGATCTTCCCCCCAATGAGCGCGATCACGCGTTGTTTGAACTGGGGCAGGATTTCCTGCGCGCGGGCCTGTTGGATCGCGCAGAGGAATCCCTGCGCATGCTGATGGAAGGCACATTCGCTGAGCCGGCCAAGCGCGTGCTGCTCGAGTTATACGAAATCGAGAAGGAGTGGCGCAAGGCCATTGACGCAGCGCGCGAATTGCAAAAGCTGCAAGGCAAGGATTACGCTGTGCAGATTGCGCAGTTCTGCTGCGAGGTCGCACAGGAAGCGCTGCAGCGCAAAGATGTGCCGACAGCCGTCGAATGGCTCGAACGTGCCTTGCAGGAGAACCCCAAGAACGTGCGCGCCACCATCCAGTTGGGCGATGTGGCGCAAGGGCGGGGCGATGTTGAAGGCGCCATCAAGCGCTGGCGCAGCATTGAACAGCAAAACACAGCGTTCTTGCCGTTGGTGGCTGAACGGTTGATGAAGGCGTACACGCAGCTTGGCCGAGCCGCCGAGGGACTCGCATGGCTGCGCTCCAAGATGGACGCGCGCCTGGGCCCCGAACTGCTCGATACGGTCTACAAGTACGAATTGGATGTGCATGGTATTGACGATGCCGTGGCGCTGATGCGCGACCAGATCCGTCGTCAGCCGTCGCTGATGGCGTTGACGCGGCTCGTGGAGGCCGAAGCGACTCGCGCGTCCGAGGCGGTTGGCAATGAGGCACCCGCGACGGCCGACGTCGCCGAAAGTGCGCTGGCAGACCCCGTTGAAGCGGGCAGCAATGCCGATATCCAGCGCGCGCAGGATCTCGGCGCCATTCGCGATTTGCTGCAAAGTCGTACGCGCAATCTGGCGCGCTATACCTGCCAGGAGTGCGGTTTCCGCGCGCGTCTGTTCTATTGGCAGTGCCCCGGCTGCAACCGCTGGGAAACATATGCACCGCGCCGTACCGAGACACTCGGCGGCAGCGGCGGTGCGAGCATGTAATTCAGTCCGGCGCGGCCTGTTTGTAGCAGCCGCGCTGGCGCTTTTTTAATCTTCAAGTGTTCGTATGAAAATCACCATCATCGGTAGCGGTTATGTCGGTCTGGTCACCGGCGCATGTTTGGCGGAGCTTGGCAACGATGTGTTCTGCCTCGACGTCGACCAGAAGAAGATCGACCTGCTCAACGCCGGCGGCGTGCCCATCTACGAACCGGGCCTGAAGGAGCTGATCGAGCGCAACCGCGCGGCCGGCCGCATCCAGTTTTCGACCGACGTGGCTGCCAGCGTGGCGCACGGCGACGTGCAGTTCATCGCTGTGGGCACGCCGCCCGATGAAGACGGTTCGGCCGACCTGAAGTACGTGCTCGCGGCCGCCCGCAACATCGCCCAGCACATGACGGGCTTCAAGGTGATCGTCGACAAATCGACGGTGCCGGTGGGAACGGGCGACAAGGTGCGCGCTGCGGTTGGCGAAGTGCTGGCAACGCGCGGCAAGTCGGACATCGGCTTTTCGGTGGTGTCGAACCCCGAATTCCTGAAAGAAGGCGCTGCGGTGGACGACTTCATGCGCCCGGACCGCATCGTGCTCGGCACGTATGGCGATAACGACGGTCTGCGCGCCAAGGCCATCATGCGCACGCTTTACGCGCCGTTCAACCGCAACCACGAACGCACGTTCTACATGGACGTGCGCTCCGCAGAGTTCACCAAGTACGCCGCCAATTCGATGCTGGCCACACGCATCTCGTTCATGAACGAGATGGCCAATCTGGCCGACAAGGTGGGCGCGGATATCGAACTCGTTCGCCTTGGCATCGGCTCCGACCCGCGGATCGGCTACAGCTTCCTCTACGCCGGCACTGGCTACGGCGGTTCGTGTTTCCCGAAGGATGTGCAGGCGCTGGTGCGCACGGCGCAGGAGTACGGTCAGACGCTGCACGTGCTGGAAGCGGTCGAAGCCGTCAACGACAAGCAGAAGGAAGTGCTGGTCGACAAGATCGAAGACCGCATGGGCGCCGACCTGACCGGCCGCACGTTCGCCATCTGGGGGCTGGCTTTCAAGCCGAACACCGATGACATGCGCGAAGCACCAAGCCGCATCCTGATCGGTGCGCTGCTGGGGCGTGGCGCGCGCGTGCAAGTGTATGACCCGGTTGCGATGGAAGAGGCCCGCCATGCGCTGGCGCTCGATCTTTCTGCCGAACAACTGGAACGCGTGACGTTCTGCGCCGGTCAGATGGATGCGCTCAAGAATGCCGACGCGCTGGTCATCGTGACCGAGTGGAAGGCGTTCCGCAGCCCGGATTTCAACGCCGTAAAGGCCCTGTTGAAGACGCCGATGGTGTTCGACGGCCGCAACCTGTTCGAGCCGCAAGCCATGCGCGATGCGGGCTTTGAATACCAGGCCATCGGGCGCTCCACCCAATCGTAATCACCGAGAACCACCGGCCGCTGCCGACGCCCAGACCCATGACCACGCTCGCTTCCGAACAGATCCACGCCGCCCGTATTCTCGTGGTCGGCGACATGATGCTCGACCGCTACTGGTTTGGAGACGTCGATCGGATTTCGCCGGAAGCGCCGGTACCGGTCGTGCAGATCAAGCGCCAGGAAGAACGCCTTGGTGGTGCCGCCAACGTGGCGCGCAACGTGGCGGCACTGGGCGCGCAGGCCACCATGCTCGGGGTGATTGGCGACGACGAACCGGGCCGCACCATTGAAACACTGCTTGGCGAGAGCCACGTTACGGGTCACTTGCATCGGGACCCGGCGGTCAACACGACGATCAAGCTGCGCGTGCTGGCACGTCAGCAACAATTGATCCGCGTCGATTTTGAGAACGCGCCCACACACGAAGTGCTGATGTCGGTGCTCGATCGTTTCGCCATGCTGGTGCCGCAGCACGACGTGGTGGTGCTGTCGGACTACGGTAAGGGTGGTCTCACGCACGTGGGCAAGATGATCGAGACGGCACGCCAGGCGGGCCGCCGCGTGCTGGTCGACCCGAAGGGCGACGATTATTCGCGCTACAAGGGCGCAACCATGATCACGCCCAACCGCGCTGAAATGCGTCAGGTGGTCGGCTCGTGGAAATCCGAGCAGGACCTCACCATCCGTGCACAGAACCTGCGTCGCGAACTGCAGCTCGAGGCACTGCTGCTTACACGCTCGGAAGAAGGCATGACGCTCTATACCGAGCACGAGGTGTTGCACGTGTCAGCGCAGGCGCGGGAAGTGTTCGACGTCTCGGGCGCGGGCGATACCGTGATCGCTACGCTGGCCACACTGCTGGGCGCGGGGGCCAACATCAAGGAAGCCGTGCAGTACGCGAATCGCGCAGGCGGCATCGTCGTCGGCAAGCTGGGCACGGCTGTCGTCACCTACGCAGAACTCTTCAACTGATCACCTGATCAACGGATCATGACCATCATCGTCACCGGCGCGGCTGGCTTTATCGGCGCCAACATCGTCAAAGGCCTGAACGAGCGCGGCGAGACCGACATCATCGCCGTCGACAACCTGACGCGGGCCGACAAGTTCAAAAACATCGTTGACTGCCAGATCAGCGACTACCTGGACAAGACCGATTTTGTCGAACGCTTTGCGCGCGGCGAGTTCGGCAAAGTCCGCGCAATCTTCCATGAGGGCGCCTGCTCCGACACCATGGAGACCGATGGTCGCTACATGATGGACAACAATTACCGCTACTCGCTGGCGGTGATGCGCGCGTGTCTGGACCAAGGCGTGCAGCTCCTCTATGCCTCGTCGGCGGCCACGTACGGCGCGTCGGAAACGTTCCGCGAAGAGCCCGAGTTCGAGCGGCCGCTCAACGTGTACGGCTATTCCAAGCTGCTGTTCGACCAGATCGTGCGCCGTGTCATGCCGACCGCGCTGTCGCAGATCGTCGGCTTCCGCTACTTCAACGTCTACGGCCAACGCGAGCAGCACAAGGGTCGCATGGCGTCTGTGGCATTCCACAACTTCAACCAGTTCCGCGCTGAAGGCACCGTCAAGCTGTTCGGCGAGTACAACGGCTACCCGCAGGGCGGCCAGATGCGCGATTTCGTGTCCGTGGAAGATGTGGTGAAGGTCAACCTGTTCTTCTTCGACAATCCGGACAAGTCGGGCATCTTCAACCTCGGCACGGGCCGCGCGCAGCCGTTTAACGACATCGCGACGACGGTCGTGAACACGTTGCGCGCAGCGGATGGCAAGCCGGCGCTTTCCACCGAAGAACTGTCACAGGAAGGCCTGATCGAGTACGTGAAATTTCCCGATGCGTTGCGCGGCAAGTACCAGTGCTTCACGCAGGCTGACCAGTCGCGCCTGCGCGCGGCGGGCTACACGGCGCCGTTCCTGACGGTCCAGGAAGGCGTGGAGCGTTACTGCCAGTGGCTGTTGAAGCAGCCGGCCTGATCGGTCAGTCCTGCTAACAATCAGACAGCGTGTGACTTTTTGTTCGCGCGCTGCAGCATCGCCAGGATGCTCTTTAAGATGTGCCGAAACCGCCGCTCACGTGGCGGTTTTTTTATTCCCTATACCAAGGAGAAGCACATGTTGAAGAAGCTGTTGGCCACCGCGTTGATGTCGCTGTCGATGCTGTCGGTCTCGTGGGCCGCGGTAGATGTGAATACTGCAGATCATGCCGCGCTTGAAACGCTGTCCGGCATCGGCCCCAAGCGTTCCAAGTCGATCATTGAAGAGCGCACCAAGAATGGCCCGTACAAAGACGCCGCCGACTTCAAAGCCCGCGTGTCCGGCATTGGCGACAAGACACTGGTCAAGCTGGAGAACGAGGGTCTGACGTTCGGTGCGCCGGCACCGGCGCCGGCGGCAGCCAAGAAGGACGGCAAGGACGCGAAGAAGAAATAAGTCTGCGACTATCTGCCGACAGCGCCCCGCCCCGAGCGGGGCGTTTTGCCATGTGCGGGGGAGGGATTTGGGCTGCATTACAATGCTTTGATTCCCGTCCCCCACGCATCATGGCCTATCTCACCATCGAAGACACCATCGGCAACACGCCGCTGGTTCAGCTCCAGCGCATTCCCGGCGAAGGCAACGCGCGCCGCGGCAATGTCATCCTCGGCAAACTCGAGGGCAATAACCCCGCCGGCTCGGTCAAGGATCGCCCTGCGCTGTCCATGATCAAGCATGCCGAAGCGCGTGGCCGCATCAAGCCGGGTGACACGCTGATCGAGTCCACGTCTGGCAACACGGGCATTGCCCTGGCCATGGCAGCCGCCGTGCGTGGCTACAAGATGGTGCTGATCATGCCGGAAGACCTGTCGGTGGAACGCCGCCAGAGCATGGCCGCTTACGGCGCGGAGATCATTCTCACCCCCGTCAAGGGCGGCATGGAATACGCACGCGACCTGGCCGATGCGATGGAAAAGGAAGGCAAGGGCGTCATCCTCGATCAATTTGCCAACCCGGACAACCCGCTCGCGCACTACGAGACCACCGGCCCCGAACTGTGGCGCGACACCGAAGGCCGCATCACGCATTTCGTTTCGGCGATGGGGACGACGGGCACGATTACCGGTGTCTCGCGCTTCCTGAAAGAGAAGAATGCCGGCATCCAGATCGTTGGCGCGCAGCCGGAAGAAGGCTCGCGCATTCCGGGCATCCGCAAGTGGCCTGAGGCGTACATGCCGAAGATCTACGATCCTAAGTACATCGATCGCACCGAGTCGGTGAGCCAGTCCGACGCCGAACACATGGCACGTCGCATGGCTCGCGAAGAAGGCATCTTCTGTGGAATCTCTGCGGCGGG
Source organism: Ralstonia sp. Ralssp135 (assembly GCF_047304345.1). NCBI lineage: Bacteria > Pseudomonadati > Pseudomonadota > Betaproteobacteria > Burkholderiales > Burkholderiaceae > Ralstonia > Ralstonia sp. Ralssp135. The sequence continues at coordinate 70,847 of NZ_JBGLYZ010000003.1, forward strand.
GGCGTTGTGCGTAGCGCTGCGTGTAGCCGAGGAAGTCGAAAACGCGACGATCGCTTTCATTGTGTGCGACCGAGGTGATCGCTACTTGTCGACGGGCGTCTTCCCAGCCTGACGGCACGCCGCATCGCCACGAAAAAAGCGCAGCTTCGGCTGCGCTTTTCGTTTGCCTTTGCCTGGGCGGCGGATCAACCCTGCATTGCCTGCCGTACTGCCTGGCCCAACTCGTACACCGCGGCTGCGTAAAAGAAGCTGCGGTTGTAGCGCGTGAGCACGTAGAAGTTGCGCAGGCCGACGCGGTACTCGGTCGGTTGACCCGGCGTGGGCAGATCGATCATCAGCACTTCGGTTTCCTGCTCGCGTGCGGCATCGACGCCCGGAGCCAGGGCCAGACCAGCGCGTGTGAGCCTGGACAACGTCATGCCGGGATACGGCTGGCCGTCTGCGGCCGCTGCCGCAATGCCCTGGCTGTCGGTATCGCCGGCAATGTTCCACATCACAGGGCGCTTCGGCTCCCAGCCGTGCATCTGCAGGAAGCGCGCGACGCTGCCAATGGCATCCACCGCACTGTTGCGCAGGTCGATATGACCATCGTGGTCGTAATCGACGGCGTATTCGCGGATGCTGGTCGGCATAAATTGCGGAATGCCGACTGCCCCCGCATATGAGCCAAGGATCGAGAACGCATCCGCGCCCGTGTCACGGCACCAGAGCAGGAAGTCCTTGAGCTGGTTGCGGAACATAGTGCTGCGGTCTTCGCGGTTGGGCGTGTCGGGGTAGTCGAAGGCCAGCGTGGACAGCGCGTCCATCACGCGGAAGTTGCCCATGTCTCGGCCGTAGATCGTCTCGACGCCCAGGATGCCCACGATCACGTCGGCAGGCACGCCGAATTCGTTCTCGGCGCGGCGCAGCGTGTCGCCGTATTGCTGCCAGAACCGCACGCCTGCGCCAATGCGGATCGGCTCGATGAAGCGGCCGCGATAAGCCGTCCAGCTGCGACGTGCGGGCGTGGCCGGCGGCAGGATCAGGCGTGCCACGGTGGCGGAATAGGCCGTGCCTGCAAACAGCGTATCGAGCGATGTCCGGTCAAAGTTGTACTGGGCGACCAGCATGCCGATGAAGGCCTGCGTTTGCGGGTTGTTGCGATAACGATCGGGGTCGATCTCTTCTTCATGCACCGCTACGCGGCGCTTGGGCGATTTGGCGGCTTTCTTGGCAGCCAGCGAGAGCGCCGGGAAAGAGAGCGCGGAGAGCGCTGCGCCAGCCACCAGGGCGCGCAATACGGGACGACGGGAAGAAGGCGATTGGCTCATGGGCAGGCTTCATACGGGATCGGGGCATTGTAGCGGATGCGTCTGTCGGATCGCCCGGGGCGTGCGGCGTTGTCGCACCGCCGTGCTAACGTAGCGGCTGGAGACACTGAAACACACCGGATCAGAACAACATGGCGACCGGCCTCTACACGCATCCCGAATTCCTCCGGCACGAGATGGGACCACACCATCCCGAATGCCCGGACCGCCTGCGCGCGATCGAAGACCAGCTCATCGCCAGCCGCATCGACGATCTTCTCGTTCCGTGCGAGGCGCCGCCGGCCACCGAGGCGCAGCTATGTCGCGTCCATCGCACCGAATACGTGCGCGAGTTGGTGGCCAGCGTGCCGATTGCCGGCTATATGCCGATCGATCCCGATACCTCGATGAACCCGCACACGTATATGGCTGCGGTGCTGGCCGCAGGTGCCGCGGTGGATGCCACCGATAAGGTCATCGCCGGTGAACTGGAGAACGCCTTCTGCAGCGTGCGCCCACCTGGCCATCATGCGGAGCCGGGCCGGGCGATGGGCTTCTGCTTCTTCAACAACGTGGCCGTGGCTGCGCGTCATGCGCTGGAGCATCACGGCTTGCAACGCGTGGCGATCGTCGACTTTGACGTGCATCACGGTAACGGCACCGAAGCGGCGTTCATCAATGAGCCGCGCGTGCTGATGTGCAGCATCTTTCAGCACCCGTTCTATCCGTATTCCGGCACGGAAGCGGTTGCGGCCAACATGGTGAACATTCCACTGCCGGCGTACACGAACGGCCTGACCGTGCGCGAAGTGGTGGAGACCATTTGGGTGCCTCGCTTGGAGGCGTTCCAGCCAGAGATGCTGTTCATCTCCGCCGGTTTCGATGCGCACCGCGAAGATGATTTGGGCCAGATGGGCCTGGTTGAGGCGGACTACGCGTGGATTACGAAGCAACTCATGCAAGTGGCGCGCACGCACGCCAAGGGTCGTATCGTCAGTTGCCTCGAGGGCGGTTACAACCTCAGCGCGCTGGGTCGCAGCGTGGTGGCGCACATCAAGGCGCTGGCGGAGCTTTAAGCCGTCGACGATGACGAATCGTTGATGACATTCGAAAAAGTAATAAAGACATCGTTAAAGAATCGTTCCTCGCATGTAGGGTCTGCCTTACACTAGCGCCTCATTCAAACAAAAAAGAGACGGCAACGGCCTAGGCACAGGGCGGTTGCCGTTTTTGTCTGTACGCATGATCGAACTCAAGGGGATATCGCAGCACTTTCAGGGGGCGGGCGGCCATGACGTCCACGCGCTGCGCGATGTGGACCTCGCCATCGACCGGGGAGAGATCTTCGGCATCATCGGCCGCAGTGGCGCGGGCAAGAGCACGCTGGTCCGCGTCATCAATCTCCTGAACCGGCCGACCTCCGGCACTGTTACCGTGGCAGGGCAGGAGCTCACCGCACTCAATGCCGACGGCCTGCGTCAGGCGCGCCGCAAGATCGGCATGATCTTTCAGCACTTCAACTTGCTGTCGTCGCGCACCGTGTACGACAACGTGGCGCTGCCGCTGGAGTTGGCCGGCACGTCGCGTGAACGCATACGCGAGATCGTGTTGCCGCTGCTGGAACTGGTGGGCCTGTCTGCACACAAGGACCGCTACCCTGCGCAGATTTCCGGTGGCCAGAAGCAGCGCGTTGGCATCGCCCGCGCCCTCGCCAGCCAGCCCGATGTGCTGCTCTCCGACGAAGCGACCTCCGCGCTGGACCCGGAGACCACGCGCTCGATTCTTGACCTGCTGCGCAAGATCAACCGCGAACTGGGTCTGACCATCGTGCTGATTACGCACCAGATGGAAGTCATCAAGCAGGTGTGCGACCGGGTGGCGGTGCTCGACGCCGGCCGGGTGGTGGAACTGGGCCGCGTGATTGACGTGTTCCTGAAGCCCGCGCATGACGTGACGCGCGCGCTCATCGGGGAGGTGATCTCGCAAGAGCTGCCGCCCTCCGTTCTGGCGCGCGTGGAAAGCCGTCTCACCGCACGTGAGCAAGGTGGCCGCGACCACCTGTTCCGTCTCGCCTTTACCGGCGCAGGCGTGGACCAACCGGTGCTGGCGCAGGCGATCCGCAACTACGGGCTCGACTTCAACATCCTGCACGGCCATATTGACGAGATCCAGGGCCAGGCCTTTGGCTCGCTGGCGATCCTGGCGTCGGGCGAAACCTCCGATATCAACAACGCGATGAACTTCCTGCGCGAGCAAGGCGTGGTGGTCGAGGAGATCAACCATGTGGTCTGACCTGACCGATCTGTTCCTGCCGGCCTTTTGGGAAACGCTCGCCATGGTTGGCGTGTCCGGCGGCATTGGAGCGCTGTTCGGCGTGCCGCTGGGCGTGCTGCTGTATCTGACGGCTTCGGGCGGCGTGCTGTCGGCGCCGGTGTTCAACCGCGTGGCTGGTCTTGTCGTCAATGCTGTGCGCTCGGTGCCGTTCATCATCCTGCTGGTCGCGGTGATTCCGTTCACGCGCCTGCTGGCGGGCTCCTCCATCGGCACCGCCGCAGCCATCGTGCCTCTGACGATTGCTGCGATTCCTTTTGTTGCTCGGCTGGTCGAGACCGCGTTGCGCGAAGTGGACCGAGGCCTGATCGAAGCCGCCCAATCGATGGGTGCTACGACGGGTCAACTCGTCTACAAGGTGCTGTTGCCCGAGGCGATGCCCGGTATCCTCGCTGGCCTGACGATCACCTTCGTCAGTCTTGTCGGCTACTCGGCCATGGCCGGTACCATCGGCGGTGGCGGCCTGGGCGATCTGGGCATTCGCTATGGCTATCAGCGCTACGAATCGGACATCATGCTGGCGGTTGTCGTCATCCTGATCGTCTTTGTGCAGGCGGTGCAATCGACGGGCGATTGGCTCGTGCGCCGCCTGAGCCACCGTTAATCACCCAATCGACAGACACAACGAGGAAACACAATGAATCGCCGTCAACTGCTGCAATGGTCCGCGAGTCTTGGTGCCGCACTGGCATTGGTCGCAGGCAGCGCCCTGGCGCAGAGCAAGCCGATCAAGATCGGCGTCACCGCCGGCCCGCACGCCGAGATCATGGAAGAAGTGAAGAAGGTCGCCGAGAAGGATGGCCTGAAGCTGCAGATCGTCGAGTTCAACGATTACATCCAGCCGAACGCCGCCTTGGCCGCCGGCGATCTGGACGCCAACAGCTATCAGCACCAGCCGTATCTCGATGACCAGATTGCCACGCGTGGCTACAAGTTCGTGAGCGTCGGCCAGACCATCACCTTCCCGATGGGTATCTACTCGAAGAAGATCAAGTCGCTGAAGGAACTGAAGGACGGTGCGCGCTTCGGCCTGCCGAACGATCCGACCAACGGAGGCCGCGCGCTCCTGCTGCTGCAATCGCAAGGCGTGATTAAGCTCAAGCCGAACGCCGGTTTCAAGGCCTCGCCGCGCGACGTGGCCGAGAACCCGAAGAAGCTGAAGTTTGTCGAGTTGGATGCCGCGCAACTGCCGCGCTCGCTGGATGATCTAGATGCCGCCGCCATCAACGGCAACTACGCCGAGAAGGCCAACCTGGACCCGACCAAGGACGGCATCGCCATCGAAAGCCCGAAAGGCCCGTATGCCAACGTGATCGCCATCCGCGCCGCCGACAAGGACCAACCCTGGGTTGCCAAGCTGGTGAAGGCGTATCATTCCGACGCCGTGAAGTCCTTCGTCAAGACGAAGTACAAAGATGCGGTGATTGTGGCTTGGTAACCACTTTGTGATCCCTCGGTGACCCGGTAGAGGGTTCTACCGAACAGATTGCCGGACGTTTGACTGGCGTCCGGCAAATTTTCGCGGTTAAAATAGCACGACCGTTCGGAAAAATTACGCGAGCGACCGGCCCCCCTTATAATGGCCGGCGTTTTGCAAAATCGTCTTATCAATTAGTGGAGTGAGCGCATGAAAGTCCTGGTCGCAGTCAAGCGCGTGATCGATTACAACGTGAAGGTTCGCGTGAAGACGGACGGCAGCGGTGTCGATCTTGCCAACGTCAAGATGAGCATGAACCCGTTCGACGAGATCGCCGTGGAAGAGGCGGTTCGCCTGAAGGAAGCGGGCGTCGCTACTGAAGTGATCGCCGTCTCGTGCGGCGTGACGCAGTGCCAGGAAACCCTGCGCACCGCCATGGCCATCGGCGCTGACCGCGGTATTCTGGTCGAGACTGCCGAAGAGCTGCAGCCGTTGGCCGTCGCCAAGCTGCTCAAGGCGCTGGTCGACAAGGAACAGCCTCAGCTGATCATCCTCGGCAAGCAGGCGATTGACGACGACGCCAACCAGACCGGCCAGATGCTGGCTGCGCTGGCCGGCCTGCCGCAAGCCACGTTTGCCTCGAAGGTGCAGATTGCCGACGGCAAGGCTTCGGTCACGCGTGAAGTGGACGGTGGGCTGGAAACCCTGTCGGTCAAGCTGCCGGCCGTGGTCACCACCGACCTGCGCCTGAACGAGCCGCGCTACGTGACGCTGCCGAACATCATGAAGGCGAAGAAGAAGCAGCTCGACACGGTCAAGCCGGAAGACCTGGGTGTGGACGTTGCACCGCGCCTGAAGACGCTGAAGGTGGTTGAGCCCGCCAAGCGCAGCGCCGGCGTGATGGTGCCCGATGTGGCCACGCTGGTGTCCAAGCTCAAGACGGAAGCCAAGGTGCTGTAAGCGGCGGGTTTGTAACCCTCCGCAACTGCACGCAACTTCAAGCACACCGAACAGGCAGATCAAGATGACCGCACTCGTTATTGCTGAACACGACAATCAATCCATCAAGGCCGCGACGCTGAACACCGTGACGGCAGCCGCCCAATGCGGTGGTGACGTCCACGTGCTGGTGGCCGGCGCTGGCTGCGGCGCTGCCGCCCAGGCCGCTGCGCAAATCGCCGGCGTGACCAAGGTGCTGTTGGCCGACGCGCCTCAGTTTGCCGATGGCTTGGCCGAGAACGTCGCCGAGCAGGCCCTGGCCGTTGCCGGCAACTACAGCCACATCCTGGCACCCGCCACCGCCTACGGCAAAAACATCCTGCCGCGCGTGGCCGCCAAGCTCGACGTGGCCCAGTTGTCCGACATCACCAAGGTCGACGGCCCGGACACCTTCGAGCGCCCGATCTACGCGGGCAACGCGATTGCCACCGTGCAATCGGCAGACAAGGTGAAGGTGATCACCGTGCGCGGCACGGCATTCGACCCGGCTGCCGCTACCGGTGGCTCCGCTGCAACCGAAAGCCTGACCGCCGTGGCTGACGCAGGTATCTCGCAATTCGTCTCGCGTGAAGTGACGAAGAGCGACCGCCCGGAACTGACCGCCGCCAAGATCATCGTGTCGGGCGGCCGTGGCGTGGGCTCGGGCGAAAACTACACCAAGGTGCTGACGCCGCTGGCGGACAAGCTGGGCGCCGCGCTGGGTGCCTCGCGCGCCGCGGTGGACGCGGGCTTCGTGCCGAACGACTACCAGGTTGGCCAGACCGGCAAGATCGTCGCGCCGCAGCTGTACATCGCCGTCGGTATCTCGGGCGCGATCCAGCACTTGGCCGGCATGAAGGATTCCAAGGTGATCGTCGCGATCAACAAGGATCCGGAAGCGCCGATCTTCCAGGTGGCGGACTACGGCCTCGTGGGTGACCTGAACGCTGTCGTGCCGGAGCTGGTGACCGCACTGGGCTGATCGCACCGCGCTGCGCGCATCAAGAGAAGCGCGCAGCAATGCCCGACGCAAAGCCGTTTCCGACCTGTTTGGAAACGGCTTTTTTATACGCGAGCGCCATCAGGAGAGTGCGTTGCGCACTCGATGAGGCACTGTCCTGATCGCGCTTAACAAGAGTTGGAGAGAGACATGACCTATCAAGCCCCAGTCAAGGACATGCTGTTCGTGATGAACGAGTTGGCCGGCCTGGACAACGTCGCCAAGCTGCCTGGCTTTGAAGACGCCACCGCCGACACAGCGCAGGCCGTGCTGGAAGAAAGCGCGCGCTTTACCGGTGAAGTGGTTGCGCCGCTCAACGCGGAAGGCGACCGCAATCCGAGCAGTTGGAAAGACGGCGTCGTCACGGCTACCGCGGGTTTCAAAGAAGCGTTCGCCCAGTTCGGCCAAGGCGGCTGGCAGGGTGTGCAGCACCCGCTGGAATACGGCGGGCAGGGCTTGCCCAAGCTGATCGCCACGGCGTGCATCGAAATGCTGAATGCGGCCAACCTGTCGTTCGCACTGTGTCCGCTGCTGACGGATGGCGCCATCGAGGCGTTGCTGACGGCCGGCACCGAAGAGCAGAAACAGCTTTTCGTTCCCAAGCTCATCTCGGGCGAATGGACGGGCACGATGAACCTGACCGAGCCGCAGGCGGGCTCCGATCTGGCACTCGTGCGCACGCGCGCCGAGCCGGTCGGCGACGGCACGTTCAAGATTTTCGGCACGAAGATCTTCATCACCTGGGGCGAGCACGACATGGCCGAGAACATCGTCCACCTTGTGCTGGCGCGGACGCCGGGCGCGCCGGAAGGCGTGAAGGGGATTTCGCTTTTCGTGGTGCCGAAGTTCATGGTCAATGAAGACGGCTCGCTGGGCGCGCGCAACGATGCACATTGCGTGTCGATCGAACACAAGCTCGGCATCAAGGCGAGCCCGACGGCGGTGCTGCAATTTGGCGACAACGGCGGGGCGATCGGTACGCTGGTCGGCGAAGAAAATCGCGGCCTGGAATACATGTTCATCATGATGAACGCGGCGCGTTATGCGGTGGGCATGCAGGGCATCGGCGTGTCGGAGCGCGCGTATCAGAAGGCCGTGGCGTATGCGCGCGACCGCGTGCAGAGCCGCCCGGTAGATGGCTCTGCTGCCAAGGCCGTGGCCATCATTCACCACCCGGACGTCAAGCGCATGCTGCTGACGATGCGCGCCATGACCGAAGGCGCGCGTGCCCTGGCCTATGTGGCTGCTGCAGCGTGCGATGCCGGCCATCACGCGGCCGATGACGCAGCGCGCAAGCAGAACGCAGCGCTGTACGAATTCCTGGTGCCGATCGTGAAGGGCTGGAGCACCGAGATGTCGATCGACGTGACGAGCTTGGGTGTGCAGGTGCACGGCGGCATGGGCTTTATCGAAGAGACGGGCGCCGCGCAGTTTTATCGTGATGCGCGCATCCTGCCGATCTACGAAGGCACCACGGCCATTCAGGCCAACGATCTGATCGGCCGCAAGACGGTGCGGGATGGTGGCGCAGTGGCACTGGGCATTTGCGCGGAAATCGCCAAGGTGGAAGCGGCGCTGGCAGCAAAGGGCGGTGCGCATTGCGACGCGATGCGGGCGCGTCTGGCAGCAGGTCGCGAGGCACTGGAATCGGTGGTGCACTTTGTGGTCGCGCAGACTAAGGCGCAGCCGAATGCCGTGTTCGCGGGCAGCGTGCCGTATCTGCGACTGTGCGGCATCGTGCTGTCGGGTTGGCAGATGGCGCGTGCGTTGCTGGTGGCCATCGACCGCGAGAGCGAAGACCCGAACTTCTATGGTGCGAAGATCGCCACGGCGCGCGTGTTCGCTGACGTGTTGCTCACGCAGGCACCCGGTATTGCGCAGAGCGTGCTGACGGGCGGCGAGACGATCGGTGCGATGCCGGAAGTGCAGTTCTAAGCGGTATCAGTGGAACAAAAAAGGGAGGCTTCGGCCTCCCTTTTTGTTGCATGCAGCGCAGGTGATCAGGCAAGCGCAGGCTTGGTTGCCGGCATCTGCGTGCCGCCCAGGTAGCGATACACCGACAGGTCATCCGAGCGGATGGCGGGCGAGCGGCCGGACACCAGATCCGACAGCAGCTTGCCCGAGCCGCATGCCATGGTCCAACCCAACGTGCCGTGGCCAGTGTTGAGCCACAGGCCGCGCACGGGCGTCTGGCCAACGATGGGCGTGCCGTCTGGCGTCATCGGGCGCAGGCCGGTCCAGAACGAGGCGCGCGACACATCCCCGGCACCCGGGAACAGATCGTTGACCACGAACTCCAGTGTCTTGCGCTTGCCCGGGTCCAGGCGTTTGTCGTAGCCGACGATCTGCGCCATGCCGCCCACGCGGATGCGGTCGTCAAAGCGCGTCACGGCGACTTTGTAGGTCTCGTCCAGGATGGTGGATGCAGGGCTCTTCGCCGGGTCCGTCATCGGTACGGTGATCGAGAAACCCTTGAGCGGGTAGACCGGCACGTTCACCAGATTCTTCAGGAACGGCGTGCTGTAGCTGCCCAGCGCCACGACCACGAGATCGGCGTCGATCGGCTGGCCGTCGACCAGCGCGCCGCGTACGGCGTCGTTCTTGAAGATGAGGCTGTTGATCGTGCTGTTGAAACGGAAGCGCACGCCTAGCTTTTCCGCCATCGCGGCGAGGCGCGTGGTGAAGAGTTGGCAATCGCCCGTTTCGTCATTGGGCAGGCGCAAGCCACCGGCCAGCTTGTGGCGGGTCGAGGCCAGGCCTGGTTCACTGCGCACGAGGTCTTCGCGTGAAAGCAGTTCGTAGGGCACGCCGGCGCGCTCGAGCACGGCGATGTCGTTCGCGGCGCCGTCGAGCTGTTGCTGGGTGCGGAAGATTTGCAGCGTGCCTTGCTGGCGGCCTTCGTAGGCGATGCCGGTGTCGGCGCGCAGGTCGCGGATGCAGTCGCGGCTGTACTCGGCCAGGCGGACCATGCGCTCCTTGTTTTGCGCATAGCTGGCGGCGTCGCAGTTGCGCAGCATCTGCCACATCCACTTGAGTTGGAAGAGCGTGCCGTCGGGGCGGATGGAGAGCGGCGCGTGCTGCTGGAACATCCACTTGATGGCTTTGAGCGGCACGCCCGGGGCGGCCCACGGCGACGCGTAGCCCGGCGAGATCTGGCCAGCATTGGCAAAGCTAGTCTCCAGCGCCGGACCGGCTTCGCGGTCGACGACGGTGACTTCATGGCCCGCGCGGGCCAGGTAATAGGCGCTGGTCACGCCAATCACGCCGCTGCCAAGAACGAGCACGCGCATGGTGATACTCCCCAGAGATGCATTTGCGATAGATGTCGCTATCGTATTCGTAGAAGTCCAGCAATTGTTTCTGTATATTTGTCGGAAACAGAAACAATTTCGATTTTCAGGCGTTTTCAATCATGCGAACCCAGCGCAAGCCCGTCCGGGCCCTCGATAAGCTCGATCGGCGCATCCTCGACCTGCTGCAAAAAGACGGAAGGCTGTCGATGAAGGAGCTGTCCGAGGCGGTCGGCCTGACCATCACGCCGTGCATCGAGCGTGTCAAACGGCTGGAGCGCGAGCATTTCATCCTGGGTTACTACGCGCGGCTCAACCCGGCCATGCTGGGTGCGTCGCTGCTGGTGTTTGTGGAGATCAGCCTGGGAAGCAAGTCCGGCAACATGTTCGAACAGTTCCGGCGCGAGGTGCTGCGCATTCCCGAGGTGCTGGAGTGCCACCTCGTCTCGGGCGATTTCGATTACCTCATCAAGGCGCGCATTCGCGAGATGAGCGAATACCGCCGCTTGCTGGGCGACATCCTGCTGCAACTGCCCGGCGCAGTGCAGTCCAAGAGTTACATCGTGATGGAAGAGATCAAGGAGACGCTCGCCATCGATGTGACGGAAGGGGCCGCGTGACGTAGCGTTGTCACGGAAACGCCTTAGGCTGGCCGGCACCTTCATCACCGACACCGGAGCCCGCATGTCCGACCAGCCGATCTTCAAGCCGACCCGCCGCACGCTTATCAAAGGTCTCGTTTCCGCCAGCGGCACCGCGCTGCTCGGCTCGCGTATTGGCGATGTGCTGGCCCAGGGTGTCGCGCCGGCCGCCGTGACGTCCGACCGCCTGCGCCCGCAACTGCCTGGCGGTGTGATGAGTGGCGATATCACGGCCTACAGCGCCATCGTTTGGAGCCGCACCGACCGGCCTGCGCGCATGATCGTCGAATATTCCACGGACGCTGCCTTCAAGAGCGTCGCGCGTCGCGTTGGCCCAGCGGCCCTCGAAAGCGGCGGGCTCACAGCCCGCGTTGACTTGACGGGCCTGCCCGCTGGCGCTGACCTGTTCTACCGCGTCCGCTTCCAGGACCTTGTGCACGACAAAGTCTTCAGCGAGCCCGTCACCGGCCGTTTCCGCACGGCACCCGTGTCGGCCAATCGCCCGATCTGCTTCGTCTTCTCAGGCGATGAAGCTGGCCAGGGCTGGGGCATCAACGAGCGCTTTGGCGGATATCGGCTGTACGAAGCGATGCGTCGCGAATCGCCCGACTTCTTCATCCACTCCGGCGACCAGATCTACGCCGACGGCCCGATCCAGGCCGAGGTGAAACTGCCCGACGGCTCGATGTGGACCAACCTCGTCACCGAGGCCAAGTCGCACGTTGCACAAACGCTCGACGACTACCGGGGTGCCTTCGCCTACAACCAGCTCGACAAAAACAAGCGGGCGTTCTCGGCTGAAGTGCCGTTCCTCGTGCAGTGGGACGACCACGAAGTGCGCAACAACTGGTATCCCGGGCAGCAAATCGGCCCGGAAGAGAAGCGCTACCAAGAGCGCAGCGCGTCGCTATTGGCCGCCCGCGCGAAGCAGGCGATGTTCGAGTACAACCCGTTCCGCTTCAATCCGATCGACCCCGAGCAGATCTACCGCGCGTTCCAATACGGCCCGCTGCTCGACGTTTTCATGCTGGACGAGCGCAGCTATCGCGGGCGCAACTCGCCGAACCGCCAGACCAAGCTGGATGCCGATTCAGCCTTCCTCGGCCCGGCACAGGCCGCGTGGCTCAAGCAATCGCTCAAGCAGTCGAAGGCGACTTGGAAGGTGATTGCCAGCGACATGCCGATCTCGCTGATCGTGCCCGATTTGAATCCGGACGTGCCCAAGGGCACTTACGAAGCCTGGGCCAATGCGGATGATGGCGCGCCGTCGGGCCGCGAACTGGAACTGGCGGAGATCCTGCGCTTCATCAAGCAGGAGAACATCCAGAACGTGGTGTGGGTGACGGCTGACGTGCACTACGCACAGGCCACGTACTACCACCCGTCGCGCGCGAAGTTCACGGAGTTCAAGCCGTTCTGGGAATTCGTCGGTGGGCCGATCAACGCGGGCACGTTCGGGCCGAACGAAGTGGATCAGACCTTTGGGCCGGACCTGCGCTACATCAGCATTCCCAAGGACAATCCGCAGAACCAGTCGCCGGCAGCGCTGCAGCAGTATTACGGCCGTGCCAAGATCGACCCGGTCACGCGCACGATGCACGTGTCGCTGCACGACCTCGATGGCAAATCGCTCTGGGAAGTGAAGCTCGATCCCGAGGCGTAGCCGGCGTCACCCGCAGCGGGGCGGGGGCGGATGCGATAGGATCAGCAAGCCCCCGCATCCATTCTGTTCTGCTGTGTCCGATATGTCCGATCGCCACGTCTCTCGCAAGGGGCGCGGCGCCACTTCCAATCTGCAAGGCCGCTTCGAACGCGACGAACGCACGCGCGTCGACGACGGCTGGCAACCGCTCGTCGGGCACCTCGATCCGGATGACGCGCCGCCGCGCATCCAGACCTCCGTCTCCATCGAACGTGCGCGCTCGATCCTGAGCCATAACCAGTCGCCGGATATTCCGTTTGGGGTGTCGCTCAATCCGTATCGCGGGTGTGAGCATGGTTGTGTGTACTGCTTTGCGCGGCCCACGCATGCGTATCTGGAGTTGTCGCCGGGCCTCGATTTTGAGACCAAGCTGTTCGCGAAAGCCAATGCCGCCGAGGTGCTGCATGAGACGTTGGCCAAGCCCGGCTACCGTTGCGAGGCGATTGCGCTGGGCGTGAACACCGATGCGTATCAGCCGATCGAGCGCGAGTTGCGCATCACGCGCGACGTGCTACAGGTGCTGCACGATTGCGATCACCCTGTCGGGCTCATCACCAAGTCGACATTGATTGAGCGCGACATCGATCTGCTCGCCCCGATGGCGGCAAAGAACCTCGTCGTAGCCGCCGTCACGATCACCACGCTCGACGCCGATCTGGCGCGCAAGCTGGAGCCTCGCGCCGCCACGCCATCGCGCCGCCTGCGCACGATTCGCACGCTGGCCGAGGCGGGCATTCCGGTGGGAGTCAGCGTCGCGCCGATGATTCCGTTCATCACGGACGACCACATGGAGCAGATTCTGGAGGCTGCGCACGAGGCGGGCGCCACGTACGCGAGCTACATCGTGCTGCGCTTGCCGAATGAGCTGAACGCGGTGTTCCAGGATTGGCTGACGGCGCATTTTCCGGATCGGGCGCAACGCGTGATGAACCGTATTCGCGATCTGCACGGTGGGCAGGATTACAAGGCGGATTTCGCCACGCGCATGCGCGGCACCGGCATTTGGGCGGACTTATTGCGGCAGCGTTTCTACAAGACCGCCGACAGGCTCGGCTTCAGTTACCACCGGTACAACGAACTGGTGCTCGATACCTCGCAGTTCAAACCTCCGGCGCGCGCCATCAAGCCGCGAAAGTCGGTCGATGAGCGCCAGGGCAGCTTGTTTTGACTACTGCGACAGTTCTTTCGCTGCCTGCACCTGCGTTTCGAAATACGTCTGGAAAGTGATGGCGAGACCGGCCATCAGCAGGCCTGTGCCGATCATCAGCGTGAGGATACTGAGCAGAACGACAGGCCAGCCCGAATGTGTGGGCGCGCCGTCGGCATTGAATTGCGCATCCCATTTTTCGTCGGGGCGCAGGCCGTAGACCAGCGCAGACAGATAGCCCGCCAGCACTGAAGATCCACCGATTATTGCGCAGACCCAGCCCGGGACGCTCGCACGCTGCGTCGACCACAGCAGCGCCACGCCAATCGCGCCGAGCGCCATGGCAAGCACTTGCGACCACGCCCAGAAATCGCGTCCGCCCTTGAGGTAGAAGCGATGCGCGCCCACGCTACCGAACAGGAAGGCGAGCAGCACGGTCAACAGCTTGGATTTTTTCTGGAGAGCGGTCGTAGGCATAGCGGGCGGTGGACACACGGCAAGAGACAGCGCCGCGCATTCTACGCCCAACATCAACCGCGGCGCAGCCAAAATGGCGGCGCCGGGAGCGCGTCCTAAAGATGCATCAGCAACTGGAAGAAGAGGCCGTCAGTGCGGCCAGATGCGCGCAACGCTGCGGAGCGCTTGCGGCAGGAGAGGCAGGATCACTAAATCGGAACCGGACGCAGCGACGGGACGCTCATCGAAACCGTCGCGTCTTGCTGTAGCTGGGGTGCTTGATGGCGCGAACCGACTTCACCGTAGAGCAGGTGAGCGAGCATCAGCATAAAGGCCGTGGTCCAGATCAGGCCGAGGATAAGCCGCACGTGGCGATGGAGGGGAAATGACATTAGAGCACCTGTTGTCGTTGTGATTGGTGTGATGCCACGGGCACGCCAAACGTGTGCGCGTGACATCCAATCCGACTCAGGTGCCCCCGGCAAGTTCCGGGATGCGAAATGCGGCGGCGTATGTCCCTCAGCCTCGGCGCGAGCCGCGCCAGTTACCTTGGTCGCCGTTGCCGCGCTCCTGGCGCATGCGTTCTTGCTGTTGCTGCCAGTCGCCGCGGCCGCCGCCATCCCGAGGTTGAACCCGGCCATTGAGGCGATCATCGGCGCGGGCGCGTGCCTCCATGCGCTCCATTTGCGCGCGGATGCGGGCGGCCTGCTCACTACGCGTGTCGGCAAAGAATTGCGCCACCAACGGACGCTCCTGCGGCATCGTCTGTGCCATTTGCGTCCAGACGGGCAGGGCGGATTTTGCAAAGGCGACGGCGGCTTGACGCGCCGATGCGTTGGCAGCCACAGCGCCCGCAGAGGCGACGATCAGAACGCCTGCCGCCAAGGGGCGAAGCAATGCGCGAATCGGCATGGCTATCTCCTGTCGGGCAAGGATTCGAGAGCGCCACGCGCCGCGTGCTTCTGGTGTGTGCAACAGAGATCGGCAGCGCGTGTTCATGCTTGTCAATGTAAGGCTTCACTCAGTAGGCATCCACTGTCCGAACGTTACCCGTGTAACGAGATGTTTCGTCCACGCTTTGCCATGGCGAGGGGCGACGCCGAGGTCATTTCCCGGTGTAGCGGATGCGATACACAGCGCCGGCCAAGTCGTCGGACACCAGCAGGCTGCCGTCGGGTGCCACGAGCACATCGGCTGGGCGTCCCCACGCCTGTTCGCCTTGCAGCCAGCCCTGCGCGAACGGTTCCTGCTTCGTCACATTGCCAGCAGCGTCCAATGCGACGCGCATGACGCGGTAGCCCACTTTCGACGATCGGTTCCACGAGCCGTGCTCGGCAATGAAGATGTTGTTCCGGTACTCCGTCGGAAAGCTGCCCGCTGCATAGAACCGCATGCCTAACGCCGCCACGTGCGCCCCGAGCTTGGCGGCAGGCGGCACGTAGTTGCTGCAAGGGTGTCCGGCGCCGAATTCCGGGTCCGGAATGTTGCCCGCGTGGCAGAACGGGTAGCCGAAGTGCGGATTGGGTTGAGTGATGCGGTTCAGTTCGTCGTCGGGCACATCGTCACCCATCAGATCACGGCCGTTGTCGGTGAACCACAATTCGTGCGTGGTCGGGTGCCAGTCGAAGCCGACCGTGTTGCGAATGCCTCGCGCCACCAGTTCCAGTCCGCTGCCGTCGGCGTTCATGCGCATGATGTTGGCGTACCGGTTTTCATCGGGGCGGCAGATATTGCAGGGTGCGCCAACAGGCACATACAGTTTTCCGTCTGGCCCGAATGCGATGAATTTCCAACCGTGATGCGTTTCCGTCGGCAGCTTGTCATTGATGACCACGGGCTCGGGCGGATTGCCGAGTCGTTTGTCGATGCCATCGAGCCGCACCACACGCGAAACCGCAGACACATACAGGTTGCCGTCACGCCATGCCACGCCAACAGGGAGTTGCAGCCCAGACGCCACCACATGGATGGGCGCATTCGGCGTCTGCAATGACATCGCGTAGACTTTGCCGGCGCGGCTCCCGACATAAAGAATGCCGGCTGGAGAAAGCGCCATTTCACGTGCGGCCGGCATCGCGTCGGTCAGCACTTCGACACGGAAGCCGGGCGGTACATGGAGTGTCTCGATGGGGAGCTTGGCGAGCGCCGCAGCCACTCCACCAAGCCAAGCTGCGACCACAATGGCGGCCTTTACGTACCGTCCTTGCCGCGCGTGCCGCCCGGCATCTCCATTCGCTACGCCTAAGTGTTTGTTTGGTCGGAGAAATTGCGCTATACTTGCGTGTTTCTCTGTACGCATACCCAGTTTTTCAAGGAATAGATCCATGGTCGTGATCCGTCTGGCCCGCGGTGGCTCCAAGAAGCGCCCGTTCTTCAATATCGTTGCGACCGACTCGCGTAACCGCCGTGATGGCCGTTTCATCGAGCGCGTCGGTTTCTACAACCCGCTCGCCGGTGAAGGCGAAGAAGGTCTGCGCATCGTGCAAGACCGCCTGACCTATTGGGAAGGCGTGGGCGCACAACTGTCGCCGACGGTTGCCCGTCTGGTGAAGCAAAACGGCAAGAAAGCTGCTGCCTAAGTTTTAGCATGCGTCGATCGACGGTGCCGTCCGAGCACTTCCTGCTGTGACGCGCGCCGCATCGACACGGCCCGGTCCTGTGGCTGCCGCAACGCAAGCAACCTCGCAAAAGGTTGCTGAACGGCTTCAAGCCATGCGCCCGGGCGCAGGCACCAATCCGACGCTCCCAGGCGATCTCGTCGAGGTGGGTTATGTCGGTGGGGCCTACGGTATTCGCGGTTGGATCAAGGTCCAGTTGCACGGCGATGCCGATGCGCTGCTGAATGCTCGCACCTGGTGGCTCAAGCCGGCTGCTGGGGCACTGGCAACGTCGGCAGACTGGCGGGTGTTTCCCGTCGGCACGTCGCGTGAGCATAGCGGCACGGTGGTGGCGGGTTCGCCTGCCGCGCCCGATCGCAATGTCGCCGAGGCACTGCGCGGCTATGCCGTGTGGGTCAGCCGGGCCGATTTTCCCGAGCCGGACGATGACGAGTTCTACTGGGTCGATCTGATCGGCGCCACGGTCGTCAACGAGCAACAGGAAACGCTTGGCACGGTGGGCGGCCTGATCGACAACGGTGCGCATCAAGTCCTGCGTATCGTCGGTGAGGGCGAGGTTGAGCGGCTCGTGCCGTTTGTCGAGGTTTACGTGAAGTCGGTGGATGTCGCGGGCAAGCGCATCGTCGTCGACTGGGGTCTGGATTACTGAACATGCGGCCGGAGAATTCGGCGATGCAGTTCGACGTCGTCTCGCTGTTTCCGGACATGTTCGGGGCGCTCACTGACTGGGGGATCACCAGCCGTGCAGCCAAGCAGCAGGTGTACACGTTGCGCACCTGGAACCCGCGCGATTTCACGACGGACAACTACCGCACTGTGGACGATCGCCCTTACGGCGGTGGTCCAGGCATGGTGATGTTGGCCAAGCCGCTGGAAGCCGCGCTGGACGCGATTCATGAAGCGCAAGCGCCGGCGGCTTCGCATGTGGTGTTGCTGTCGCCGCAAGGCAAGCCGCTTACGCACAAGCGGGTGATGGAGCTGGCGCAACTGCCGGCGCTCACGTTGCTGTGCGGACGCTATGAAGCGATCGATCAACGACTGGTCGACCGTCGCGTAGATGAAGAAATCAGCCTTGGCGATTTCGTCCTCTCCGGCGGAGAGATTGCAGCGATGGCGATCATCGACGCCGTAGTGCGGCAGTTGCCCGGCGTGCTGGGCGATGCGCAGTCGGCGGTGCAAGACAGCTTCGTCAACGGTTTACTCGACTGCCCGCACTACACGCGGCCGGAAGAATATGAAGGTGTGCGTGTGCCCGATGTGCTGCTGGGTGGTCACCACGCCGAGATCGAGAAGTGGCGCCGCCAGCAGGCGCTGTTGAATACGATGCGCAAGCGGCCCGATCTGATCGAGGCAGCGCGCAAGCAGGGTTTGTTGTCCCGCAGCGATGAGGTCTTCCTCGCTGCCGCGGCGATAACGGCAAAGGGGTCAGAGGCTTCCACACCGGAAGGTTCGACCAAATGAAGTTCCCATCCTCTACCGGGGCCGCGGTCAACCGATCAGGCAAAACGCCGGCATGATGGTCTAGGAGAAAAAGATGAATATCATCGAGCAAATCGAGCAGGAAGAAATCAAGCGCCTGACGGCCAACAAGACGATCCCCCCGTTCGCCCCTGGTGACACCGTGATCGTCAACGTGAACGTCGTTGAAGGCACCCGCAAGCGTGTGCAGGCGTATGAAGGCGTCGTGATTGCCAAGCGCAATCGTGGCCTGAATTCGTCGTTCATCGTTCGCAAGATCTCTTCGGGCGAAGGCGTGGAGCGTACGTTTCAGCTGTACTCGCCGCTGCTGGCTAGCATCGAAGTGAAGCGTCGCGGTGATGTGCGCCGTGCGAAGCTGTACTACCTGCGCCAACGCTCGGGCAAGTCGGCACGCATCAAGGAGAAGCTGACCTTCAAGCGCAAGGAAGCCGTAGCGGAGTAATCTGCGCGCGTTGCGAAAAGGCACCTTCGGGTGCCTTTTTTCTCTTTTGCGGCGGAAGATTGACCGCATATGTATTTTTAGCCCATCACTATTCATTCCGATCCGATGCGCCGTCCCTTGTTCGATCCTGAGCAGTTGCCGGTGGTGCCGACCGAGGCATCGTTGCCGGCGCTCGAGGTCGCGCGGTTGACCGCCGAGTTCGTACGCGCACGGCTGCAGATGCCGCCCGACTGGCAGCCGGAGCAGACGGATGAATCCCGCCTGATCGATGCTTCGCTCAAGTTGCGCGAGGCGGCGGTGTTGGTGCCGCTGGTGCAGCGCGAGGTGGGTCTGACGGTGCTGCTGACGCAACGCAATGCGTCGCTTAGTCAACATGCCGGCCAGGTCAGCTTTCCGGGCGGCGGGCGGGAAGATTTCGACCTCGACATGGTCGACACGGCGCTGCGCGAGACGATGGAAGAGGTCGGCATCAGTGCGAATCACATTGAGGTGATCGGTCGCCTTCCTGACTACATCACCGGGACGGGTTTCCACGTGAGTCCGATTGTCGGACTGCTGGCGCCCGATTTCACGCTTCAACCCGACCCCAGCGAAGTGGCCGAGGTGTTTGAAGTGCCGCTGGCCTTCTTGATGGACCCAGCCAACCACGAAGTGCGCGAGCTGCGTTGGGAAGACCGTGTGCGTCGTTTCTACGCGATGCCGTATCGGCGATCTGACCAAGCGCCAGACGCTGGTTATCACTTCATCTGGGGCGCGACGGCGGGCATGCTGCGCAACCTGTATCACCTGCTGGCAGCGTAGCGTTGGCGCGAATATGAGCCCCAAGGTGCGCTGTTGCGCGCACGCTGTGTGCTATCGTCTTGCACATCGCCTCCACGGCGTGATCCACGCCTTCGCAACGCCCTTCCAATGACTTTTTTCTCCGTACTCTGCGCGCTGATTCTTGAACAGTTCCGTGCGCTCAGCCGGGACAACCCGATCTACGACGTCGTACGCGCACTGGCCGCGCGGGCAGAAGAATGGTTCGACACGGGCCATCGTCGCGATGCCGTGCTCGCTTGGTGCGTGGTTACGCTGCCGGCCGTGGTAGTCGTGGCGCTGGTGCACTACCTCCTGTCGTCGATCAGCCTTGGGCTGGCGTTCCTGTGGAACGTGCTGATGGTCTACCTGACGCTTGGCTTCCGCCAGTTCAGCCACTACTTCACCGATATCCACGAGGCGCTGCGCAGCGATGACGTTGTCACTGCGCGCCTGCTGCTCAACGAATGGTCGGGGCAGGACACGACCGACATGCCTGTCAACGAGATCGTCCGCCACACGCTCGAATGCGCGATCGTGGCGGCGCATCGTCACGTGTTTGGCGTGTTCTTCTGGTTCCTGGTGCCGATCGGGCCGGCGGGCGTTGTGCTGTACCGCGGCGCTGAATACCTCGCTCGCCACTGGAGCGACACGTCGACGGAGCGCAGCCCCGCGCTGGGCCTATTCGCCCGTCAGGCATTTTTCGTCATCGACTACATCCCCGCGCGCCTGACTGCGATTGGCTTCTCCATCGTGGGTAACTTTGAAGATGCCGTGTACGCGTGGCGCAACCGCGCTGCCAAGTGGAACGACGAAGTGAATGGCATCCTGCTGGCGGCCGGGGGCGGCGCACTCGGCGTGCGCCTGGGTACGCCCATTGCGCAACGCGATTCGGTCGACAGCATTGCCGACGAAGACGGCGCCTATCCGATGGAAGTGGGGCAGGAGCCGAATGTCCGCACGCTGCAGTCAGCTGTGGGGCTGGTGTGGCGCGCGGTGGTGCTGTGGATGCTGCTGCTGGCGATGCTGTCGATTGCCGTGTGGCTGGGCTGATGCGGCACGACGCCTAGCCGCTGAACGATCAATCAGGCCGCATCCTCGCGGTCTTTGCCGCAGCGCCAGCATTGGGCGAACTGCGGCTCGTGACTCTCTCCGCAATGCACGCAACGCCATGCCGGCCCGGTGGGCGGATGCTGCGCTTGATCGAGCAGCGCTTGAGCCTGCGCTTCCTGCGAGGGGTTCACGAGCCAGACTTGCGCTGCGCAGTCCTGCGGCGGAACATCACCCGCTACGCTGCTCAGGTAAATGTTGCGCAGCTCGGTGCGGATGCCGGCTGCAGACAGCACGTTCTGCCAGTGTGCCGCCATGCCGAGCGATGAACTGCTGATCAGCAACTTCATCCCAGCTCCCCCGAACGTGTTACGAAGCCGCTACCAAGGCTTCTGTTGCTCCGATTCGTGCAGCAGTTGCGCATAAAGCTGGTGCCGCCGTGGATCGATCTTGCCTTCGGCCATCGCACCCAGAATGCCACAGCCAGGTTCTTGCAGGTGCCGGCAGTTATAAAAGCGGCACTCGGTTAGGCGGGGGCGGAATTCGGGAAAGGCGCGTTCCAACATGCCTTCGCTCAGGTGATGCAGGCCGAATTCCTGGAAGCCCGGCGAGTCGATCAGCACGCCGCCCTGGCCCCATTCAGCGGGTAGGTGATAGAGCCGCGTGAACGTGGTCGTATGCTTGCCGGAATCCAGCTTCTCGGAGATCTCGCGCGTTTGCGCGTCCACGCCCGGAATCAGCAGGTTCAGCAGCGATGATTTGCCCATGCCCGATTGTCCGATCAGGATCGAAGCGCGCGCAGCCACGTGCGGTTCGAGCGCGGCGTGCGCGGCGTCCGGCGCGCCATGGACGGTCAATTCCACGATCGTGTAACCCAGCTCTCGGTAGAGGGCCAGGCGTGAGCGAGCCGTCTCCAACCGCGCGGTCAGGTCGATCTTGTTGAGCAGGATCAGTGGGGTGAGGCCGAGGGATTCTGCCGCGACAAGCGCGCGGCCAAGCAGATCTTCCGAAAAGCTCGGCTCGGTGCCGAGCATGATGATGATCTGATCCAGGTTCGCTGCCAGCACCTTCGATTTGAACTGGTCGGAGCGGTGGAGCAGGTTGCGGCGCTCGTCAACGCGTACGACGACGCCCTGGTCGACGGCGGTGGCTTCATAGACCACCCGATCGCCGACAGCGCATTCGCTGCGCTTGCCGCGCGGGAAGCATTGCAGGAAGCCGCCGCCCTCGCGTTCTACCAAGTAATGGCGCCCGTGCGCGGCGATGACAAGCCCGTGTTCGCCGGTGGCTGCCTGCTTATGGGTGCGGCCCGGTTTGCCGCGCGTCATGCCGTGCGAGCCTGCACAAGGCGCTCCACGCGCTGCGATGCAGTCGGGTGCGAATAGTAGAACGTTGAGTAGACCGGGTCCGGGGTGAGCGTCGATGCGTTGTCCTGGAACAGCTTGACCAGCGCCGAGACAAGTTGATTGGCGTCGGCGTGCTCGGCGGCGAAGGCATCCGCTTCGTATTCGTCCTTGCGCGACGACAGGCTCGCCAGCGGCGAGACGAAGAACGTGAACACCGGCAGCACCAGGAAAAACAGCATCAGCGCCAGCGCGTGGTTGTCGGAGAACAGGTTGGGTGCGACGCCAAGACCCAGGTAGAACCACGTGCGCGTCATAAGCCAGCCGAGCAGCGCCAGCGCACCGAGGCTCAGCACGAACGTCACGGCGATGCGCTTGGTGATGTGGTGGCGCTTGAAATGGCCTAGCTCATGCGCGAGCACGGCTTCCATTTCGGACGGATTCAGGCGGGCGAGCAGCGTGTCGAAGAAGACGATGCGCTTGGTTGCACCAAAGCCGCTGAAGTAAGCGTTGCCGTGGGCGCTGCGGCGGCTGCCATCCATCACGAACAGGCCCTTGCTGGCGAAGCCGCAGCGCTTGAGCAGGCTTTCGATGCGAGAGCGCATTTCCTCGTCCTGCAGCGGGGTGAACTTGTTGTAAAGCGGTGCGATGACGTTCGGGTAGATCGCCTGAACAAACAGCATGAACGCCATCCACACGATCCAGGTGTATAGCCACCAGTACGCGCCCATCTTGTCCATCAGCCAGAGCACCGCCAGCAGCAGCGGCAGACCCAGCACGGTGCCGATGGCCAAGCCCTTGAGGTTGTCGGCTAACCATAGCTTGAACGTCATCCGGTTGAAGCCGAATCGTTCTTCGACGACGAACTGCCCGTACAGCGAAAACGGCAGCTCGATCACGCTGCTGATCGCGATGACTGATGCGATCAGCGCCACGCCATACGCATAACCGGGGCCAAACACGCCCAGCCATGCCTGGTTGACCCAGTTCAGTCCGCCGAACAGCGTCAGCGCGATCAGCAGGGCGGCCTGAACCGGCACTTCCAGCATCGCCAGACGGGTGCGGGCGATGGTGTAGTCCGCGGCCTTGCGGTGCATGTCCAGCGTGATCGACTCGGCGAACTGCGCAGGCACGGCATCACGGTGACGCGCCACGTGACGGACTTGCCGCGCGGCCAGCCACAGGCGCGCGGCGGACATCAGTACAAGGGCGATCAGGAATACAGCGGTAAAGGCGGGCATGTGGGGAAACACCTATCAGATATGCGAAAATTATAGCCTTCAGTCATTTTCTCAAGGCCCTTGAGTGAGCACCCCAGTGAGTACCCCTGTTTCGTCCGTTGCATCCTCCTCGCCCGCCAACCGCGTTGCCGCCAAGAGCGATAACAACCTCGTTTGGCTCGACATGGAGATGACCGGCCTGAGCCCCGAAAACGACCGCATCATCGAAGTGGCCGTGGTGGTGACGGATTCGGAGTTGAACATCCTCGCTGAAGGCCCCGTGTTGGTGATTCATCAGTCCGACGAGCTGCTCGACGGCATGGACGCCTGGAACAAGGGAACGCACGGCCGTTCGGGGCTGATTGACAAGGTCAAGGCGTCGACCACGACCGAAGCGGAAGCGGAAGCCGAACTGCTGGCGTTCCTCAAGAAGTGGGTACCGAAGAGCAAGTCGCCGATGTGCGGCAACTCTATTTGCCAGGACCGCCGTTTCATGGCGCGCTACATGCCCAAGCTCGAGGAGTACTTCCACTACCGCAACCTGGACGTCTCCACGCTCAAGGAACTCTGCAAGCGCTGGCAGCCGGCCATTGCCAAGGGCTTTACGAAGCACCAGCGGCACACGGCGTTCGCAGACATCATCGAGTCGATCGAAGAGCTGCGCTATTACCGCGAGCACTTCATCCGCGACGTGCCGCAAACGCCGGACGCTGAAGCGCTGGCGTCTTCGGTGGCCCCGTAAGCGTTAAACCTGCAGGGGTTTTGCGCGCACAGCGTGCTTGGGCCGCCAGGCCTTCACCACGCTGTCGTGCGTCTCGACATACGGGCCGCCGATCAGGTCGATGCAGTACGGCACGGCCGCAAAGATGCCCGGCACCGTGGCGCGGCCTTCCACATCCTTCAAGCCTTCCAGCGTTTCCTTGATGGCGCGCGGCTGACCGGGCAGGTTGATGATCAGCGTGGCGCGCGACGGCGTTTCGCGGATCACCGCCACCTGACGCGACAGAATCGCCGTCGGAACGAAATGCAGGCTGATCTGGCGCATCTGCTCGCCGAAACCTGGCATTTCCTTGGTGGCGACGGCCAGCGTGGCTTCGGGCGTCACATCGCGACGCGTCGGTCCGGTGCCGCCCGTGGTGAGCACCAAATCGCAGCCAGCATGGTCGACGAGGTCGATCAGTGTTTCGGCAATCGCCGCTTGATCATCCGGAATCAGCCGCTCCACCCCTTGCCATGGCGATGAGAGCGCGGTGCCAAACCAGTCCCGCAGCGCGGGAATCCCTTCATCCTGATACGTGCCGGCCGAGGCGCGGTCCGAAATCGACACGAAGCCAACGATCAGTTCGTCGGCGTGATGACGGGTGATCGGCGCGGAGGGGGCGGGGGCTGTCATGCTTCGTCGTCTTCGGCTTCGGGTTGATCGGCGTCGTCTTCGTCGCGGTCGTTGGCCGACAGGGCCTGCTTGACCATTTGGAACAGCTCGCGCGACGACTTGGGCGGCTTGGCCAACTGTGCTTCCTTGCGTGCATTGCGCACCAGCGTACGCAGCGCCTGCACGTCGGAATCCGGGTGCGCTGCAATGAACTCGGTAACGGAGTCGTCGCTAGCGATCAGGCGGTCGCGCCAACGCTCGATGGCATGCAGGCGTGCGGTTTCCGCTTTCGAGGCGCCAACGAAGGTGGCCAGGACGCGGCGAATGGCCTCCACTTCCTCGTCGGTTAAGGCGCGCATCAGCTTGCCGATGTACTGCATCTGGCGGCGCTTGCCTTCATGGGCGGTGGTGCGTTTGGCTTCGCGCAGGGCGTCGAGCAGCTTTTCGGGCAGCGGCACCTTGGCGAGTTTGTCCTTGGGCAGTGCTTCCAGGGCAGTGCCCAGGTCTTGCAAGGCATTCACCTCGCGCTTGCGCTGCGATTTGCTCTTGGGCGTATCCGGATCGTCCTCGTCACCGATGTCGGTGCGCACGACGGGTTGGAGATACGTGGGGTTGTGTCGGGATGCTCGGCTCATGGCGCGCATTGTATCTTGCTATGATGGGCGCTTTCGCCAGTTCTTGCCCGCTTTTGGCAAAATCCCGGCACCCGTTTCTCCCCTCCATTGCCTATGTCTCAAACGCCCGATTCCAAGACCGCCCCTGTGTTTGCCTACCGCCGCGAGCAGCTCGAGGAGATGGCCACCGATGTGCTCCGCATTGCACGCGAACTCGGCGCCTCCGATGCCGCAACGGAAATCTCCGAAGGCCAAGGCCTGTCGGTCACGGTGCGCAAGGGCGAGATCGAGACCATCGAGCAGAACCGCGACAAGATTGTTGGCGTGACGGTCATGCTCGGCAAGAAGCGTGGCAACGCCAGCACGTCAGACTTTTCGCCGGCGGCGCTGCGGTCCACCGTCGAGGCTGCCTACAACATTGCGCGCTTCACCGCCGATGATGATTGCGCCGGTTTGGCAGAAGAAGAACTGCTGGAGAAGCACCCGCAAGACCTGCAGCTCTATCACCCGTGGATGATCGATGCGGAAGCCGCCGTTGAGATCGCACGCGCCGCTGAAGCCGCTGCCTTTGCCGTAAGCCCGAAGATCCGCAATAGCGATGGCTCGAGCATCTCGGCGCAGCATTCGCACTTTGTGTTGGCCACGTCGCGCGGTTTCATGGCGGGCTACCCGTATTCGCGTCACTTCATTTCGGCCGCGCCGATCGCCGGTTCGGGCGCGCATATGCAGCGCGACGATTGGTATTCATCCAAGCGCTCGCCGGACGATCTGGCCGCACCGGAAGCGATCGGCAAGTACGCGGCGGAACGTGCGCTGGCGCGTTTGTCCGCGCGCCGGCTGACAACGCGCAAGTGCCCGGTGTTGTTCGAGGCGCCGTTGGCGGCGGGTTTGCTGGGGGCGTTTGTGCAGGCGGTGTCGGGCGGCGCGTTGTATCGCAAGTCGACGTTCCTGCTCGATACGCTGGGCAAGGAAGTTTTCGCGCCGCATGTGCAGATCACGGAAGACCCGCACGTCCTCAACGGCATGGGTAGCGCGCCTTTCGACGAGGAGGGCGTACGCACGCAGCGCCGCGATGTGGTGAAGAACGGCGTGGTGGAGGGCTACTTTCTGTCGACGTATTCCGCGCGCAAGCTCGGCATGCAAACCACGGGCAATGCCGGCGGCTCGCACAACCTGACGTTGTTCTCCGACAAGACCACGCCTGAGGATGACTTTGCCGGCATGCTGCGCCGTATGGGTACGGGCCTGTTGGTCACCGAGCTGATGGGCCAGGGCGTGAACTACGTGACGGGTGATTACTCGCGCGGCGCGTCAGGCTACTGGGTTGAAAACGGCGTGATTCAGTATCCGGTGGAAGAAATCACGATTGCCGGCAACCTGGGTGAGATGTTCCGCCAGATCGTCGCCATCGGTGCCGATGCGCTCGTGCGTGGTACGAAGGAAACTGGCTCGATCTTGATCGAACAGATGACAATTGCCGGCGAATAAATCGTCACTGCCGAAATAAAAAACGCGCTCGAAACTGAGCGCGTTTTTTTATGGCCTGCTGGGATTATTGCTCGTCAGATGGCGGGCGTTCGTACGTAACAAACGCATAGTCGAAATCGTTGGGTGCTGCCGCGTGGTGCGTCTCGCGTGCGACTTCGTGCCAGAGCTTGGGGTCGGGCGCGGGAAAGTGCGCGTCGCCTTCGAAATCGGCGTCGATTTCCGTGACGATCAGGCGGTCTGCGCTCGGGAGGGCATCCGCGTACAGCTGTGCGCCGCCGATCAGAAAGATCTGCTCGGCGCCGACGCACAGGCGCTGCGCATCTTCCATCGAAAATGCGATCTCGCAGCCCGGCAGTTCGAGCTTGGCATTGCGCGTGACGACAATGTTGCGTCGGCCCGGCAGCGGGCGGCCGATTGAATCGTACGTCTTGCGGCCCATCACGATGGGCGCGCCCATCGTGGTGCGCTTGAAGTGCGCGAGATCTTCGGGAAGCCGCCAGGGCAGCGTGTTGTTGCGGCCAATCACGCCGTTACGGGCGCGGGCGACGATGAGCGTCAGGATGGTCATACGGTTACACGGCCACCGGTGCTTTGATCGCAGCGTGGCTCTGATAGCCGACGATCTCAAAGTCTTCGTACTGGTAGTCGAAGATGCTCTCGGGCTTGCGTTTGATGTGCAGTTTCGGCAACGGCAGCGGTTCGCGCGCGAGCTGCGTCTCGACTTGTTCGAAGTGGTTGTTATAGAGGTGGCAATCGCCACCGGTCCAGACGAAATCGCCCACATCGAGGCCAGTCTGCTGCGCAACCATATGCACGAGCAGCGCGTAGCTGGCAATGTTGAACGGCACGCCAAGGAAGATATCGGCGCTGCGCTGGTAGAGCTGGCACGACAGCTTGCCGTCGGCCACATAGAACTGAAAGAACGCGTGGCAGGGCGGCAGCTTCATGCGCGGAATCTCGGCCACGTTCCAGGCGGACACGATCAGCCGACGCGAATCGGGGTTGCGCTTGATCTGCGCGATCAGCTCGGCAATCTGGTCAATGTGTTCGCCATTGGGCGTCGGCCACGAGCGCCACTGGGAGCCGTAGACGGGGCCCAGTTCGCCGTCGGCGTCGGCCCACTCGTCCCAGATCGTCACGCCGTTGTCTTGCAGCCACCGCACGTTGGTCGAGCCTTGGAGGAACCACAGCAGTTCATAGACGATGGACTTGATGTGGACCTTCTTTGTGGTCACCAGCGGAAAGCCGTCTTGCAGGTTGAAGCGCATCTGGTGGCCGAACACGGAGCGCGTGCCGGTGCCGGTGCGGTCGGCTTTGTCGGTGCCATGTTCGTAGACATGGCGCATCAGGTCGAGATAAGGCTTCATGCGAGCGCGGGCGAAGAGGCGGGCGTCTGAAATCGGGTGAGCCGCATTGTAACGTGAGCCGCGCGGCGCCGACTGTACCGGCAGTGTCCGGAAACTGGCCCGGTCGAATGGACGGCACAGCTGGACTGACAAAGCGCAGAACTGTCGATGTTGCCAGATGCGCGGGGCTGGCAAGATGGCGCCATCGCTTCAAACTGTCTGCCGGAGAAACACCATGCTGCCCATTGCTACCTCCGCGTCGCTGGACCGTGCCGCCGAATTGCGCCATCTTCGCGCAGCCGCCAACGTGGTCCATGCGGCGATTGCGCCGACCCCGCAGTACTGCTGGCCGTTGCTCTCGGAAGCGATGGGGGCGGCGGTGTGGGTTAAGCATGAAAACCACACCGAAGTGGGTACGTTCAAGGTGCGGGGCGGGCTGACTTATCTGCATGCCTTGCGCCAACGTGAGCCAAAGGTGCGCGGTGTGATTGCGGCGACGCGCGGTAATCACGGTCAGTCGATTGCGTTGGCGGCGCGCGGGAACGGTATGGCCGTCACCATCGTCGTGCCGTACGGCAATAGCGTAGAGAAGAATGCCGCCATGCGCGCGCTCGGCGCAGAGCTCATTGAAGCGGGCGACGATTTCCAGGCAAGCCGCGAGTTCGCCGATCAATTGGCCGGTGAACGTGGCTTGCACTTTGTGCCCTCGTATCACGACGATCTGGTGGTCGGGGTGGCGAGCTACTGGCTGGAGTTTCTTGAGGCCACGCCGTTGGATGTGGTCTACGTGCCGATCGGCATGGGTTCCGGGATTTGCGCGGCAGTGCGGGCCCGCGACGCGTTGGGGCTTTCGACGCGCATCGTTGGCGTCGTGTCAGCACATGCCCGATGCTACGAGCAGTCGTTCACCAGCGGTACCGTGGTGTCGGCGCCGGTGTCCACGCTGCTGGCCGACGGGCTTGCATGCCGCACACCGGATGCGAACGCGCTGGAGGTGATCCGCGCCGGTGTCGACGAGATCATTGCGGTGACGGATGACGAAGTGGCGGAGGCCATTCGCCTGTACTTTTCCACCACGCACAACATCGCTGAAGGCGCCGCCGCCGCGGCCCTTGCGGGGGCATGGCAGCAGCGGGAGCGGATTGCGGGCCTGCGCGTCGGTCTGCCGCTGACCGGCGGCAACATTGATCGCGCCAAGCTGGCACGCGTGCTTGCCGGTCAGCCGATCCTGGCTTAGGCGGGTTGTTGGCGGCGACGTTGGACCAACCAACCGCCGCCCAGTACGACCACGAACACCACCACATACACTGCCCACTTAAGCAGCGGCTGTGCAGCAAAGAACGCCTTGAGAACCGGTTCGGCCACGATCATGTGCGCGGCCGTATAAGCCAGCACAGCAGCGCCGCCGTAGATGATGACCGGAAAGCGTTCGATCAGGCGCAGTACCACGCCGCTACCCCACACCACGACCGGCACGCTGATCAGCAGGCCCAATACCACCAGCAGGAAGCTGCCGTGCGATGCGCCAGCAATGGCGAGCACGTTGTCGATGCCCATCACTGCATCGGCGATGATGATGGTCTTCATGGCGCCTATCAGCGTGGTGCTGCCTGTGCCGTGCTCATCGCCGCCTTGGCCGTCGTCAGCCAGAAGCTTCCACGCGATCCACACCAGCGCCAGACCGCCCACCAGCATCAGGCCCGGAATCTTCAGCAGCCATACCACCGCCAGCGTCATTAGCGCACGCACAATGATGGCGCCCGCGGCGCCCCACATGATGGCCTTCTTCTGCAACTCGGGCGGCAGGTTGCGCGCTGCCAGCGCGATTAGGATGGCGTTATCGCCCGCAAGCACGAGGTCGATCACGATGATCGACGCCAGCGCGGCGGCAAACTGCATGGTGAAGATGTCAGACAACCATTCCATGGTGGCTCCAAGTCAAACAACAATAAAAATCGATTGACCGAACTGCATGGAGTGCTGGGGCGAGACGCTTTGCAGACCATGAAATCCGGTTGCAAAGGTCTTGCTCGACACGAACAGGTTGGGAACCTGCTGGTGCCGGCACGACCGGAAGCGTGGGCTTCGTCATGACGATCGTGCCTGGGGCTGAAGAACCCCCGAGCTACTCCCCTTTGAGGAAGCCCGCATTATATCGCAGCGAGCGGATTGTGCGCTGCAAAAACGCAACGTCGGCCTAGCAGCACGGTGTGCGTGATTTTTTCAGCGGTGCGGGTGATTTTTACGATTAGCGCGATGCCGCGTTGTGACAGCCTCCGGCGAAAGAACGGTGGCGCTGTCACAAAGCGGCGTCTACGCTGCAATTTCATCCGCGCGCCACAGGCGTGCGGTGATTGCATAGGCGCGATGGCACATTTCTCGCTGTCAATGGCCCTCATGACCATGCAGCACCGTGCCGTTCCACCCACAACGGGAGACACCATGCAGGCCACCAAGCCGTCCGCCGATACCTATGCCCGCCGCGCGCTGGCTCGTCTGATCCAGCCCCAGCCCACGGTCGACGCCATTGGCGCGGGCCTGACTTTCTACCAGCTCTTTACGGAAGATGATGCTGCGCTGCGTGCCGAAGCGGAGGCTGGCCTGCTTTCACCCGCGGCCAATATCAGCCCGAAGTTCTTCTACGATGCCCTCGGCTCGCGTCTGTTCGAAGCGATTACCGACTTGCCCGAGTACTACCCGACGCGCACCGAAGCCGCCATCTTCAGCCTGCACGGGGCCGAGATCGCGATGCGCGTAGGTCGCGGCGCCACGTTGATCGACCTGGGCGCCGGCAATTGCGAGAAGGCCGCACGCCTGTTCCGCACGCTCGCGCCGTCGCGTTATGTGGCGATCGACATCTCGGCGGATTTTCTACGCGATACGCTGCGTGGACTCGCGCGTCAGCATCCCCAATTGCCGATGGTCGGCATCGGCGCCGATCTATGTGCACCGCTGGTGTTGCCCGATGCCGTGGGCGATGGGCGCCGCGTGTGGTTCTATCCCGGTTCGAGCCTGGGCAACTTCACGCCGGAAGAGGCGGGCGCATTTCTCTCGCGCCTGCGCGAAGCTTCGGCCTCCGGCGACAGCGTGCTGATCGGTATCGACCTCATCAAAGACGCCCAACGCCTCGAGGCCGCTTACGACGATCCGCTCGGCGTGACGGCAGCGTTCAACCTGAACGTGCTGCGCAACCTGAATCGCCTCCTGGGCGCAGATTTCGACGTGCGGGATTGGCGCCATGTCGCGCTGTACCGCCCCGAGGCGCACCGCGTTGAGATGCACCTGGAAGCACTACGCGATGTAACGGTGCAATGGGGCAAGCGCGCGCGTACCTTCGCCGCCGGCGAACGCGTGCACACCGAGAACTCCGTCAAGTACGATCTGCCGAGTCTGCAAGCGATGTTTGCCGATGCCGGTTTCGAAGACCTGCATGCCTGGACTGATGTCGGTGGCGACTTTGCTGTCTGCCACGCGAGCGTAGGCAGGTAGGCGAGGCGGCAGAACGCCAGGCAAGCCGGTGCGATAATGGACCGATTCCCGCCCGAGGTTTGCCGCGATGGCTGAATTCTTCATGCTCCCCGATCCGACCTTCATCGGATCGCTTCCCGACTGGACCGACGGCCGCCGCCTGCCTCGCCAGGGCATCGCGCATAGCCTGGTCGATGCGCGCAATCGCACGCTGGCGTTGTTGTCGGCGTTTGGCGATACGCAGCGCGGCTGGCAGATTGAACGCGTGGAACATCATGCCCCGCCGCTCTGGACCCTGGGCCAGTTGGCCTGGTTTGCCGAGTTCTGGTGTCTGCGCGAGCCGCGTCGCAATGGCAGCGACACCATCGAAGACGGAGCCGGCACGGAGTGGGACCTTGCACTTTGGCAGGCTACGCTGCCCGCCGCGCTTGACGGTGCCGACACGTTCTTCGACATGGATCGCATGCCGCCAGAGGCGTGCTGGGACCTGACGCTGCCCGGCATTGCCGCGATCAAGCAGTACGCGCATGACGTGCTCGACCGCGTGCTGCGTAAGCTGGCCACGCTCGGCACCGATGACGATGCGTCGCTGGAGCCGTTCCGCTGGGCGGTGTTCCACGAAGACCTGCGCGCCGAACATCTGCACGGTCTGCTGCAGGTACTGGGCCTGCAACCCGCTGGACAGCCACCGCTGGCCGCCGTGGCCGTGCCGGCTGCCCAGACATTGGCGTTGTCCGGCGGCCGTTTCCAGACGGGCTGGCCCGATGCCGATGGCTTCTTCTTCGACAACGAGTGTCCGCCGTACCGCACGTATGTGCCCGCGTTCGAGATCGATGCGCAGCCGGTCACGAATGGCCAATACCTGGAGTTCATCGAAGACCGTGGCTACGACCATCCGCAGTGGTGGTCGCCGGCCGGCATGGAGTGGCTGATGATGCAGGAGCGTTCGGCGCCGCTGGGTTGGCAGCGCGATCCCGCCACGCGTACCTGGCAGGCACTGCGCTACGGTCAAGCGCGTACGATCAACCGGGATGAAGCCGTGCGCCATGTAAGCCTGTACGAAGCCCAGGCGTGGTGTCGCTGGGCCGGCCGTCGCTTACCGACCGAAGACGAATGGGAGATGGCCGCGGTGCAGGGCAGGGCCGGCTTTCATTGGGGGCAGGTGTGGGAGTGGACGTCGTCGCCGTTCGAGCCGTATCCGGATTTTGTGCCGGGCATGCCGCGAGGCCGTGTGGCGAGCCTCTCGGCGCCGCACTTCATGACGATGCAGGCGGTGCGGGGCGCCGCGGCACATACGCCGCAACGCACCCGTCACCCGCGTTTCCGGGGCTTCCTGTTGCCGGAGCGCGATGACATCTTTGTCGGTTTCCGAACCTGTGCGCTGTGAAGGAAGCCTTTGTGGGCAGGACCGGCAAGTCGAGCCGCGATTGACCGGCGTTGCCCAAGAAGCAAAAAACCCCACGCTGTTAAACGTGGGGTTTTTTGTTGGCTGTCTGCTAGGGCCATCCGGAAAAGATGACCCCTCATCGATCAACGATCGAAGTCGCGCGAACGGCCCTTGCTGCCGTAGCTGTCGCGGTTGCCATAGCTGCGACGCTGCGCGCCGTTGCCACCGTCGCCGAAGCGGCTGGCGCCGTTGTTGTCGCCGAAGCGACGCGGGGCGCCTTCACGGTTGCCATCGCGATTGCCATAGCCGCCACCGTTGCTGGTGCCCGCGCTGTTGCCGTAGCTACGGTTGCCGTCTTGCGTGCCTTGCGTGCGCGCGGGGCGTTGTTGCCAGTCGCCACGGTTTTGCTGGCCTTGGCCATACGACGGACGCGGGGCGCGGTCGTCGCGGTTCCATTCGCGTTGGGCGCCTTGGTAGCCGCCGCTGTTGCTGTTGCTGTTTCCGTTGCGATCATCGCGGCGCGGAGCAAAGCCGTCACGGTCGCCGCCGAAGCTGCGTTGGAAGCGGCCTTCGTTGTTGCCGCTATTGCCACCGTTGCCGCCTTGGCGTGCGCCGTAGCCTTCACGCTGGCCGCGATAACCGCCGCCATTACCACCGTTTCCGCGGTAGCCGCCACGGTCGCCGCCGGCGCGCGGGCCACCAGTGCGGGGCTTGGCCGAGCGCTTCGGCTCCAGGCCCTCAACAACCGATGCGTCGATGCGTCGATCAACGAAGCGCTCGATACGGCGCCATTGGAACGTGTCGTTGTGGTTCACCAGGTTAATGGCGATCCCGCTGCGGCCGGCACGGCCCGTACGGCCGATGCGGTGCACGTAGTCTTCAGCTTGCTTGGGCAGGTCGAAGTTGACCACGTGCGTGATGTCCGGCACGTCAATGCCGCGAGCTGCCACGTCGGTGGCCACCAGCACGCGCAACTGACCGCGGCGCAGTGCCGTCAGCGTACGGTTACGCGCGCCCTGGTGCATGTCGCCATGCAAGGCGCCGGCCGAGAAACCGTGCTCGGTCAGGCGCTCGGCTAGCGAGTCAGCATCACGTTTGGTCGCCGTGAAGACGATGGCTTGCTTGAGCGACGCGTCGCGCAGCAGGTGATCCAGCAGCTGCTGCTTGTGCGACATGTCGTCGGTGAAGTGCAGGCGCTCTTCGATGTTGCTTTGGTCGATCTTCGTGGCGGCGATTTCGATACGCTGCGGCTCGCGCATCATGCGCTCGGCCAGTTGCTCGATGCGGCGGTCCATGGTGGCCGAGAACATCAGCATCTGGCGCGTGGCCGGCGTGGCACCGACGATGGCTTCGATGTCATCCGAGAAGCCCATGTCCAGCATGCGGTCGGCTTCGTCAAAGACGAGCATGTCGAGCGCCGACAGATCGATGCGGCCCGAGTCGATGTGGTCTAGCAGGCGGCCAGGCGTGGCGATGATGATGTCCGGCATGCGTGCCAGCATGTCCAGCTGCTTCGGGTAGGGCATGCCGCCCAGGATGCTCGCGCAGACGATGCGGCGCAGATGGCGACCGTATTGTGCGGTGGCGGTAGTCACTTGCAGGGCCAGTTCGCGCGTGGGCGTGAGCACCAGCAGCGACGGCTTGGCCGGTGCCGGGCGTGGGCGGCGGCCCTTCATGCGTTGCGGCGGGCCGTCCATGCGCGGACGCTGCGGCTCAGGCTGCTCGCTGATGCGCTGGATGGCCGGCAGGATGAATGCGGCGGTCTTGCCCGAGCCGGTTTGGCTCGTGACCAGCAGGTCGCGGCCCGACAGGCAGGCCGGAATGGCTTGCGCTTGAACCGGCGTCGGGGTGATGTAGTTCACTTCGCCCAGCGCGCGGACGATGCGTTCGTCCAAGCCCAGTGCAGCAAAGGCGCTAGCACGGGTCGCGGCTTCGGCGATGAGGTTTTCGGTATTGGTGTTGCTGGTTTCAGCGTGCGCAATAGCGCCGCTGCCGTCTTGAGGCTGCGTCATGTCGAATAGGTAGTAAGGCTGCCGCGCCGCTACATCAACGGATGCAGACGACGGAAATGGGATACGGCGACCGGTTAATCACGGGCGTCGGCGCCAATCGGATAAGGCCGGTTCGACAGACGGGCTGCAGAACGGACAGGCGGGGGAATGGGCCGGCCTCAAGCTGAACAGGTCAGCGAGGTGGGGCGGCGGTCCCTTCGGCGTGATGTGAATCCACGCGGGAGATCGGAGACGATGCCAAGCACAATGGCAATCGGCTGCGCATGCATGCAACGGGCGGGGATTTGGACGATGCTCGCCGGTTTGAAACCGGCACATCGGCCAACCGCGGACCGAAAAATACGGCAGTAAGCAGCCAAGTCGCGGACTATAGCACGAATTTTTGCAGTGCGCAAAAATGCTGGTGACATTGATGTATGTGCAGGCATCGACGCTTGCCGGATCGAGCGCGCGGCCTATACTTCAAAGACCGGCCATGCTCACAGCCGGCAAGGGGCGGATGATGGAATTCCCGATGGCCTTCTCCAACCTGTACCTGTTGCTCGCCGTTTGCGTTGCGGGCGTGATCGGACTGGCGTCTGCGCCGCTGGTGATCCGAGGTGCGCGAGTAGGGATCCGCGTGCTGCTGACGATCATTGGGGTGCTGATCGGGCTGCTCGTGCTCGAAGCGCTACCGGTGTTGACCTAGATGGCCCGGGGCCATCCGCAGCCATAGGCCCGCCCACATGTGGCGGGCCTCGTTGTTTTGTGCGGGCAAGAAAACAAAAGCCAGGCGTGCTGCCTGGCTTTGTCATATCTGCTGGTCCCGCCGACAGGAATCGAACCTGTATCTCACGCTTAGGAGGCGCGTGCACTATCCATTGTGCTACGGCGAGTGACCGACTCCCGGGTGACGCCAACGGCCGCCCGAGCGAGCCGCGATTCTACGCAATTTGCAGAGCCAAGACCAGAGAACCGCGGGAGCGCCGGGCTGCGTCGGCAGCTGTTACCGATGCCATATGAAATGATGATGACGCCATGAGTTTTGTAGGTTGCGGCCCACAGTCCAGGCGTACTTGTGATGAGGCAAACGCTAAAGCGAACGAACGATCGGTCAAAGAATCAGATTTAAGTATTACGAACTTTCCACGGTTGTTCACGGAAGTTATGCTTCATCACCCCTTTCAGAAACCCCTAGGCGACCAACATGCTGACATCCGAAGAACGGGACGATCCGTGGACGGTGGAGCCGTCGCTGGAAAGCCTGCTTCCCAAGCATCGGCCCGGGACGATTGATCGACCGATCTATTTCCGTCACACCGATACCCCCGACGGCCACGTCATCAAGCAATTTCCTGACGGCTCACGCCAGCTCGTGCGCTTTGTCGGCCTGGAAGAGCAGGTCGTCAAGCACTTTCTCTGAAATCCGCTTTCGCGCCGGCAAGCACTTCGGCACATGTCGTCAGACATGTTGTGTTGTGTTTCCTGACGATGCGCTGAGGCGGTGAGCGCTCTATCATTCGCAAATATTTACGTAAGCGATTGATAAGTTCATGGGAAGTATGCAAGGGTTTGCGCCCGCCACGCCGCCGACGCACAACCACTATTCGGGACAGCGAGCCGTCGCTGCGCCGCCTGCCATCGACATGGTGGTGCCGTGGCCGGTGCGTGAATGGTCACCCGTGGTGACGTCTGATGAGGCGGCTGCCATGCGGTCTGCGCTGGAGCGCGGCAATGTGCTGCATTTTCCAGGGCTCGACTTCCCACTTGATGCCCGGGAGCAGCGCTTTCTCGACGCACGCTGGTCTGACGGCAAGACGAAGAACATCAACCTGCGCGCCAACGAATCCCACGTGCGCGGTGCCGTCGGGCAGTCTGCCGACCTGCGCGATCTCGCTACCCTGATCCGGCGTTACGCCGATGCTGCCGAGCGCCTCGTGCTGGCGCTGTTTCCCGACTACGCCCCGCATTTGAAGCGAGCCGGCACGTCGTTGCGGCCGGCCGAGATTGCCGGGCGGCCGGTCAGTTGGCGCAAGGACGACACGCGTTTGCACGTCGACGCATTCCCGTCGAAGCCGCTGCACGGCCAGCGCCTCTTGCGTGTGTTCCACAATGTCGATCCGGATGCCTCGCGTGTCTGGCGCATCGGCGAACCCTTTGCCGACTTCGCCCAGCGGTTTGTGCCGAAAACGCGTGGGATGCTCCCGGGACAATCGTGGCTGATGCACAAGCTGCATATCACCAAGCGCCCACGCTCCGAATACGACCACCGCATGCTGCAGCTGCACGATCTCGCGAAGGCGGATCTGGCCTATCAGCGTGAAGCACCGCAACAGACGTTCGAATTCGCTCCGGGTGCGACGTGGGTGGTCTTCAGCGATCAGGCGCTGCATGCGGCAATGCGCGGCCGCGCGATGATGGAACAGACTTTCTACCTTGATCCAGCGGCCATTGCCGATCGCACCCATTCGCCCGAAGCTGTCCTGTCGCGCATGCTCAACAAGCCGATGCTGCCCGCCCAGCGCTGACTGCGCAAAGCAAAACGCCGCCTGACTGCACGGCGGCGTTGCGCGATCACACCGTTGCGTTCAATCGGCGACCTTGTCGCTCGGGTACTTGAACGAGTCGCGCAGCAGGAAGCTCATCGGGATATCCAGCTTCGCGTTGTGCGGCGGAATCGGTTGCTGGAACCACTTTTTGTAGAGCTTGTCGGCGTCGTAGTCGAGGATGATGTTGGTCATCGCGCGATCAACAAGGTGCTTGAACTCGGCGTCGTCCTTGCTGAGCATGATCGCGTAGGGCTCGACCGTGAGCATGTCGCCGACGACGGCGTAGTCGCTTGGCGTCTTGGTGTTGGCGCGGAAGCCGAAGAGCAGCACGTCGTCCATCGCAAAGGCGTCAGCTTTGCCGGTTTCGACCATCGCGAAGGATTCAGCGTGGTCCTTGGCTTCGAGAAACTTCATATTCAGCACGCGCACGTCATTCATCTTGCGCAGTTCCGCCACGCTGGTGGTGCCTTTGGTGGTGACGACGGTCTTGCCGCGCAGGTCGTCCCACCTGCGGATGCCAGACGAAGTCTTGACGATCATGCGGATGCCCGCGATGTAATGCGGGATCGTGAATGCCACTTTCTCGCGGCGTTCGCGATTATTGGTGGTCGAGCCGCACTCGAGGTCGGCTTTGCCTTCGATGATGGCCGGCATCCGCGTCGAAGGCGTGACCATCACGTATTGCACTTTCAGGTCAGGCCGCTTCAAGTCCGTGCGCAGCTTGTCGACCACGCGCAGGCACAGGTCGACGGCATAGCCGACGGGCTTTTTATCAGCGTCGTAGAACGAGAAGGGCACGGAGCTTTCGCGATAGGCGACGCGGACGGTGCCGGTATCACGGATGCGGTCGAGCACCGGTGTGGAGGAAGCCAGGGCAGTGCCTGGTACAAAACTGGACAGCGAAGCGAAGAGCAGCGCTGCGGCCGGCAGCGCGCGCGTGAAGAACGGCATGGTTGTATCCCCCGGGGAAAGAATCGGCGGCCCACTTTATCGTTATGCCCGGCTCGTGGCCGGAGGGCCTGCCGCATGATACGGCGCGACGTTGCAACCTGCAGGCCAGTGCTTTTTGGGTGTTGTAAGCAGGCTGCAAGACTCGACCCAGCCCTCTAAAAGCCGACGCGTGGCGATTGCGTTGCAGTGGTGCATTGCGCACATGTGGCGTGCGCGATGCACCGTCTCAGCCGCCCGGGCGGTGCAGTGGACTCCCCGCGGTGCATGCCGGAGCCGTGCATGCGTTGCTGCGGTGCGAAGCCGCACCGTGCCTAGCGTTAGGCGTTTTTCCCTACCGGGTTTGTCCCGACTGCCCGAGACAGACGAGGGGCGCTATGCTCCGGCCATGTCTTGTTCGCAAGGCATCGAGGAGAGACTCTTCCGGCCCGCCGAAAGCGGGCCGTTTTCTTTGGTGCGCTCGTTTTCTAGTTCTGGTTGGGCAGCACATTGCCCGGTTGCGACGACTGCCGCGGCCAGTTCGAGAACGCGAAAATCCACAGCGCCACAAGGTTCACCAGCGGCACCAGCACAAGCAGCGTCCACCAAGGGGAGAAGCCGGTCCGCAGCAAGATCTGCCGCACCGGAATGCCTGCCACGATCAAGATGATCAACAGCCCGAATAGTCCGCGCATCGTCATTCCCCTTCCGTAACGGTATGAATGGCGCGGCCGGAAAAAGCGAGTCCGGCGGCACAAGCGTTATAGCACCGGCATCTGCAAGCGCAATGCCGCCGGTGGACGACGCGCGGGGCGACTACAATACGCGCCTTCCGGCCGCACGCGGCCTGCCTCCTTCTCACTCCAGCATGGCCCTGTTTTCCATTACCGATGCGCAACTGGCGTTCGGCCACGTGGCGCTGCTCGACCACACCGATTTCTCGCTGGAGGCCGGCGAGCGCATCGGCCTGATCGGCCGCAATGGCACTGGCAAGTCGTCGCTGCTCAAGATCGTGGCGGGTACGACCTCGCCGGATGACGGCCTGATTGCTCGCCAGAGCGGCGTGACCTCGGCCTATGTGCCGCAAGAGCCTGAATTCGACCCGGAGCAGACCGTGGCCGAAGCCGTGGCGATGGGAGTGCCGCATGCCGCCGGCCTGCTTGCCGAATACGAAGCGCTGATCACGTCGATGGGCGATTCCCTCGACGAAGACGCGCTGCACAAGCTGCAGGCGTTGCAATCCCAGTTGGAAGCGGCAGACGCCTGGCAACTGCATACGCGCGTGGAAACGACCATTGCCCAATTGGGCCTGCAGCCGGGCGCGCGCATCGGTTCGCTGTCTGGCGGCTTGACCAAGCGTGTGGCGCTTGCGCAGGCGCTGGTGAGCGCGCCCGACATCCTGCTGCTGGACGAGCCGACCAACCACCTCGACTACGACTCCATCCGCTGGCTCGAAGATTTGCTGCTGGCCTTCCGCGGCAGCGTGTTGTTCATTACGCACGATCGCGCGTTCCTCGACCGCGTCGCCACGCGCATCATCGAACTCGATCGCGGCAAGCTGCGTTCGTACCCCGGTAACTTTACGGCGTATCAGACGCGCAAGGCGCAGGAGCTGGAAGCCGAAGCCCTGGAGAACGCCCGCTTCGACAAGCTGCTCGCGCAGGAAGAAGTGTGGATCCGCAAGGGTGTGGAAGCGCGCCGCACACGCAGTGTCGGCCGCGTTGCGCGGCTGGAACAGATGCGTGTGGAACGCCAGGTGCGCCGCGAGGTGCAGGGCAACGTCAAGCTGGAGGTCTCGCAGGGCGATCGCTCGGGCAAGATCGTCGCCGAGCTGATCGACGTGACCAAGCGCTATGGCGACAAAACCGTCGTCGACAACTTCACCGCCACGATTCTGCGCGGCGACAAGGTCGGGATTCTCGGCGCCAACGGGGTCGGCAAGACCACGCTGCTGAAGTTGATTCTCGGCGAACTGCCTCCCGATTCGGGCACGGTGCGCAACGGCACCAACCTGCAGGTGGCCTATTTCGACCAGATGCGAGCCCAGTTGGACCTGAACCGGTCGCTCGCCGACACCATCAGCCCCGGCAGCGACTGGATCGAAGTCAACGGTCAGCGCAAGCACGTGATGAGCTATCTGGGCGATTTCCTCTTCCCGCCCGAGCGTGCCCGCTCGCCAGTGGCCTCGCTGTCTGGCGGCGAGCGCAACCGGCTGCTGCTGGCGCGCCTGTTTGCCCGTCCGGCCAACGTGCTGGTGCTCGACGAGCCGACCAATGATCTGGACATCGACACGCTTGAGCTGCTGGAAGAACTGCTGCAGGAATACAGCGGCACAGTATTCCTGGTCTCGCACGATCGCGCGTTTGTCGACAACGTCGTCACGTCGGTGATTGCGGCAGAGGGTGAGGGCCGTTGGCGCGAATACGTGGGCGGGTTCTCGGACTGGCAGACGCAATCGGCGCGCTCGGCCAAGATGGCGCAAGCCGCCAAGCCCGTCGCCGAAGAGAAGAAGCCCGAGGTGGCCAAGCCGCGCGAGCGCGCCGCGGTCAAGCTCAGCTACAAGGAGCAGCGCGAACTCGACGCGTTGCCCGCCACCATCGAGGCGCTGGAGGCCGAGCAAAAGCAGGTCGGCGGCGAACTGGAAGACGGCACGATCTACGGCCGCGACCCGGAGCGCGCGCAAAAGCTGGCCGAGCGCCACGAAGCCATCGAACTGGAGCTGCTGGAGGCGCTGGAGCGCTGGGAAGCCCTCGAAGCCAAGCGCGCCGGCACGGTGTGATGCCGCAGTAACTCCGCAATATGTCAGCGGGATGTCGCCCGAATGTGTTTTTCGGGTCGCATCCCAACGCTGACGATCCCTCCGCATTGTTGAGGACAGCTTCCTTTACAATGCGCGCTGCATTCCCGGTGCTTGGGGACAGACCCAAGCCTGGTCAGTTTTTCCGCCTTCCATGAGCAAAACCTCCCAATACAGCGAATCGTCGATCAAGGTCCTCAAGGGCCTGGAACCGGTCAAACAACGGCCGGGCATGTACACGCGCACCGACAATCCCCTGCACATCGTGCAGGAAGTCATCGACAACTCCGCTGACGAGGCGTTGGGCGGCTACGGCAAGCAGATCGCCGTGACGCTGCACAAGGACGGCAGCGTGAGCGTGGAGGACGACGCGCGCGGCATTCCCGTCGGCATCCACCCCGAAGAGGGCGTGCCGGTGGTCGAGATCGTCTACACGCGCCTGCATGCCGGCGGCAAGTTCGACAAGGGCCGCGGCGGCGCGTACGCGTTCTCCGGCGGCTTGCACGGCGTGGGGG
The DNA here is from genome assembly GCF_047304345.1 of Ralstonia sp. Ralssp135. Lineage (NCBI taxonomy): Bacteria > Pseudomonadati > Pseudomonadota > Betaproteobacteria > Burkholderiales > Burkholderiaceae > Ralstonia > Ralstonia sp. Ralssp135. The sequence continues at coordinate 112,502 of NZ_JBGLYZ010000003.1, forward strand.
TGTCGGTCACGAACGCGCTGTCGACGCGGCTGGAAGTGACGGTCTGGCGTGACGGCAATGTGTCGACCCTTGCGTTCTCCGGTGGCGACGTGATCGAGCCGCTGACCACCCGCAAGGCCGAACGCGGCGAGAAGAAGAGCGGCACACGCGTGCGCGCGTGGCCGGACGCCAAGTATTTCGATTCCGAGAACATCCCGCAGGCCGAGCTGCAGCGCTTGCTGCGCAGCAAGGCCGTGCTGCTGCCGGGCGTGAAGGTCAGCCTTACGCTGGAAAAAACCGGCGAGACACTCGAATGGCAATACGACCAGGGCCTGCGCGGTTATCTGGTCGAATCGCTCGCACAGGGCAGCGGCGCCGAGCCGGTGATCCCCCTGTTTGAAGGCGAACACTTTGCCGACCCCGACAAGCTCGGCGAAGAAGGTTTTGCCTTCGGCGAAGGCGCCTCATGGGTGGTGGCCTGGACGGAAGAGGGCTCGCCGGTACGTGAGTCATACGTCAACCTGATCCCGACACCCGCGGGCGGTACGCACGAATCCGGTTTGCGCGAAGGCCTGTTCCAGGCCGTGAAGAGCTTTGTCGAGATGCACGCGCTGCTGCCCAAGGGCGTCAAGTTGATGTCCGAAGACGTGTTTGCGCGCGCTTCGTTCGTGTTGTCGGCCAAGGTGCTCGACCCGCAATTCCAGGGCCAGATCAAGGAACGCCTGAACAGCCGCGATGCGGTGCGGCTCGTGTCCACCTTCAGCCGCCCGGCGCTGGAGCTGTGGCTGAACCAGCACGTTGAGCACGGCAAGAAACTGGCCGAACTCGTCATCAAGCAAGCGCAGGCGCGTACACGTGCCGCGCAGAAGGTCGAGAAGAAGAAGGGCTCCGGCGTGGCCGTGCTGCCCGGCAAGCTGACCGATTGCGAGTCTGACGACGTGACCCGCAACGAACTCTTCCTGGTGGAAGGTGACTCCGCTGGCGGCTCGGCCAAGATGGGCCGCGACAAGGAATTCCAGGCCATCCTGCCGCTGCGCGGCAAGGTGCTCAATACGTGGGAAACCGAACGCGACCGCCTGTTCGCCAACAACGAAGTGCACGACATTGCGGTCGCCATCGGCGTAGACCCGCACGGGCCGAACGATACGGTCGACCTGTCGGGCCTGCGCTACGGCAAGATCTGCATCCTGTCCGATGCTGACGTGGATGGCGCGCACATCCAGGTGCTGCTGCTCACGTTGTTCTTCAAGCACTTCCCGCAACTGATCGATCGCGGGAACGTATGCGTGGCCCGGCCGCCGCTGTATCGTGTCGATGCCCCCGCGCGCGGCAAGAAACCCGCGCAGAAGCTCTACGCGCTGGACGACGGCGAGCTGGAAGCCATTGAAGACAAGCTGCGCAAGGACGGCGTGAAGGAAGGCGCTTGGCAGATTTCCCGCTTCAAGGGCCTGGGCGAAATGAGCGCCGAGCAGCTCTGGGAAACCACCATGAACCCCGACACGCGCCGTCTGCTGCCCGTGGCGCTGGGCGAACTGGGCCAAGACCAGACCATCAACATGATGAACATGCTGATGGGCAAGGGCGAAGCCGGCGCGCGCCGCACGTGGCTGGAAGCGCGCGGCAACGAAGTCGAAGCCGACATTTGACCGCTAACCGACAACGATGAAGCTTTTCGCACGTTTCGCATTCGCATTGACGGCGCTGGCCCTGTTGGCCAGCCAGCCGGTGCGCGCGGACGTCTACGGCTACATCGATGAAAACGGTCTGGCGCACTTTGCTGCAGAGCGCCTGGACGATCGCTACGTGCTCTTCATGAAGGGCGCCGCGGTGGCTAGCAAGGGCGACGACAAGGACGACAGCGCCATCGCCCTGCCGGCGACCGAGCTGCCCGATGCAGATGCCTACCTCAATGCCAGCAAGCGCGACGCACTCGACAATGCCGGCGGCATGCGCCAGCGCTTGGTGCGCGCGGTGCTGCAGCATCCGAACGTGCCGACGGTGGAGCCGCTGATCCGCCAGGCCGCCAGCAAGCACGGTATCGACCCCGCGCTGGTGAAGGCCGTGATTGCCGCCGAATCCGGTTTCAACCCGCAGGCCGTGTCGCCTAAGGGTGCAATCGGGCTGATGCAGGTGATTCCGGACACCGGCGCGCGCTACGGCGTGACCGGCGACGCCCGCCGCACCGCTGCACAGAAGCTGGCCGACCCGAAGACCAACATCACCACCGGCGTGCGTTACCTGAGCGATCTGCTGCGCATGTTCTCGGGCAACCTGGAGCTTGTGCTGGCCGCCTACAACGCGGGCGAAGGCGCGGTGCAGAAGCACGGCAACGACATTCCGCCCTACGCCGAGACACAGAACTACGTGAAGACGGTGCTGCAGTTCTATCGTTACTACAACCCGGTCGCCGCCGTGCCCGGGTTGATGAATGTGAGCGCCAACGGCGTCATCGCCACGCGCAAGCCAGGCCGCACCGGCCGGCCCGCACGCATCGAACTCGTATTGGACCCGGCCACCGGCGTGGCCACGAACATCCCCCAACATTGATCCCGGCGGCGCCGCAACGTTGAAGCGCGCCGCTTTCGCTTGAGCCTCCATGGAACAACAAGACATCCTCTTCGACCCCAGCGAGCCGGCCGAAGCGCTCACGCTTGGCGCCTATGCCGAGCGCGCCTATCTCGACTACGCCATCAGCGTGGTCAAGGGCCGCGCGCTGCCCGAGGTGGCCGATGGCCAGAAGCCGGTGCAGCGCCGCATCCTGTTCGCGATGCACGAGATGGGCCTGCGCTCCGATGCCAAGCCGGTCAAATCGGCGCGCGTGGTGGGCGACGTGCTCGGTAAATACCACCCGCACGGCGATCAATCTGCCTACGACGCGCTGGTGCGCCTGGCGCAGGATTTCTCGCTGCGTTACCCGCTGATCGACGGGCAGGGCAACTTCGGCTCGCGGGATGGCGACGGTGCGGCGGCGATGCGCTACACCGAAGCGCGCCTCACGCCCATCTCGCGTCTGCTACTCGAAGAGCTGGACCAGGGCACGGTCGACTTCATCCCCAACTACGACGGTTCGATGGACGAGCCGAAGCTGCTGCCGGCGCGCCTGCCGTTCGTGCTGCTTAACGGCGCATCGGGCATTGCGGTGGGGATGGCCACGGAGATCCCGTCGCACAACCTGCGCGAAGTGGCGAACGCCACCGTGGCGCTCATTCGCGACGACAAGCTCACCAGCTCCGATCTGATGCAGTACATGCCGGGGCCGGACTTTCCGGGCGGCGGTCAGATCATCTCGTCTGCAGCCGACATTGCGCAGGTGTATGAGAGCGGTCGCGGCAGCCTGAAGGTGCGCGCGCGCTGGAAGATCGAAGAACTCGCGCGCGGCCAGTGGCAACTCGTGGTGAACGAATTGCCGCCCAACACCTCGTCGCAGAAGGTGTTGGAAGAGATTGAAGAGCTGACGAACCCGAAGGTGCGCACGGGCAAGAAGTCGCTGTCGCCGGATCAGCTCACCATGAAGCAGACCATGCTGGGGTTGCTCGACGCCGTGCGCGACGAGTCCGGCAAGGACGCGCCGGTGCGCCTCGTGTTCGAGCCCAAGAGCAAGAATATCGACCAGCAGGAATTTGCCAACACGCTGCTGGCACATACGTCGCTGGAGTCGGGCGCGCCCATCAACCTGGTGATGATCGGCACGGATGGCCGGCCGCGCCAGAAGGGCTTGGCCGAGATCCTGCGCGAGTGGATCACCTACCGCTTTGCCACGGTCACGCGCCGCACGCGCCATCGTCTGGGCAAGGTGGAAGACCGCATCCACATCCTCGAGGGCCGGCAGTTGGTGCTGCTGCGCATTGAGGATGTGATCCGCATCATCCGCGAGAGCGAAGACCCCAAGGCCGCCCTGATCCAGGTTTTCAACCTGAGCGACCGTCAGGCCGAAGACATCTTGGAAATCCGCCTGCGCCAGCTCGCACGCCTGGAAGCCATCAAGATCGAGCAGGAACTGAAGAACCTGCGCGAAGAACAGGGCGAGCTGGACGTGCTGCTGAAGTCCGAGACCATGATGCGCCGTCGCATCATCAAGGAGATCGAGACTGACGCGAAGCAATACGGCGACGACCGCCGCACCTTCATCCAGGAAGAGCGCCGTGCCGCCGCCGAAGTGAAGGTCGTCGATGAACCCGTCACGGTGATCGTCTCGCAGAAGGGCTGGGTGCGTACGCGCCAGGGCCACGGCCACGACGCCACGCAATTCGGCTTCAAGGCAGGCGACACGCTGTATGACACGTTTGAATGCCGTACCACTGATGCGCTGCTGATCTTCGGCACGCGCGACGACAAGGGCACGGGCCGCGTCTATTCCGTGGCCGTGGCCAACCTGCCGGGCGGCCGTGGCGACGGCGTGCCGCTGACGACGCTGATCGAACTCGCGCCGGGCACGCATATCGCCCACACGTTCGCGGGCCACGCCGAACAGAATCTGGTGATCTCCACGCGCGGCGGCAACGGCTTCCTGGCCAAGGTCGGCGACATGGTCGGCCGCCAGAAGGCCGGCAAGGCGTTCCTGACTCTGGACGAGGGCGACCAGCCCAACAAACCGGCGCCGGTGCCTGCCGACGCTTATGGCGTGGCGTGCCTGTCGGAAGGCGGCCGCATGCTGCTGTTCCAGATCAGTGAGTTGAAGACGCTCGCCAGCGGTGGCCGTGGCGTGATCCTGATGGAGCTGGAGAAGAACGAAACGCTGCTTCAGGCGGTGGCCTTCGGTGCAGCGGGCTTCGTGCTCTCGGGCACCGGCCCACGCGGTGGCAAGGCCGTTGAGCAGACCATGACGACTCGCGCGCAAGAGCCGTATGCAGGCAAGCGCGCACGCAAGGGCAAGACTTTGGAGCCCAAGCTGCGCGACGCGAAGCTCTCCCTGCCGAAACCGGCACCGGCAGCCGCCTGATCCGATGAGCGATCCGCACGCAACGCCTGATGCGGCTTCGGCGACAGACGCAAACGTTCCCTCGTGCCGCAAGCTTTTCACAGAGTTTGCGCGCATGGGGCTGTCGGGCTTTGGTGGTGTGCTGCCGTTCGCGCGTGCCGGCATTGTGGATCGCAACCGCTGGCTATCCAACACCGAGTTCGCCGAGCTGCTGAGTCTGGGGCAGGTGTTGCCCGGTCCGAATGTCGTCAACCTGTCGGTGATGCTCGGCTATCGGTACCACGGCGTGCGTGGCGCCGCAGCCGCAATGGGCGGTCTTGTGCTCACGCCTGCCGTGCTGCTGCTGTTGATCGTCATGCTGTACGACCAATTCAGCGCGCTGCCTTTGGTGCAGAACCTGCTCAAGGGCATGGCAGCGGTAGCGGCGGGGCTGGTGCTCTCAACCGCCGTCAAGCTGGCGCAGGGCCAGTCCCGCACCTGGCGTGCCGTCGGCATCGGTCTGGCGGTCGTCCTCACCATCGGCGTGTTGCAGTGGCCGCTGCTTCCCGTGATGCTGGTGCTGATACCGCTTGCCCTCCTGCTCGAATGGAGGGCGATGCGATGAGCTACCTCGCCACCGTCTTCGACCTGTTTTGGCACTTTCTCGTGCTGTCGTTTCTCGCCATCGGCGGGGCAAGCTCGACGCTGCCCGACATGCATCGTTTCCTGGTCGATACGCGCCACTACATGACGAGCGAGCAGCTGAGCGCCATGTATGCCATCTCGCAGGCGGCCCCAGGCCCCAACGTGCTGTTTGTGGAACTGTTCGGGTGGCAGGCGGCAGGTCTGGGCGGTGCAATCGCATCGCTGGTTGGCATCTGCGGGCCATCCTGCGTGATCGCCGCCGTCATCGCGCGCGTCATGGACCGCAAGCCCGACGCGCGCTGGATCGCGCTGGTCCGCCGTGGCCTTGCACCGCTGACGATCGGTCTGTTGTTCTCCACCGGCTGGGTGCTTGCCCGCGGGGCAGACAGCAGCTTTAGCACCATCGCGCTGACCGTCGCAACGGTCGTGGCCTGTACCTTCACCCGCATACACCCGCTGGTGCTGGTGGGGGTAGGGGCTTTGGTTGGCGGCATGGGCTGGGTGTAGCGCCCTCAGTCGCACCGGCTGCGCGGCGTTCACCGCAAGCGAATCCAAGGCGGACAAAAGTCCGCCTTTTTCTTTGCGCGCTGGCTGGAGGTGCTGGGGCGTAGCCCTTCGGGAATACCCCAATGCCATCTATAATGTATATACAACAACATACGCATCTAAGCGATGTTGTCTGTATATGAATTCACGTCCGATCGACCCACGCGTCAAGCCCGGACCGGCCCCGCAGGCAACCTCGCCGACATAAAGAGGAGACAGTTTGGAACACCTTCAACGCAACCTGCGCGCACGGCATATCCGTTTTCTGGCGCTCGGTTCGGCCATCGGCACGGGCCTTTTCTACGGCTCCGCTTCGGCCATCCAGCTGGCCGGGCCGGCCGTGATCCTCGCGTACATCATCGGCGGCGCGGCCGTCTACATGGTCATGCGCGCGCTCGGCGAGATGGCGGTGCGCCAGCCGGTCTCCGGTTCGTTCGGGCGTTATGCGCGCGACAACCTCGGTCCGCTCGCCGGCTTTCTGACCGGATGGACGTACATCCTCGAAATGGTGATCGTCTGCCTGGCTGACGTCACGGCCTTCGGCATCTACATGGGCTTCTGGTTTCCCGAGGTGCCGCAATGGGTCTGGGTGCTGGGCATCGTCATGCTCATCTGCGGCCTGAACCTGTGCAACGTCAAGGTGTTCGGCGAGATGGAATTCTGGCTCGCGCTCATCAAGATCGTGGCGATCGGCGCGATGATCATCGGCGGCACCGTCATCCTGTTCCTCGGCGTGAAGATGAACGGCGAGCATGCGTCCGGCCTGAGCAACCTGTGGTCGCACGGCGGTTTCCTGCCGCATGGCGTGGGTGGCCTCATCGCCTCGTTTGCCGTGGTGATGTTTGCGTACGGCGGCGTCGAGATCATCGGCATCACCGGCGGCGAGGCGCAGAACCCCGACAAGGTCATCCCGAAGGCCATCAACGCTGTGCCGGCGCGCATCCTGCTGTTCTACGTGTTGACCATGTGTGTGCTGATGGCGATCTTCCCGTGGACGGGTATCGACGGCCAGGGCAGCCCGTTCGTGCAGATCTTCTCGGGGCTGGGCATCCAGTCTGCCGCGGCGATCCTGAACCTCATCGTCATCTCGGCGGCCATTTCGGCCATCAACAGCAACATCTTCGGCGCGGGCCGGATGATGTACGGCATGGCCGAGCAGGGCCAGGCGCCACGCATCTTTGCGGCCACTTCCCGCCACGGCGTGCCCTGGGTGACGGTGCTGTTCATGGCCGGTGCGCTGCTGGGCGGCGTGGTGCTGAACTACCTGATCCCCGAAAACGTCTTCGTGATCATCGCGTCGATCGCCACGTTCGCGACCGTCTGGGTCTGGCTGATGATCCTGCTCTCGCAGGTGGCCATGCGCCGGCGTCTGTCGGCCGAAGAAGTGCGCGCGCTCAAGTTCAAGGTACCGCTGTGGCCCGTCGGGCCGGCACTCGCCATCGCGTTCATGCTGTTCGTGATCGGCGTGCTGGGCACCATGGAAGATACCCGCGTGGCGCTGTACGTTGGCGCAGGCTGGGTACTGCTCATGTCGGCAGCGTGGTATCTGCGCGTGAAGCCCAACGCAGCAGCCGTGTTGGCTGAAGAGGCAAGCGGGGCGTGAGCCCGGCCGGAAAAAAAGAAAGACGATTTCTGGAGACAACCGATGTCGAACCACACCTCTGCGCCGTCGTACGCCGGCCGCGCCGACGCGCAGGCGACGGTCCACGCGCAACCGCTGTCCCGCACGCGCGCCATTGCCGCCATCACGATCGGTAACGGCCTCGAGTTCTATGACTTCGTGGTCTACAGCTTCTTTGCCACGCTGATCGGCCGGCTGTACTTTCCGGTCGGCAACGCGACCGGCCAGTTGCTGATGTCGTTCGCCACGTTTGGCGTCGGCTTCCTGATGCGGCCGCTCGGCGGTCTGCTGATCGGCATGTACGCCGACCGCGCAGGCCGCAAGCCCGCCGTGGCGCTCACGCTGTGGCTGATGGGCTTGTCGTCGCTGATCTTCGTTGTCACGCCGACCTACGCCCAGATCGGCATCCTCGCACCGGTGCTCGTCGTGCTTGCGCGGCTCGTGCAGGGCTTTGCCATTGGCGGCGAGATGGGTGCTTCGACTGCGCTGCTGCTGGAATACGCCGATGATCGCTCGCGCGGTTTCTACACGAGCTGGCAGCCGTTCAGCCAGGGGCTGGCGGCGCTGTTCGGCGCGCTGGTCGGCTTGCTGCTGAGCAATGTGCTGGCGCCCGCCGCGTTGGAGTCGTGGGGTTGGCGGCTTGCGTTCGTGATCGGCATTCTCGTGATCCCGGTCGGCCTGATCATCCGCCGGCACCTTGAAGAAACCGCCGCGCCGCAAAGCACGCGCGAAGCCGACGCCACGCTGCCGCTGCTGCGCGAACACCGCCGCACGCTGGTGGCGAGCATTCTGCTGATGATCGGCGTGGCCTCGTCCACGTACATCATCGTCTACTACCTCAGCAATTACGCCGTGAGCGTGTTGCACATGCCGCTGTCGCTGGGCATCTGGGCGGCGTGCATTGCGGCGCTGGTGCAGGTGGTGCTGTCACCGTTCGCGGGACGGCTGGCCGATCGCGTCGGGCGCCGCAAGGTGGTGTTGTGGTCGCGCGTTGCGCTGCTCGCGATGATCTATCCGGCCTTCGCGCTCATCAACGCCGAGCCTTCGCTCACCCGGTTGCTGATCGTGGTCGGCTGCCTGTCGGTGCCGATGTCGATGACCTCGCCGGCCTCGATGGTGCTCGTCAGCGAGGTGTTGCCGCAGCGGCTGCGCGCCACGGGCCTGTCGATTGCCTACTGCGTTGCCATTGCCATCTTCGGTGGCTTTGCGCAGTTCTTCTCGACTGAGCTGATCCAGCTCACGGGCAACGCAAACGCGCCGGCCTTCTACGTGATCGGCTGCGGCCTCGTCTCGCTGATCGGTCTGGCGATGGTGCCCGAGACGCTCGGACGGCGCCTCTCGTAACGCTCAGTCCACCCCAACGAACCCGCCGGTCTGATGCGCCCACAGCCGCGCATACAGGCCGCCGTGTTCCAGCAACTCGGCGTGCGTGCCGCTCTCGACAATGCGGCCGCCGTCGAGCACCACCAGCCGGTCCATGCGTGCGATGGTCGAAAGCCGGTGCGCAATGGCAATCACGGTCTTGCCCTGCATCAGCGTTTCCAGGCTTTCCTGGATGGCCGCTTCCACTTCCGAATCCAGCGCTGACGTGGCTTCGTCCAGGATCAGGATCGGCGCGTCCTTGAGCAGCACACGCGCAATCGCAATGCGCTGGCGTTGACCGCCCGAGAGCTTCACCCCACGTTCACCCACCAGCGCGTCAAAGCCGCGTCGCCCTTGCACATCGGATAGCTGCGGGATGAACTCGTCGGCGCGCGCACGGCGTACGGCTTGCATCAACTCCGCCTCGGTGGTGCCGGGTTTGCCGTAGAGCAGGTTGTCGCGAATGGAGCGGTGCAGCAGCGACGTATCCTGCGTGACCATGCCGATCTGCTCGCGCAGGCTCTCTTGTGTCACGGCCGCAATGTCCTGGCCGTCGACCAGAATCCGGCCGCGCTCCACGTCGTAAAGCCGGAGCAGCAGGTTCACGAGCGTCGACTTGCCTGCGCCCGACGGGCCGACCAGGCCGATGCGTTCACCGGGGCGCACCACGAGGTCCAGCCCTTCGATCACGCCGCTGCCCTTGCCGTAGTGAAAGCCCACGTGTTCGAAGCGCACTTCGCCCTGCGTGACGTGCAGCGGCTTGGCGCCGGGCTGGTCGATCACGGCGCGCGGCAGCGCGATGGTCTGCATGCCGTCCTGCACCTGCCCGACGTTTTCAAAGATGCCGTTGACCACCCACATGATCCAGCCCGACATGTTGTTGATGCGGATCACCAGCCCCGTGGTCAGCGCAATGGTGCCAGCGCTCACGCGGCCCTGGCTCCACAGCCACAGCGCGAGGGCCGACGTGCCGACGATCAGCAGGCCGTTCATGGCCGTAATGGCGAAATCCATGCCGCTGATCATGCGGCCGGACAGGCGGGTCTTGTCGGTCTGCTCCGCCATGGCGTCGCGCGCATAGCTTTCTTCGTGCTGCGTGTGGGCGAACAGCTTGAGCGTCGTGATGTTGGTGTAGCCATCCACGATGCGGCCCATCAGCTTGGAGCGCGATTCCGTGGCGATAACTGAACGCGCCTTTACGCGCGGCACGAAGTAGCTCAGGGCCGCGATGTAGCAGCCAATCCACACCAGCAGCGGCACCACGAGCCACCAGTCGGCCCTGGCAAACAGCACCATCGCGCTGATCGCGTAGATCACGACATGCCAGAGCGCATCCACGGCCTGCACGGCGGAATCGCGCAGCGAGAAACCGGTCTGCATGATGCGCTGGGCAATGCGGCCCGCAAAGTCGTTCTGGAAAAACGTCAGGCTCTGCTTGAGGACGTAGCGATGGTTCTGCCAGCGGATCAGGTTCGACAGGTTCGGGTTGATGACCTGGTGCACAAGCACGTCGTGCAGGCCGAAGATGACGGGCCGCGCGATCAGCGCAACAAAGGCCATCCACAGCAATTCGTTGCGGTGGCGGCCGAAGAACTCGGGCCCTGGTGTCGCCTGGATCATGTCGACGATGCGGCCGAGGAAGTCGAATAGCGCGACCTCGATCAGCGCGCCCAGCAACCCCACGAGCAGCAGGAATGCGAAGACGCCGCGCACTTCGCGCAGGAAGTACGCGTAGAAGCGCCAGACATTGGCCGGAGGCTGCGTGTCGGGCAGGGGGCGGAACGGATCGATGAGCTTTTCTAGGCGGCGCAGCAGCATGTCGGGTCGGGGAGAGGAGACCGACGCCCCAGGGCGGGACGTGCGCGGAAGAGCCGCCCATGATACGCGCGTGAAAGCAGCCTTGCTGGCGGCCCGGCTTACGGAGATCAGAGCTCGACGCGTGAGGCTTTTTGCTCGGCGATTGGAGCTCAGAGCTCGGTGCGTGGGGCTTTTTGCTCGACGGTTGGAGTTCAGAGCGTCAGCTGTGATCCGTGGGAGGCGCCGGGCGGGCCGTGAGACGCATCGCGCCATAAAAAAAGCCGCTCGGTTGAGGAGCGGCTTTCTTATTTATCCGGGAGAGGGCGGTCAGTGCACCACAATCCGCGTGAACGGCTCCACGTAGGCCTGCAGGGTGATCATCAGGCCCACCAGGAAGGCGAGCGCCAGCGAGTGGAAGAACACGTAGCGCAGGATGTCGCCCTCGTGGCCGTACCACTTGGTGGCGGTGGAGGCCACGACGATGGATTGCGCATCGATCATCTTGCCCATCACGCCGCCCGAGCTGTTGGCTGCCGACATGAGGATTGGCGACAAGCCGAGTTGCGTGGCCGTGGTCTTCTGCAGGCCGCCAAACAGCACGTTCGAGGCCGTATCCGACCCCGTGAGCGCCACGCCCAGCCAGCCCAGCATCGTGCCGAACAGCGGGTACAGCACGCCGGTGTGGGCGAAGGCCAGGCCCAGCGTTGCGTCCAGGCCCGAATAGCGGGTGAGATAACCGATGCCGAACATCGCGCAGATGGTCAGCAGCGAATAACGCGTGAGCTTGATGGTGTTCCAGTATTCCTTGACCATGCGCGGCACCGAGTAACCCATCAGCAGGCCGCCCACGATGGCCGATACCAGGATGCCCGTACCCGCCATCGACAGCACATTGAAGAGGAACACCGCGCCTTCGGCGGTCTCCTTCGCGACCACCGGCGGGCCCTTGAGCACCATCTTGTCCAGACCGGGGATCGGGAACTTGAATTGCCACAGACCGTCGGCGAACGCCTTGAACTGCGGAATGCCCCAGATGAACACGAACACGGTCAGGATCACCCACGGCAGCCAAGCCTGCACGCGCGTGATCTTGGTATTGGCATCAGCGCTGGTAGCGGCACGCGCTTCGGCAGCGGCTTCGGGGTCGACGCGGGAGTTGTCCTCGCGGTTGCGCAGGGCGGTCGAGGTCCAGATCGTCTTGGGCTTCCACACCTTCAGGAACAGCGTGAGCGAGCCCATCGACACCAGTGCGGCGATCACGTCCACCAGCCACGGGCCGTGGAAGTTCGACACCAGGAACTGCGGAATGGCGAACGACACGCCCGCCACCAGGATCGCCGGCCAGATCTGCAGCATGCCGCGGAAGCCCGCGAACGCCCAGATCAGCCAGAACGGCACCAGCACCGAGAAGAACGGCAACTGGCGGCCAACCATGGCCGACAGCTTCAGCAAGTCCAGCCCCGTGACCGAGGCCAGCCCGATGAGCGGCGCGCCCAGTGCGCCGTAGGCCACCGGGGCGGTGTTGGCGATCAGGGCCAAGCCGGACGCGGCCAGCGGCGAGAAGCCCAGGCCGATCAGGATGGCGCCCGTGACAGCCACCGGCGTGCCGAAGCCCGCTGCGCCTTCAAAGAAAGCGCCAAAGCTGAACGCCACCAGCAGCAGTTGCAGGCGGCGGTCTTCGGTAATGCCGGAAATCGAGCTCTGTAAGACCTTGAACGACCCGTTCAAGGTGGTGAGCCGGTGCAGGAAGATGATGTTCAGGACGATCCAGCCAATCGGGAACAGGCCTGAAATGATGCCGAGGCCTGCCGCCTTGCCGGCCATTGCGGTCGGCATGCCGAACACGAACGAGGCGATCCCCACCCCGACAATCAGCGCCAACCCGGCCGCCAGATGGGCCTGCATATGGAAGAACGCCAGCGAGCACAGCAGTACCGCAACCGGTATCCCGGCCGCTAGGGTTGACCACACGGCGCTGCCGAGCGGGTCATAGACTTGATTCCACATCTTGATCTCCTCCTGTTTGGGCGTTTCGGTTCTTCTCGATACCGAACGTCTTCTGCTGCCCCTTTTTCGCAGGGGCAAACGCGGATTGTAGGAACAAGCGTGTCCGGGTCACCGCAATATTCTGTCACTTTCGCCCTGAAAAGTATTCATCGGCTGCGGGGCGAGGGTTGACGCGGCGCATGCAATCGCACCGGGTAAATCCGGGTTGTGGAATCATTGCGCCTGCAGCGCAGACCACCACCCCATTTCGCCCCCTATCCATGGCTTCTCTGACGGCCTTTCCGATTCGCCGACGCGGCTCCCGATGGGCTGCCGCCGTGCTCGCTGCATTTGTGACGCTGGCAACGCTGTCGCCCGCCGTGCATGGCCAGACTGCGGCAGCGCCCGCGCAGGCGAACACCGAATCGACGCGGCCGCGTATCGGCCTGGTGCTCTCGGGCGGCGGGGCGCGCGGCTATGCGCATATTGGCGTGCTCAAGATGCTGGAGCGCATGCGTATTCCCGTGGATGTCATTGCCGCCACCAGCATGGGCGCCGTGGTGGGCGGGCTGTACGCCAGCGGCATGCGTGCGGATGCACTGGAGCAGAAGCTCTCGCAGGTCGACCTGAGCGACATCGCCTTCGACCGCAACGACCGCGCCAAGCTGCCGCAATCGCTGCGTGAGGATGATTTCCAGTATCCGATCGGCCTGTCCGCCGGCTATGGCGACGGCAAGCTCAGGCTGCCCACCGGCCTGGTGCAGGGCAACCGCCTGCTCGCGCTGCTCAAGAACTGGACGGCGCAGTGGCCCGACAACATCGAGTTCTCGCGCCTGCCGATTCCGTTCAAGGCCATGGCGACGGATCTGGCCACGGGCGACGGGGTGATTCTCGACCACGGCTCGCTGCCGCTGGCAATGCGGGCCAGCATGGCGGTGCCGGGGCTGTTTGCGCCCATTGAAGTGGGCGGACGCACGCTGGTGGATGGCGGCCTGGTGAGCAACTTGCCCGTGCAGCTCGCGCGCGATATGGGGGCCGACATCGTCATCGCCGTCAACATCGGGTCGGACTTGCAGCGGCCGGAAGACCTGGCCTCGCCGGCGGCGGTGACGCAGCAGATGATCACCATCCTCGTCGGCCAGAACGTGCGCGCGCAAAAGGCGTTGCTGCGCGACAAGGATGTGCTGATCGAGCCGCAGCTCTCGGAGCTTTCATTTACCGACTTCGCCAAGGGCCCGCAGGGCGTGCGGCAGGGCGAGCGCGCCGCGCAGGGCGTTGAGGCCAAGCTCGCGGTGCTCTCGCTGTCGCCGCAGGCATATGCCGCGTACCGCGCTACCCGTGAGCCGCAGGGCACGCTGGTGGCGGGCGCACGTATTGACGCCATTGACGTGACCACCAGCGGCCGCGTGCCGCCCGCGCGCGTGCGCCAGTTGATCAAGGTGCGCGAAGGCGACGCGTATGACGCCGAAGCGCTCAACCGCGAGCTGTCGGCGCTGGCCACCACAGGCGACTTCGAAACCGTCACGCAGCAACTGGTGGAAGAGAACGGCGTGCATACGCTGAAGATCGATGCGCATGAAAAGTCGTGGGGCAACCAGTTCTTCCTGTTCGGGCTGGGCATGTCGACCAACTTCGACGGGCGCGGCGCGTTCAACGTCAACCTTGGTCATCGGTATCCATGGCTCACGCAGAGCGGGCTGGAGTGGCGCAATGACATCGTGCTTGGCAGCAACCGGGCGGGCATCCACACCGAACTGCGGCAGCCGCTGTGGCAATCGCAGGGGTTCTACCTCGCGCCGTATGCAGAGTATTCGCGCCGCAGATCGGATCTCTACTTTGACGATCTGCCGCCAACCCGGGACGCCAAGCCGTTCAACAACCTGACAATCGAGACAGCGCGCGCCGGCGTTGACCTGGGCATCCCGTTGGGCCGCAAGGGTGAACTGCGCCTAGGCGTGAACTACGTCAGGAAGGCGGCGACGTTCAATTACCTGGAGCTGATCGCGGACGAGTCCGGAAATATCGTGGATGCGACGACCGTTGACACCTTGCGCGCCCAGCAGCCGGCCTTCCGCGCCCAGCTCACGCTTGACCAACTCGACGATCCGCTGTTCCCGCGTAGCGGCTATTACTTCTACAGCAGCGTGGAAGCGGGTTTCGGCTCGCTCGACAAGAAGTTCAACACCGCGCAGGCCAAGGGCCTGTGGGCGACCAGCTACGGCCGCCACACGTTCAATGTGGCGTTGGAAGGGGCGGGTCTGTTTGGCGTCAACAGCCCGACGCGCGAAAACAATGGCAACACGGGCAACGGCGCCAACGAGGGCTTCTTCCTGGGCGGTTTCCAGCACCTTTCCGCCTACGCGCAGGATCAGTTCAACGGCCAGTACCTTCTGTACGGCCGCCTGACGTATCTGTACGACCTGCGCGTGGACGACCTGCTCGGCCTGCGCGCTCCGGTGTTCGGCGCCAGCGCCGAGGCCGGCAACGTCTGGCAGTTGCGCAACAACTTCGGGCGGGGCCCTTACCTGAAGAGCGGCAGCGTATTCGTTGGCGGCAACAGCCCCATCGGGCCGCTGTACTTCGGTTTTGCGGTGGCGCCGCAGGGCGTGTGGAACGTGTACCTGCAGCTGGGTCGCGTCTTCTGAAACAGCGCCAAGCAGAAGCAGGCCGGCCTGCGTACGCACGCAGCGCTTGCTTCGTAAGGTCTTGATCAGACTGGGAAATCAATCGGTCAGACTGCGGCGGATGTGCGTGCTAGCCTTCCGCTTCGCTTTTTCAAGACCTCGGGCGCGGTCGCGCCCAGCCCCCTCTCATGATGTTCTCTGTGTTGTTCCGTCGTTCCCGTTCGTCCCGGTGGTTGCTGTGCGCTTGCGCGCTGGCTGTGTTGCAGGCGTGCGGCAAGCATGCTGATGAGGCCGCCAAGCCGGCCGGCCCGCCAGAGGTCGAGTTTGCCGTTGCGCAACGCTCCGATGCGCCGCTGGTGACCGAACTGCCCGGCCGCCTGGAGCCGTATCGCACGGCGGAAGTGCGTGCGCGCGTCGACGGCATCGTCCTCAAGCGCGCCTACGACGAAGGCCAGGCGGTCAAGGCCGGCCAGGTGCTGTTTCGCATCGATCCGGCGCCGCTCAAGGCACAGGTGGACGCCGCGCAAGGGGCGCTTGCCCGCGCGCAGGCGCAACTCGCCATCGCCCGCGACAAGGCTGCGCGCTACAAGGAGCTGGCCGCCACGCGCGCCGTGAGCGAGCTGGAATACGCTGAAGCGCAGGCCGCCGAACGTCAGGCCGCAGCGGACGTGGTGTCGGGCCGCGCTGCGCTGGAAACTGCGCAACTGCGCCTGGGCTATGCCACCGTCACGGCCCCGATTGCTGGCCGCTCGCGCCGCGCGCAGGTCACCGAAGGTGCGCTGGTCAAGGAAGACGCTGCCACACCGCTCACCACCGTCGAGCAGATCGATCCGATCTATGTCGACTTTGCCCAGCCCGCCGCCGAGGTGCTCGCCTTGCAGCGCGCGCTCAAGAAGGGCCAAGCCGCTGCATTGAGCGGCCAGGACATCGGCGTGCAGGTCATCCTGAGCGATGGCGTGGCGTACGAGCGCCCGGGCAAGCTGCTGTTCTCCGATCTGGCGGTGGACCGCGCGACTGACAACGTCTCGATGCGCGCCGTGCTGCCCAACCCCGATGGCTTGCTGCTGCCCGGCATGTACGTGCGCGTGAAGCTCTCGCATGCCGTGCAGCAAAGCGCGGTGACGATTCCGAAGGGCGCGTTGCAGCGCGACCGCCACGGGGCGACGGTGTTTGTGGTGCAGGCAGACAACACGCTGGCGGCGCAGCCCGTGGCTGCGCAAACGTTGGCCGGCGACCAATGGCTGGTGACGAGCGGCCTGTCCGGTGGAGAACGCCTCGCCATTCCAGGCATGCAGACGCTGGAAGCCGGCATGGCGGTCAAGCCCGTGCCTGCGGCATCGCGCGCCGACACGAAGCCGAAGAAGGGCTGACCATGGCACGCTTCTTTATCGACCGCCCGGTCTTCGCCTGGGTGATTGCGCTGGCCATCATTCTGGCCGGCGTGCTCGCGCTGCCCAAGCTGCCGGTGGCGCAGTATCCGAACATCGCGCCGCCCAATGTCAGCATTTCGGCCAACTACCCGGGGGCGTCCGCGCGCACCGTGGAGAGCGCCGTGACCGCCATCATCGAGCGCGAGATGAACGGCGCGCCGGGGCTGCTGTACATGTCGTCGTCGTCCGACGCGGCGGGCAACGTGTCGATCAACCTGTCGTTCACGCAGGGCACGAGCCCCGATCTTGCAGCGGTGGAGGTGCAGAACCGGCTGAAGATCGTCGAGGAGCGCCTGCCTGAAGTCGTGCGCCGCAACGGCATCCGCATCGAGAAGGCGGCCGAGAACTACATGATGTATCTGTCGCTGACGGCCGAGCGCGGCCGCTTTGACGGCATCGACCTGGGCGACCTCGCCTCGTCTGACCTGATCCCGCAGTTGCGCCGCGTGCCGGGCGTCGGCACCGCGCAGTTGTTCGATGCGGAATACGCCATGCGCATCTGGCCCGATGCCGACAAGCTCACCGCATTGGGCCTCACCGCCGGTGACTTGAGCGATGCCGTGCGCCGCTACAACGCGCGCATCACCGTGGGTGAGATCGGCAGCGGAGCCGTGCCGGGCAGCGCGCCCATCAACGCGAGCGTCACCGGTGACGATGGGCTCACGACGCCGGACGCATTCGGCCAGATTCCTCTGCGTGCGGACGCGCAGGGTCGCATGGTGCTGCTGCGCGACGTGGCCCGCGTGGAACTGGGCGGCAGCGATTACCTGTACCTCTCGCGCATGAACGGCAAGCCGGCCACGACCATCGGCATCAAGCTCGCACCGGGCGCCAACGCCGTGGGTGTGGCCAAGCGCGTGCGAGCGGTGCTGGACCAAGCGCAGGCGCATTTCCCGCCAGGCGTGCGCTACGAGGTCGCGTACGACAGTTCGCGCTTTGTCGGCATTGCCATCGAACAGGTCGTCAAGACGCTGCTCGAAGCCGTGGTGCTGGTGTTCCTGGTGATGATGCTGTTCATGCAGAACCTGCGCGCGACGCTCATCCCGACGCTGGTCGTGCCGATCGCGCTGCTGGGTACGTTTGCGGTGATGCTGCCGATGGGCTTCTCCATCAACGTGCTGACGCTGTTCGGCCTGGTGCTTGCCATCGGCATCCTTGTCGACGATGCCATCGTGGTGGTGGAAAACGTCGAACGCGTGATGCACGAAGAAGGGCTCTCGCCGCGCGAGGCGACCGCTAAGGCGATGCGGCAGATCAGTGGGGCGATTGTCGGCATCTCGCTGGTGCTGACGGCGGTGTTCGTGCCGATGGCGTTCTTTGGCGGCGCGGTGGGCAACATCTACCGGCAGTTTTCGCTGTCGCTGGCGGTGTCGATGGTGTTCTCGGCATTCCTGGCGCTGACGCTCACGCCCGCGCTTTGCGCGACGCTGCTCAAGCCGGTGCAGTCAGGTCATGGTGCCGAGCGCAAAGGCTTCTTCGGCGCATTCAACCGGGGCTTTGCGCGGTTGACGTCACGCTACCAGAACGGTGTCGCCAAGCTGCTCAATCGCACGGGCCGCGCACTGGTGGCATATGGCGCGGTCATCGGCGTGGTGGTGTTGCTGTTCACGCAACTGCCGACGGCCTTTCTGCCGGAAGAAGATACCGGCGAATTCATGACCGTCGTCATGCTGCCGACTGGCGCCACCCAGGCGCAGACGCTCGACGTCGTGCGGCAGGCTGAGCAGCACTTCATGACGCAGGAGCCGGCCGTTGCGTCCACGCTGGCCATCACCGGGTTCAGCCTGTACGGCAACGGCCAGAACGCGGCCATGCTGTTCCTGACGCTCAAGGACTGGAAGCAGCGCAAGGGCGCCGACCAGCACGTCGATGCCGTGGTCGAACGCGCCAACGCGGCGTTCGGCAAGATCAAGGGCGCGATGGTCATGGCGATGAACTCGCCCGCGCTGCCGGAGTTGGGCAGCAAGCCCGGTTTTGACCTGCGTCTGCAAGACCGCAGCGGCGCCGGCTACGAGCGCCTCGCACAGGCGCGCGACCACATGCTGGCGGAGGCGGCAAAGCATCCCGCGCTGTCGGAAGTCACGTTTGCGGGCCAGGGCGATGCGCCTCAGGTTTTGATCGATGTGGACCGCAAGAAAGCCCTGTCGATGGGCGTATCGATTGAGGACATCAACCGCACGCTGGCCGTGATGTTCGGCTCCGACTACGCGGGCGATTTTGTCTACCGCAACCAGGTGCGCCGCGTGATCGTCCAGGCAGACGGCAAGCAGCGCGTCTCGGTCGAGCAGCTTGGCCGCATGCACGTGCGCAATGCAGCAGGGGCCATGGTGCCGCTTTCCGCATTCACCACCACCAAGTGGATCGTCGGGCCGCTCAAGCTGGATCGCTACAACGGCTTTCCGGCCATGACGATCACCGGCTCGCCGGCACCCGGTCACAGCTCCGGCGAGGCCATGGCGGCGATGGAGTCGATTGCCCGCAGCCTGCCTGAGGGCTTTGGCTACGAGTGGACGGGGCAGTCGTTCGAAGAGCGTCTGTCGGGTGCGCAGGCGCCGGCGCTGTTTGCGTTGTCGATCCTCGTCGTGTTCTTGTGTCTGGCCGCGCTGTACGAAAGCTGGTCGATTCCGCTGGCCGTCATGCTTGTGGTGCCGCTGGGCGTGTTGGGCGCGCTACTGGGTGCAACGCTGCGCTTTCTGCCCAATGACATCTACTTCAAGGTGGGGCTCATTGCCACAATCGGCCTGTCGGCCAAGAACGCGATCCTGATCATCGAAGTGGCCAAGGATCTGGTGGCGCAGGGCATGGGCTTGATCGACGCCACGCTGGAGGCAGCGCGCCTGCGCTTCCGGCCGATCGTGATGACTTCGCTGGCGTTTGCGTTTGGCGTCGTTCCGCTGGCGATTGCGAGCGGCGCTGCATCGGCCAGCCAACGCGCCATTGGCACGGGCGTGCTGGGCGGGATCATCACGGCGACAGTGCTGGCGGTGTTTCTGGTGCCGGTGTTCTTTGTGGTGGTGCGGGGCGTGTTCAAGGGCAGCGAGCGGCAGCGCCGGCTGGACGCGGCGCACGAGCACGAAAGCGTGGGGCCTGCTGCCTGATCGGCCCGATCACTCCGCGGTGGCTGGGCTCTTGCGCCTGGCTACCGCCGGGCCGAAACCGAAAAAGCCGAGGACCTCTGCGGCCACCTGATCGCGGTCGTTGTCTACGCAGATCATGTGGTAGCTGTTTTCCAGCACCACGCTGCGCACGTGGGGCAGGGTTGCCTGCAGCGTTTCGGCGGAGCGCAGGCTGGTGAGTTCGTCTTCGCGTGAATGGATCACCAGCGTCTGGCACTGCGTATCGGGCGCCCCGGCCAGCGCCCAGCGTCGTAGCCGATCCACCTGCCGAATGCATGCGAGTGGCACCCAGGGGTAGTGGAAGCTGTCGCCGCGTGCGAGCTTGGCTTTGATGATCCGCCGCAACAGCGGGTTCTTGATGCCGAACGGCTCGTCTTCTTCCACGCGCATGCGCGCGGCCATGCCCGGGATGCGATACACCGCGTAGCGCAGATTCCGATACCACGGCGTCGACCAGCCATCGATATGAATGGGCGTGGCGAGTAGCGCCAGCCTGTCTTGCGGGCGCGCACTGCCATGCCGAACGCGGTGCGCCAGCACCAGCGCGAGCAATGCGCCCATGCACATCCCCGCGATATGCACGGTGTCGTGCTCTGCGACGAGCTGCTCATACGTTTGCGTGAGCGTGTCAAGCCACGCTTCGGCGGGCATGTGGATGAGGTCTTCGGGGCGCGTACCGTGGCCGGGCAAGGTCGGCACGTGCGTGATGGCGCCAGCGCTGCGCAGCGCTTTCTGCAGCACGCCCAGGTCGTAGGCCGTGCCGCCCAGGCCATGGATTAGCAGCACAGCCGTGCTGCCGGACGCCGATTGGGTCACAGTGCGGTCTCGACCGACCAGGTACCGGTTACGAGCGCGGTGTTGCCGACGGCGTCCGTCAGTGGGCCACCGGTATCCACCACGGTGTGCAGCGTGCCGTCGCGCGCGGTGATGCGCAGCGTCTGGCGGCGTGCGGGCGTTGCGGCCTCGTCTTCCAGTGCGGCTGCCCCGAACCAGCGCGCACGCAACGCATCACGGTCATCCGGATGCACCAGTTGCAGCACGGTCGAGATCGACGCCATGCTCGCCGGTTCGTGTCCGAACACGAGAGCGACGTCGCCGCCCCAGTCGATGCGGCCGCTGGCGGGGTCGATGGTGTAGACGAGCTGGCCCGACGCCGCCAACGCCAGTTCCACGCGGTTCTGCCACTGCGCGCTTTGCTCGTGCAGTTGTTCGCGCGTGGTCTTGAGCGCGCTCACCAGCAGCACCAGCAGCGCGGCAATGCCCAGGTACAGCTGCGCTTCCAGCAGCGACTGGCCATAGTGATGATCCAGCACGGCGAAGGGGCCGTCACCCTCAGCGGTTTGCGTGAGCGCCACCAGCGTGAGCAGCAGCACCGCCATCGAGCCACCGCGTCCACCCCACATCAGCGCCACCACCACGGCAAAGAACAACGGGACGTACGTCAGTGCAAAGCCAATTCCGTCGCCAAATTTGGCATCGCTGTTGCCATCGAAGATGACGTACGCCGACAGCGCCAGCGCAACGACGGCCGCCAGACCGAGCACGAAATCCGTGCGGTCCGTGCCGCCCGAGCGGAACGCGCGAAAGCGCGACCATGCCGCCAGTACCGGCGTGACGATCAGCACGCCCAGGAAATCCGACGCCGCCCAGATGCGCAGCACGTGCCCGAACGAGCCGCCTTGCGACCACGCAAACCATGCCGCCCCGAACAGCGCCCCCAGCAGCGCACTGACCGCGCCCGCCACCAGCATCGCGCGTACGAAGTAAAGCCCTTCAAGCGGCACGCGCGCCAGCCGCACCAGCGCCACGGCCAGCGCGGCGCTGCCCGCTTCGTCGAGCACAAAGAGCATCGCGTGGGCCGGGTTGGTGTGTTCGATCGCGGCCAGCGCCAGTTGCGCTACGGCAAACGCTGCGCCCAGGCCCGGCCATTCGCGGTACGGCCGCAGCATGAACGCGGCCATCGTCACGCCCGCCGGCAGCCAGATGTAGCCCGTCATGTCGACCGGTCCATTCAGCCGGTGCGACACGATGGCGGCAACCAGGTAAAGCGCGCCCCACAGGATCGTGGCGACGGTGGTGGAAGGTCGGTTCAATGGCATCCGGGTTTCCCTCGGTGAAAACAAAAAACCGCGCCGGCGTAGGTGCCGTGCGCGGTTGGTGATGCTACCGCAATCGGTTTTGCGGCGGGCTTAGACCACCGGCAGCGCCAGGACTTCCCGCGCGGCCCGGCGGTCGCGCAGTTCGGCCATCCAACGTTCGAGGTTCGGCCGCGCGGGGCGCTCCATCGGCAAGCCTAGCCAGCGGTGCGTGGCACAGCCGCACACGATGTCGGCCATGGTGAAACGCTGGCCGGCCACGTAGGGCAGCTTGGCTAACACGGCTTCGAGGATGGCCGTGCTGCGCTCCGCGGCCTGGCGCGAGCGTTCAATGCGCGCGGCGTCGCGCTGGTCTTCCGGCGTGCGTACGAGCTGCAGGAACGCATCCACCATCGACGGGCTGTATGACGTGGCTTGCCAATCCATCCAGCGGTCGGCATCGGCGCGCTCGTGAAGTTCGAGCGGGTAGAGGTTGCCCGGGCCGTAGCGTGCCGAGAGATAGCGCACGATGGCGTTGGATTCCCACAGCACGAAACGGGTGTCGCCGGAATCGTTCAGGCCGTCTTCGATGACCGGGATCATGCCGTTCGGGTTCATCGCCTTGAATTCCGGTGTGTCGACACCGCCAAAGGCGCCGCCGACGTCGATGCGCTCATGGTCCAGCGACAGCTCATGCGCGCACCAGACGACCTTCTGAACGTTGACCGAAGAGAGTCTTCCCCAGATCCGCAGCATCGACGACGGCTCCTTTCTTGAATGGATGGAATGGATTGTTATGTAATTTAGGCGGCCTTGGGCGTGAGCGCTGCGATTTCCGTGCGGATCAACTCGCCCAGCACGGCAATGCCTTGCTCGATGCGCTCCGGTGCCACCGTCACGAACGCCAGCCGCAGGGTATTGCGACGCGGCGCATTGGCATAGAACGGCGCGCCCGGCACGAAGGCTACGTTGCGCGCGACGGCCTTTTCCAGCAGCGCCATCGTGTCGATGCCTTCCGGCACCTCAACCCAGATGAACATGCCGCCTTCCGGACGATTCCAATGCACACCGGCCGGCATATGGCGCGTGAGCGAGTCGAGCATCGCTTCGCACTGCTTGCCATAGAGGTCTCGAATGCTCGGGATGTGCGTATCGAGCAGACCGGTCTTCAGCACCTCGTACGCCACGCGCTGCGTGAAGCTGGGCGTGTGCAGATCCGATGCCTGCTTGGCCTGCACGAGTTTGAAGTGGATGTGTTCGGGCGCGATGATGTAACCCAGGCGCATGCCCGGCGCCAGGATCTTCGAGAACGAGCCCATGTAGATCACGCCGTCCGGATTGAGCGAGCGCAGCGACGGCAGGGCGTCGCCGGTGTAGCTCAGCTCGCCGTACGGATCGTCTTCCACGAGCAGCACGCCGAGTTCTTTCGCGCGGGCCACCAGGGCTTGGCGGCGGTCCAGCGGCAGGCGGCGGCCGGTCGGATTCTGGAAGTTCGGGATCGTGTAGAAGAAGCGGGCGCCGGCAGCCAGCTCTGGCGTGAGCGCGTCCGGCAGCAGGCCTTTGTCATCGGTGGCGATGGACGTATAAGTCGGCTCAAACAGCGAGAACGCCTGCAGGGCGCCCAGGTACGTCGGCGTTTCGACCAGCACCTTGCTTTGCGGGTCGATGAAGATCTTGCCGAGCAGGTCCAGCCCTTGCTGCGAGCCCGTGGTGATCAGCACGCGCGAAGCGGTCGCGCCATGACGCTGGGCGATCCACTCACGCAGCACCGACAGGCCTTCGGTGGGCGTGTACTGCAGCGAGGCCTGCGGGTTGTCGGCAAACATGCGGTCGCACGCCGCCTGAATCGCTTCGACCGGGAAGGTGACGGGGGCGGGCAGGCCACCGGCAAACGAAATGACCTCAGGACGTTCGGTGATCTTGAGGATTTCCCGGATCGCCGAGCTGGTCAGTTTCTGAGCGCGGCTGGAGAAGGTGCAGGCGGTGTGGTCCATTGTGTGGTCCTAGTGTTGCGGCGCCCACCTCGTGAGCGGGTGCCGTGGGTGGGCAAAGCGAAAAGAATAGCAGGCAACCGGCCCATCCAACATTGGGCCGTCACCTTAGAGACTGCGGGAAAAAAGCGTCGCTCAGGTCGCTCAGGCGACTTCGGCAATCAGTTCGATCTCGACGCACGCGCCGAACGGAATCTGTGCGACGCCGAAGGCGCTGCGGGCATGCTTGCCGGCGTCGCCAAACACGTCGGCGAACAGTTCCGATGCGCCGTTGGTCACCAGGTGTTGCTCGGTGAATTCCTGGGTGGAGTTCACCAGGCTCATCACCTTGACGATGCGCTTGACGCGGCTGAGGTCACCGCCCAGGTGCGTGTTCAGCGTGGCGATCAGGTCGATGGCGATGGCCCGTGCTGCGGCCTTGCCTTGCTCGGTGGTCATGTCGGCGCCGAGCTTGCCAACCCAGGGCTTGCCGTCTTTCTTGGCGATGTGGCCGGACAGAAAGACCTGATTGCCGGTTTGTGCGGCCATGACGTAGGCGGCAGCGGGGGCGCCAGCGGCGGGCAGTTCGATGCCGAGTTGCTTGAGCTTGGCCTGTGCGTCGTGCGAGGCGGTCATGAAGACTCCTTGGTGAGTGCGGTAAACAAAAGAGGGAAGACGTTGCTATCGGCGTACCGACGTTCGCCGGCCGATGCCGACCACGGCAATCACAGCCAACGCAAACAGCACGGTAGGCGCGTCCAGCGATTCGCCCAGCAGCAGCCAGCCGCCTATCAACGTCATGAAAGGTTGCAGCAATTGTATCTGGCCGACCCGCGCAACACCGCCTGCCGCCAGGCCGGAGTACCAGAACAGGAAACCGATGAACATGGAGAAGGCCGACACGTAAGCCAGCCCGATCCAGGCGCGGGACGACGCATGCGCCAGCGCTTCGGCCTGATGTGTCGACGGCAGCCACGCCAGCGCGCCCACCAGCGGCAGCAGCACGGGCAGCGAGACGACCAGCGCCCAGGCAATCGTCTGCGTGCCGCCCAGCTGGCGCGCGAGCTTGCCGCCGGTGGCATAGCCGAGGGCGCCCGTCACCATCGCGGCGAAAAGCAGCCAATCGGCGCGGTGCAGCGTGCCGGCACCTTGCAGCAGCGCAAATGAAACGACGAGCACACTGCCCACCATTGCGCAGAGCCAGAACCCTGCGGACGGCCGCTCGCGCCCGAACCAGGCAGCAAAGATGGCGGTCGCAAGCGGCAGCAGGCCGGTGATGATGGCGCCATGGGCCGCCGGCACATCGCGCATCGCCAGCGATGAAAACAGCGGAAAACCCACCACCACGCCCAGCGCCGTCACCGCAAGTTGCCACCATTGATTGCCGCGCGGGCGTTTGGCGGCGGAGAACGCCCCCGTGGCCGCCAGCATGGCCAGCGCCAGCACACTTGCCAGCACCGCGCGCGCTAGCGCCACGAAGGTGGCATCCAGCTCGGCGACGGCCATGCGCGTGAACGGCAGCGTCTGGCTGAAGATGGCCACGCCGACGAAGCCGAGCAGCAGGCCCCGGCGTTCAGCGTGGTCAATGTGTGCAATGGGCAGGGCGGCGGATTTGTTCATGGCGGCCGCTCAATCTGCAAACGCCACAGCCACGCGTCGGTTCTGGCGGCTCTTCTTTTCGATCTTGGTGACGACAACGCGGCCGATTTCTCCGGTGGCGCGCACATGGGTGCCGCCGCAGGGCTGGCGGTCGATGCCGTCGATGTGGATGATGCGGATGGCCGATGCGCCCGCCGGCGGTGCCGCGCCGATGGTGCGCACGAGTTCGGGCTGCGCGGCCAGTTCTTCTGGCGTGATCAGATCGATGCGCACCGGCGTGTTGCGGCCGATGAGTTCATTCAGTTGCGTGGTGAGGGTGTCGCGGTCGAGCGTCGATTCGGGCAGGTCGAAATCGATGCGGCCGGCGTCTGGCGAGATGCCGCAGCCCGTGACCGGCACGGGAATCAGCGAGCCCAGCAGGTGCAGGCATGTATGCAGCCGCATCAGCCGGTGGCGGCGCTCCCAGTCGATGGCGGCGGTGACGGGCGTGCCGGGCACGAGCAGCGTGAGGCCAGCGTTGTCGGCGGGCACATGCAGGACGGTTTGGCGATCGGGGCTGTAGACGGTGTCGGCAATCGCGATGGCTTGCCCATCGGCCAGGGTGAGCGTGCCGGTGTCGCCGGCCTGGCCACCGCTGCGGGCGTAGAACACCGTTGCGTCCAGCTCGATGCCCTCCGGATGCACGGCGACGATGGTGGCGTCGCAGGTGGCGCGGTAGGCGTCTTCGTCAAAACGTTTCAACGTGGGCATGTGATGTCTCCGGTTCGCTGTAGGCGGAATTCTGACCTTGATGCTACCGAACTGTGTCTGTACAGTACCTGTACACTTTGTCGTGGCGCTTTCTGTACAGTTTTCAGCCCGCTTCCGCCTACCTCGTCATGAATTCCACCTCCCATATCATCAGCCTGGATGCCCGCCGCGCCGCTGCCCGCCCGGCGGCGGAGCAGTTGCCGGATCCGATTCCGTCGGCGCAGATGACGCTGGTGGACCAGCTCACCGAATGGGCGCGCATGCGCATTGACGAGCGGGTGTTTCGCGCGGGCATGCGCATGCCGTCGATCCGGCAACTGGCGCAGGAGAAGAGCATTTCCCGGTTTACCGTGGTGGAGGCGTACGAGCGGCTGGTGGCGCAGGGGTATCTGGAATCGCGCCGGGGCTCGGGCTTCTATGTGAAGGAGCGCCACACGCCGCTGCCCGAAGAGCCAGTCGCGCCGCCGCCCACCGCCGCCCGCAAGATCGACGTGACCTGGCTGCTGCGGAACATGTTCCATTCTGCCGAGCCGCGCAAGGCGCCGGGTGTGGGCTTCTTGCCCAACGAGTGGCTGGACGGCGAGCTGATCGCCAACGCGCTGCGCTCGCTGGGGCGACTGAACGGCAACCAATTTCTGTCGCTGGGCACGCCGCAGGGCTTCTTGCCGCTGCGCCAGCAACTGCAAACACGGCTGGCCGAGCTGGAGATTGGTGCGCGACCCGAACAGATCGTGGTGACCTCGGGGATCACGGCCTCACTTGACCTGATTGCGCGTCAGTATGTGCAGCCGGGCGACACGGTGCTCGTGGGCGATCCGGCATGGTTTCTGATGTTCGGCCGTTTTGCCGCGCAGGGTGCGCAGGTGATCGGTGTGCCCTACACCACCGAGGGGCCGGACTTGGTCGCGCTGGAAGGGTTGGTACAGGCGCGTCGCCCCAAGCTGCTGGTCATCAACTCGATCCTGCACAACCCGACCGGTACGTCGCTCTCGGCTGCCAAGGCATTCCAGTTGTTGCGGTTGGCCGAGCAGTACGGCTTTCTGATCGTTGAAGACGACATTTATGGCGATCTTGCACCGCCCGGTTATCAGGCGACGCGGCTTGCAAGCCTGGATCAGTTACGCCGGGTGATTTATCTGAACAGCTTTTCCAAAACGCTGGCGGTGAACTTGCGCGTGGGTTTCATTGCCTGCCACCCGGAACTGGCCAAGAACCTGACCGATGCCAAGCTGTTGACAGGGTTTGCTACGCCCGAGATCAACGAACGCGTGCTCTACAAGATCCTCACCGAAGGCCAGTATCGCAAGCACGTCGAACGCGTGCGCGGCCGCCTGGACCGTGCGCGCGATGCCGTTCAGCGGAACCTCGAGCGCATGGGCCTGAAGCTGTTTGCGCAGCAGGGCGCGGGCATGTTCCTTTGGGCCGATACCGGGCAGGACACCAATGCCATCGCGCGCGCCGGGCATGAGCACGGCTATGTGTTTGCGCCTGGGAGCCTGTTTTCGCCGTCGCAGATGCCGTCGACTTGGATGCGCTTCAACATTGCGACCAGCACGGACCCGGACTTGCTCCGGTTCCTGGCGGAACAGCTCGAACGCGGGGCTTGAAAACGGGGCGCCACGCCACATCTAGCTTCACAAATTCATGCGGGCGCACGCGCAAGGTGTAGCCCGCTTCTCTTTCCACTTTCCAGACTTTTTATGCACACCATGAGCGCACCGCACGAGAAGATGGCTTTCCAGGCAGAAGTGAAGCAGCTTCTGCACCTGATGATCCACTCGCTGTACAGCAACAAGGAAATCTTCCTGCGGGAGCTGGTTTCCAATGCGTCAGATGCGGTGGACAAGCTGCGCTTTGAGGGCATCGCCAACCCGTCGCTTCTCGAAGGCGGTGGCGAGCTGGGCATCCGCATCGGTTTTGATGCCGCCGCGCGCACCATCACGATTGCCGACAACGGTATCGGCATGAGCCGCGATGAAGCCATCCGCAACCTTGGCACCATCGCCCGCTCGGGCACGCGCGAGTTCTTCAGCCAGCTTTCGGGCGACCAGCAAAAGGATGCCGCGCTGATCGGCCAGTTTGGCGTGGGCTTCTACTCGGCGTTCATCGTGGCCGATCGCGTGACGGTGGAATCGCGCCGCGCTGGCGTAGCCGCCAATGAAGGCGTGCGCTGGGAAAGCACCGGCGACGGCGAGTTCACCGTCGACACCATCGAACGCGCCGAGCGCGGCACCACCATCACGCTGCACCTGCGCGAGGGCGAGGACGATTTCCTCTCCGCCTGGCGCGTGAAGTCGGTCGTGCAGAAGTATTCGGACCACATCTCCCTGCCGATCCAGATGCGCAAGGAAGCGTGGGACGAAGAGAGGAAAACGATGGTGCCCCAGGACGAATGGGAAACCATCAACCAGGGCAGCGCGCTGTGGGCACGCCCGCGTGCGGACGTGACCGATGATCAGTACATCGCCTTCTACCAGCACATCGCCCACGAAAACGGCAAGCCGCTCGCATGGACGCACAACCGCGTGGAAGGCCGCAGCGAATACACGCAACTGCTGTACATCCCGACCAACGCGCCGTTCGACCTGTGGGACCGCGAGCGCCGCAGCGGCCTGAAGCTGTACGTCAAGCGCGTCTTCATCATGGACGACGCCGAGCAACTTCTGCCCGGCTACCAGCGCTTCGTGAAGGGCGTGATCGATTCGGCCGATTTGCCGCTGAACGTCTCGCGCGAAATCCTGCAGGAAAGCCGCGATGTGAAGGCCATCCGGGAAGGCTCCACCAAGCGCGTGCTGGGCATGCTCGAATCGATGGCCGAGTCGGATGACGCGGCCGAGAAGGAAAAGTACGCCACGTTCTGGCAGAACTTCGGCCAGGTGCTCAAGGAAGGTATCGGCGAAGACCACGCCAACAAGGACCGCATTGCCAAGCTGCTGCGCTTTGCTTCCACGCACAACGAAGACAGCGCCCAGACCGTTTCGCTGGCGGATTACATCGGCCGCATGAAGGAAGGCCAAGACAAGATCTACTATGTGACGGCCGAAAACTGGACGGCTGCCAAGTCGAGCCCGCATCTGGAAATCTTCCGCAAGAAGGGCGTGGAAGTGCTGCTGCTGACCGACCGCGTGGACGAGTGGATGCTCTCGTTCCTGCACGACTTCGAAGAGAAGGAACTGGTGTCGGTGGCGCGTGGCGATCTCGATCTGGGCGCGATGGAAGACGAGGCCGAGAAGGCCGAGCACGCCAAGGTGGAGGGCGAGTTCAAGCCGCTGGTTGAGCGTGCCAAGGCGGTGCTGGGCGACAAGGCCAAGGACGTGCGCATCACGCATCGCCTGACCGATTCGCCGTCGTGCCTCGTGGCCGATGAGGGCGACATCAGCGGCACGCTGGCACGTCTGCTCAAGCAGGCGGGCCAACAAGCGCCCGACAGCAAGCCGGTGCTGGAGCTGAACCCGACGCACCCGCTCGTGCGCAAGCTCGCGCTGCTGGAAACCGTGACCGGCAACGAAGCCGATCGCGCCGCGTTTGAAGATCGCCTGCACGTGCTGTTCGATCAGGCACTCTTGGCCGAGGGTGGCGCATTGGCCGACCCGGCAGCCTACGTGCAACGCGTGAACCGCTTGCTGGCCTGACGACCCGCGTGACGCTCAAGCGATGCTTTCCGCCTGTGGTCGACGCGCACACGCGCGTGCTGATCCTGGGCAGCCTCCCCGGCGAAGCATCGCTTGCGCAATCGCAGTACTACGCTTACAAGCACAACCAGTTCTGGCGCCTGGCCGGTGAGGTAATCGGCCAGGACCTGCCAGACATGGAATACGCCGCACGCTTGAAGGCGCTGCTCGCGCATCGCATCGGCTTGTGGGATGTGGTGGCGGAGGCCAAGCGAGAAGGCAGTCTCGACAGCAAGATTCGCGACCATGCTGGAAATGATCTGGCCAGCCTCATTGCTTCACTACCCGAGCTGGCGGTGATCGCCTTTAACGGCGGCACCGCCGCGCGCATGGGTGTGAAGGCACTGGGCGACATCGGCGATCAGCACACCATCCTCAAACTCCCTTCCAGCAGTCCTGCTTATGCAGCCGTCCCGTACGCCCAAAAGTTGGTGGCGTGGCAAGCGCTGCGTGAGTGGCTGTCGTAGCGCTCTGCTACTTGGCCAGCCCCTCGTACAGGCCGGTCACGTCATCCATCACCTCAAGAATGCGCTCGCTGGTTGTAGCAACGTTGCGCAACTGCTCTGCGCGCGTGCCTTCGGTCTGTTTGAGTGCTTCGGCAAAGAACAGCCACTGCGTGCTGGCGAGTTGCAGTTCACTGTTGATCGCCCCGGAGTTCTGTGGCGCAGAAGCCAGGAATGCTTGAGCGGCCGTAAATTCCTTCATTGCCGAATCGAGATCCTGCGTCATCTGCGCAGAGGTAATGTCCCACGCACGGAACATGCTCAGCTTGGCAATGCGCTGCGAAAGCATCCGCTGACGGCCGGCCACGTTGATCAGCTTGCCCGTTGACGTGGCCGATTGTTTCTCCAGCAGCACCGTGCCCTGTTGCGCGAGCTTCAGCACGTCGTCGCTGGCTTGGGCGATCTTCCTCGCGTTGTCGATGTTGGGCTCGCTGGCTGTCAGCAACTGCCTGTAGACGAGCCATGTCTGTTCAAGTTTGGCGTAGGTGTCCTTGATCTCGGGTGTGGGCGCGAATGCCTTCAACTCCGTAAGCTGCCGATCAAAGAGCGCGACGGACTGCTCGAGAATCTTCTTCGATCGCTCGACCTCCACGCCCAGGCCGATCTGGCAATACGCCTTGGCCATGCGCTGCGACAGCATGCGCTGGCGGCCCGCCTTATTGATGGCTGAGTTGATCGTCAGCGGTTGCGCGCACGCGCTCCCCATCAGCCCCGACAGCAGGGCGGAGCACACAAGCAAGCGGATGAATTGCAGGTAGGGTTTCAAGCGGTTCTCCGTCTCATGATCAACGCAGCGACATGTGCCCGAACGTTCGCGATGCCGGCGTCGATGGCCGGCGCGTGTCGGCACCGGGCTGCGCGGCATCGTCGGTTCCGACGACATTGCGGATCAACTGGTCCATCTCCTGGATGATGTCCGCGAGCACCGTAGTGATCACTGAGAACTCGCGCCCATATGGGCCCGCTCTTGCGGCCGAGACGCGCGCGTTCATGGCGACGATGTTGGCCTGCATCGAGATGCGTCCGAGGTGCGCGGCGATTTCTGCCTGACGCTTGCGCAGCGCGACTTCGCACACGTGCATCTCTTCTTGATAGGCCTGTGTGATGGTCTGCAGGAGTTCTAGCATGGGCGTGGCTTGCGCCACGATGGCATCGAGAGACGTGTTGCGTTGGGTCGTGCTGGTCGACAAGGCATCGATGCCGCTTTTGACCAGTACGATGAACTCGCGGACACGTGCATCACCACGCAGCTTGCCGAAGTAGAGCTGACGCAGCGCTTCCGAGAATGCCCCGGGCAGGCGTGCATTGCCCTCGACAAGATCGGTGTGTGCCGACGCGAATGTCGCCAAGCATGACCGTGCGATGTCGAGCGCGGCGGCGTGACCTTGCGCGGCCAACACCATTTGCAGCACGATCCGTTGCGACAGCATGCGTTGCCGTCCGGACAGGTTGATCAGCTCGCCAATGGTCTCGACGGACACATCGGCCCCAGAAGCCGGGGTGGAGGAAGCGTTCATGTCATTGCCTTGGTGGTGGTGCCGACGGCTGATGCCGCGTGTCGGCCAAAAAAAAAGCGCTCCGAAGCGAGCTGGCGACGCACCGGTTGCCCGGGTCGTGCCGTGTCGCCTCGGAGCGCCGTTGCCCCGGACGCCCCCCTGCGGAGCGTGTCATTGCGATGTGCCAAGGTGTATCAAGGCCGCCGTTGGCCTTGTCCTTGCCCATGCAATAGCCATGCCACGCGAGAGATGCGGGCGGCCCCGTCGATCAGCACACGTCAAGAGCGTCCGCCGCACTAATCTCGTGCCAAATGCCTCATGACGAGGCGTGCGCGTGCGTCATGCAGCGGCGGAGTCGCTGGCCTACACTGTGCCCCTGCGCAAAGGAGCGCGGCGCCGGCGGATCTTGCAGAAGATCCTCGGCGGCCCCAACGATGCATACCAAGGAAATCACTTCCATGACCACACCTTCGATGTACGAGTTTCTGGTCCCGACCGTGAACCGCATGCTGGGTAACCTGTCGGACCTGCTCGACAAGGCGGCTGCCTACGCAGAAGCGAAGAAGTTCGACCCGGCCAATCTGATGACCGCGCGTCTGGCGCCGGACATGCATCCGTTCACGCGGCAGGTGCAGATTGCCTGTGACCAGGCCAAGGGCGGTGCGGCGCGTCTGTCTGGCAACGAGGTGCCGTCGTACCCGGATGTGGAGACGACCATTCCAGAGCTGAAGGCGCGCATTGCCAAGACGCTGGAGTTCGTCAACAGCATCGACCCTGCTGCGTTCGCCGGCAGCGAAGATCGCCAGATCACGCTCAAGAGCCCGACGCGCGAGCTGCAGTTCACGGGCATCGACTACCTGCGTGGCTTCGTGCTGCCGAACCTGTATTTCCACGTCACCACCGCTTACGCGCTGCTGCGCCATAACGGTGTGGAGATCGGCAAGATGGATTTTCTCGGTCGCCCCTAAGAAGCGCCTGGCTTCAAAGACAACGCCGGCTGCCTGACGACAGGCACCGGCGGTTATTGATGGGGCAGCTCCATGCGCGTTCGGGGGTGTCAATGCGCAAACGTTAAGGGCGCGTCACACCCCCGCCGCAGCGCATCTGTCACAATCGCGCCCGTGGCCGACGCGGGGGGCGTCGGTGCATTTCACTATCGGGCCTTCACATGCCGTTTCTCGGAATCGGGTTTCACGTCATCGTCGCGCTGTTCTTTGCGGTGCATGTTGTGCGCAACAACCAGAACATGTACTGGTTGTTCATCCTCTTTGCGTTTCCATTGCTGGGCAGCGTGGTGTATTTCTTCGCCATCTATCTGCCCGAGATGCGCCACTCGCGCGGCGCACGTGTTGCCAGCCGCGCGGTGACGCAACTGATCGACCCAAACCGTGCCGTGCGCGAAGCGCGCAACGATTTCGACCGTGCGCCAACCGTGCAACACCGCCTGCGCTTGGGCGAAGCGCTGCTGGACGCCGGCGATGCCAAGGAGGCGCGCGAGCATTTCGAGCAGGCGGCTACGGGCCCGTTTGCCGGCGACCCGGCCGTTCTGCTGGGTTTGGCCCGCGCGCAGTTCGCCACGGGCGATGCGGCACTTGCCAAGGGCACGCTCGACAAACTGTTCGAAGCGCATCGCGTGACGCGCCAGCAACCCGAGCCGACATTGCTGTACGCGCGCGCATTGGCCGCGACAAATGCACCGAATACGCGCGAGGCATTCGAGCAAGCCCTGACCTGTGCGAACGATGCGGCTGCCCGTTGCCTCTTCGGCGAATGGCTGCTCGCGCAGAACAACGCCGCCGACAAGCAGCGCGCGCAGGCCCTGTTTGAAGAGATTCTGCGCGACGCCAAGCACTGGACGCGCTATGCCAAAGACCACAATCGCGAGTGGTTGCAGCGTGCTGCTGCCGCTCAGTCTTCTTCCCGTTGATCCGCTTTATGACGCTGTTGAAACGTAAATCCATCGAGGCCGTCGCCTCGCGCCGCCCGGCCCGCGCAAAGCGCGAAGACCGCCTCGACCACGACGATGAACCGAAGCGCATGGCCCCGCGCTTTGCGCCGGTCACGTTCTCTGAGCTGGCAGGTGTGCGCTATCTGCACTTCGGTACCGAATGGGTGCAGGGCGCCATGCGCCTGTCCAAGCCCGATGCCATCGAACTGGAATATGCACAGCAGATGATGGCGTGGTTGCTGTTTCTCGATCCGGCCACGAGGCCGGATTTCCACGTCGTGCAACTCGGTCTCGGCGCTGCCGCCCTGACGAAGTTCTGCCATCGCCAACTCGCGCCCGCGCAGGTGACGGCGGTGGAGTTGAACCCGTCCGTGATCGTCGCGGCGCGCAGCATGTTCGGCATGCCGTTTGACGACGCGCGCTTGAGCGTGCTCGAACAGGATGCCTACGACTGGGTGATGGACGCCAGCCACCATGGCACCGTGGATGCACTGCAGATCGACCTGTATGACGCCACCGCGCGCGGCCCCGTGTTGGATACGCCGGCGTTCTACAAGGCTTGCCGCCAGGTACTGCGCTCGCCAGGCGTGATGACGATCAACCTGTTTGGCGATCACACCAGCTTCCCGCGCAATATCGAGCGCATTTGCGATGCATTCGACAACCGCGTGCTGGTGTTCCCGGAAGTGCATGACGGCAACGTGATTGCGCTGGCGTTCAATGGTCCGCCGCTGCACGTCAGTTGGGAAGCCGTGCAGGCGCGTGCAGCCGCGCTGCAGGCCTCGCTCAAGCTGCCGACCAAAGGCTGGGCAGAAGGACTGCGCAGTGCCAATGCCGGCCAGGAAGACGCGCTGTCCATCTGATCTCTGTATGCAGCCAATGCAAAACGCCCCGGCAGTGCGGGGCGTTTGCTTTTGGGGAGAGGACTCAGGCGGCCTCGCCCATGCCGGGCATTTGGTCGATGAAGCCGGTCACCGTCTGCATGCGGCCACCTTCAATGCGCACGAAGTCGGTGCCCTTGACCAGCGCCTGGCCCTCGGGGCCGAGCGTCCAGCGGAAGCGGATCGTGTCCTGCACAACATCCACGCCGCCGTCGCGCGCAAAGCGGAAACCGGGGAACTTGGCCTGCACGCCTGCAATGAGCGCGGCGATGCCGTCATGGCCTGTGCCTTGCATGAGCGGATCGACATACGTGGCGCCTTCTGTCCAGGTCTGCGCGACGAGGGCGCGGCGCTGGGCAGCGTCCGTCGCGTTCCACGCGGCGATGTAACGGTCGACCAGCGTATCGGCGAGCGTGTCGTTGGCAGCGAGTTGGGTGGCAGTCATGGCGTTTCTCCGTTCGAAGTGGGAAGCTTTGCCAGCGCGGTGATGATCGATTGCGCTGGATGGCTTCATCTTCGGCGGCGGCGTGGATGGTGTCGATTACGCGTCAGGTAATCGGCGCTCTCCCGAACAGGAATACGCAGGGCACTGCATCTTCATCCGGTTTCGTCCCCTGATCCCGTTTTTCGCATGGGTTTGCAGATCGACGGCGAGACTCCGGTAGCCTTCGACCTCCGATTGGAGGTCCGGCATGCACAAGAAAATCACAGGCGAGCCATCGCGCAGTCTCTCGCCGTTGCCATCGTCTGTATCCCCGACTGAGCGCACGGTTCAAGAAGGGGCAAGTCAACCG
The DNA here is from genome assembly GCF_047304345.1 of Ralstonia sp. Ralssp135. Classification (NCBI taxonomy): domain Bacteria; kingdom Pseudomonadati; phylum Pseudomonadota; class Betaproteobacteria; order Burkholderiales; family Burkholderiaceae; genus Ralstonia; species Ralstonia sp. Ralssp135. The sequence goes on from NZ_JBGLYZ010000003.1 coordinate 148,192, forward strand.
ACGGTGCGCACGCGTTCCCCCGCGTTTGCGAATCTTCCCGCCTCGCGTACCGGCGGGGCGGCACGGGTTTCGGCCGCGCCGGCCAAGATTTCCGACGCGGAGTTGGCACTCGCTGCGTACCTGCTTGCGCGTGCAGTGGATGGGCGCCCGGTGGCCGCATCGGAAATATCTCGCCTTCGCTTGGCGAATGCCAGCGTGAACGAGACCCGCCAATTGCTTAAACATGGTCGCGGTAACGTCGACGTGGACGTGCGAGCCACCCACAACGAAAGTACATGGCGGACGAAGGCGGCACGGACGTTCAGGCTGGAACGTGAGCGGAAAGCGAAGGTGCCCTGGAACGCGTTCAACCAACGTGCGCCGTATTCCGCCGCGGCAGCATCGGTATTTGGCGCAGGAAATTGCGGCGAGCACACGAGCACGACGAGCGTCTATCACAGCCGCCGGTTGGCGCCTGACGAAGAGGTGCATTACGTGAGTGATCCGGCCGCAGGACACGCTTGGGCGGAAGGCCGGGTGCCGCACGCCCCAACTGCCGAGCAGCCGGAGCGGACGGTTGTGATGGACGCCTGGGCCGCTGGGCCAGCGGTGCTTGCATCCGACGGCCGCTTCGCCCAGCGCCGCGACGGCCTGGAAACTACGCTGCACTTCAACGCAGAAACGGGCCGCGACGCCCGCATGACTGCCAACGATCTGGTTCTGGAGGCACGTTCTGCAGGCCCCGCGGAAATCGCCCGGCGTGTGCAAAGCGAAGCCGGACCTACCGCCCGCTTCGCTGCCTTTATCGATTCTGTCCTGCCAAGCGGTGTTGGTCACTGGCGTGAGCAGCACGTTCTTGACGGAAATTTCTCGCAACGGGTGAAGGGCAAGCTTGCCGTTCCTGCGGATCGGGCCCAGATTCTTGAACTGGCTGCGCGCGTTGCAGAACAGCTTGGCGTGCCGCCTCAGCAGCGTTCAGCAGAGGCGCAACGAATTGTCGAGGCGGCCCACGCTATGTTGCCGGGCCGGTGAAGCAGATGATGCCGGCGCCGGCCGGAGGCAAAAAGGGAGACGAGCTTCCCGAAAAATCACTTGGATAGCAGCCGCATCGCCGATTCCAACCCGGCAATCGTCACCGGATACATCCGCGTTTTCACGATCTGGTTGATGACCGAGATGGACTGACGGTATTCCCACAAGCCTTCCGGCTCGGGGTTGAGCCAGACGAATTTAGGAAACTGTTCGATCAGCCGCTTCAGCCACGTGGCGCCGGCTTCAGCGTTGTTGTATTCGACCGAGCCGCCGGCCTGGAGGATTTCGTACGGGCTCATGGTCGCATCACCCACGAAGATCAGCTTGTAGTCGGGCGGATATTTGCGGATGACGTCCCAGGTGGAGAAGCGCTCCGCGTGGCGGCGCCGGTTGTTCTTCCACAGCCATTCGTAGACGCAGTTGTGGAAGTAGTAATACTCGAGGTGCTTGAACTCGGTCTTGGCGGCGGAGAAGAGTTCTTCCACGCGTTTGATGTGGTCGTCCATCGAGCCGCCCACATCCATCAGCATCAGTACCTTGACGTTGTTGTGCCGCTCGGGGCGCATCTTGATGTCGAGCAGGCCGGCGTTGGCGGCGGTGGAGTGGATCGTGTCGTCCAGGTCCAGCTCGATGTCCGCACCATCACGCGCGAACTTGCGCAAGCGGCGCAGTGCCACCTTGATGTTGCGCGTGCCGAGTTCAACGGTGTCGTCGTAGTCCTTGTATGCGCGTGCTTCCCACACCTTGACTGCGGTGCGGTTGCCCTTTGATGGCCCGCCGATTCGGATGCCTTCCGGGTTGTAGCCGCCGTGCCCGAACGGCGATGTGCCGCCGGTTCCGATCCACTTGTTACCGCCTTCGTGACGCTCGTGCTGTTCGTTCAGCAGTTCCTTCAGGCGCTCCATCAGCTTGTCGAGGCCGCCCATGGCCTCGATCTTGGCCTTCTCCTCTGGTGACAGCTCGCGCTCCAGCTTCTTGGTGAGCCAATCGAGCGGAATATCCGCGCGCCAATCCACCGCGCCTTCCACACCCTTGAAGTAGGCGCCGAACGCCTGATCGAACTTGTCGAAATGCTTTTCGTCCTTCACCAGCGTCATGCGCGCCAGGAAGTAGAACTCGTCGAGCGACGGTGCGATGACCTGCTGCTTGAGCCCTTCGAGCAGCGTCAGGTATTCCTTGACCGAGACCGGCAGCTTGGCGTGCCGCAGCGTGAAGAAGAAATCGATGAGCATGGTGGTCCTCCGGCGCTTATGCGCGCGGTTGCTCCAGCTTGTATTGCAGATGGCGTTTCACGGTCAGCCATTCCGATTCGATGATCGAGAACACGACCGTGTCGCGGAAGCTGCCGTCCGGCATGCGTTGGTGATTACGCAGCACGCCGTCCTGCTTAGCGCCCAGCCGGGCGATGGCTGCGCGGCTCTGGTGATTCATCCAGTGCGTGCGGAATTCCACCGCAATGCAGCGCAGTGTTTCGAACGCGTGCGTGAGCAGCAACAGCTTGCTTTCCGTGTTGACGGCCGTGCGTTGGACGGATTTTGCGTACCACGTATGGCCAATTTCCAGCCGGCGGTTGGCTTCGTCCACGTTGAAGAGGCGCGTGGCGCCGACCACCTTGCCGGGTTGCCCATCGCGCATCTCGCGTACGACGAACGGCATGGCGCCGAGGCGTTCGCGCATGTCCAGGGCAATGGCCACCCAATCGCCGGTCTTGTCAGGCGAGGGCACCGAGGTGTACCAGAGCTTCCACAGCTCACCATCGGCGGCCGCGGCGCGCACTTCATCCAGATGCTCTGGCCCGAGCGGCTCCAGCCAGGCGTGCTGGCCGGACAAGGTGACGGGCTCGATCAGGCGCGACATGGTCCGACTCGCTCAGCGGTTGGCGCGATTCATGAACACCAGGCGCTCGAACAGGTGCACATCCTGCTCGTTCTTGAGCAGCGCGCCGTGCAGCGGCGGAATCGCGGCGTTCTTGTCCTGGCTGCGCAGCGATTCGGGCGGAATGTCTTCAGCCAGCAGCAGCTTGAGCCAGTCGATCAGTTCGGACGTCGACGGCTTTTTCTTCAGCCCCGGCAGGTTGCGCATCTCGTAGAACGCATCCAGTGCGGCCTTCACGAGCGCTGGCTTGATGCCCGGATAGTGCACGTCGACGATGGCCTGCATCGTCTCCGCATCCGGAAACTTGATGTAGTGGAAGAAGCAGCGGCGCAGGAACGCGTCGGGCAGTTCCTTCTCGTTGTTCGACGTGATGATCACCAGCGGGCGGTGCTTGGCGCGGACGGTTTCGCGCGTTTCGTACACGTAGAACTCCATGCGATCCAGCTCGCGCAGCAGGTCGTTCGGGAATTCGATGTCGGCCTTGTCGATCTCGTCGATCAGCAGCACGACAGGTTCGTCCGCCTCGAAGGCCTGCCACAACACGCCCTTGACGATGTAGTTGCGGATGTCGTGGACCCGGTTGCTACTTTCCTTGTCGCCCAGCTGCGAGTCGCGCAGGCGCGAGACGGCGTCGTATTCGTACAGGCCCTGCTGCGCCTTGGTGGTCGATTTCACGTGCCATTGCAGCAGCGGCATGCCCAGCGCGGCGGCCACTTCCTCGGCCAGCATGGTCTTGCCCGTGCCCGGCTCGCCCTTGATGAGCAGCGGGCGCTGGAGCGTCATGGACGCATTGACGGCGAGCTTGAGGTCATCGGTGGCGACGTACTGGTCGGAGCCTTCGAAGCGTGAGCGCTGGTCGGATGAGGCAGGCGAGGTGGTGGTGTTCATCGTGCAAGCCTACTGAGCGGTAAAAGATTTGGAAACGGCCAGTATAAGAGCATTTAGGTGTTTGACGCCGGGCAGCCGCAGGGGATGGGCGGCCCCGCCATTCCTGGCTGTCAAGTCACGGGAGCCCTAACTGGACTGGCAAAAAAACGGTGCGGTACAATGCGCCGGTTTGACGCACCTCAAATGACCGTCCTCTGGCCAGTTGCCAACGGCGGGTGAATGCGCCCAGCGAGACAGCCGGCTGAGACGAGCCAAGCCGGCAGGGCGAGCAGGATTCTGAAACTCCACGCTTAAGAACGAGATGAAAAAGATCCTCACCATGGTGGCCGCCTTGGGCACATTAGGCGCAGTGTCCGCCGCAGCCAACAGCGCAGCTGCAGCCGACGTTCAGGGCAACGCTGCCGCCGCCGAAAACAAGGTCGCCATGTGTATAGGCTGCCATGCCATCCCCGACTACAAGACGTCGTTCCCCGAGGTGTATCGCGTGCCCTATCTGGGCGGCCAGAACGCCAAGTACATCGAAAGCGCGCTGCATGCGTACCAGAAGGGTGACCGCAAGCACCCGACCATGCGCGCCATCGCCGGCTCGCTGACCGACCAGGACATCGCCAACCTCGCCGCGTATTACTCGCAGCAGACGGCCGCCACCCAAAACAACCCCCAGAAGTGACGAGGAAGAATATGAAGAAGATCTCGCTCGCAATCTCGTTCAATCTGGGCGCGCTGATGCTGGCCGCGGCCGTGTCGGCACAGGCTGCCGATATTGAAAAGGGCAAGCAGCTGGTGGAGAAGGGCGCCTGCGTGGCCTGTCATGGCGCTGGCCTGAACGCTCCGATTTCGCCGGACTATCCGAAGCTCGCCGGCCAGCACGGCGACTACATCTATCACGCGCTGCTGGCCTATCAGACCAGCAACAACCCGCTGGTGGGCCGCAGCAACGCCATCATGGCGGGTCAGGTCAACAGCAACCCCGCCACCATCGGCGCCGACGGAAAGCCGCGTCCGTTTACGCAGGCGGAGCTGAAGGACATTGCTGCGTACATCGAATCGCTGCCGGGTTCGCTGGTGCTCAAGAAGTAACGCGGTATCGCCGGTAAAGAAAAACCGCTCTTCGGAGCGGTTTTTTTATGGCGTCGGATTCAGCGGGCGGTGGCGCGCTTGCGCACGCATTCGATATAGGCCTCGCCGTCGGGCGGCAGGCCGGTGCGTTGCGCCGTCCACAGCATCTGGCCCAGGCATTCCATCACCTGATGCTGTGCTTCGTGGGGCGAGTCTAGCCGCTGGGCCAGGGCTTCATAAGCGGCGCGAATACCGCGTGGCTGATCCACCGATACCTGCTCGCTGATCGACAGGTGCATCGACAGGTGGAGGAACGGGTTGCTCTGGCCGCTTTCCGGCGTGTAGTCGCGGGCGAGGGCTTCTTCGCCGGCTTCCAGGGTGTCGTGGTATTCGGGATGCTGCAGCATCCAGTCGAGCGCCATGGCTTCGAGCGGCGTGAGGATTTCTGCCTGGCGGTGCTTGCGCCACGCACCGCAGAAGAATTGACGGACTTCGTCGCGGGAGGGATTGAACATGATTTCGCCATTGTACCGACGCGCCTTGATGCCTGCCGGCCAGTTTCGGGAGATGCCGACGCTACAATGGCGCCCCCGCACCCGCAGACGGCGACCCCAAACAAAAACGCCGCACGCCATGAGACAACCGACCGATTCCTCCCTCGCCGCGCGCGCCGCCGACAAGCTCCTCGGCGTGCTGCTGATCGCCGTGTCCGCCGCATCATTTGGCGCGATGGCCATCTTTACGCACTACGCCTATGCGAGCGGTGCCAATGTGGTTGGTCTGCTGATCGTGCGTTTTGTGATCGCGGCGGCCGCGCTGATGGTGGTGATGCGTGTTCGTCGCATCGGCATACCGCCGTGGTCGCGCGTGGCGGAGCTGGCGGCAATGGGCGGCATCGGCTACGCGGGGCAGTCGTTCGCGTTTTTCACGGCGTTGAACTACGCACCGGCCAGCCTGGTGGCGTTGCTGCTGTATCTGTATCCGATGTTCGTGACGGTACTGGCGGCGATTTTCCTGCGCGAGCGGCTGACCCCCACGGCGATCATCGCTTTGGTGCTGTGCTCGGTCGGGGCGGGGCTGACGGTGGGTGGTGCGGGCCTGTCGGGCGGCAGCATGCTCGGCATTGCGCTGGGTGTGGCTGCCGCGGTGATCTACTCGATCTACATCACGGTCGGTGCACGAGTCACGCGCGGGCTGGATCCTCTGGCGTGTACGACCGTCATCTGTACCGCTGCGGCCGTGGTGTACACCGGCATGGCGCTGGCCGGCGCGCCTGCGCATCTGCCCGGCACGTTGGGTGGCTGGGCGGCGGCACTAGCCATTGCGGGTTTGTCGACGGTGGTGGCGATCCTGACGTTCTTTGCCGGGTTGCAGAAGCTGGGGGCGGCGCAGGCGTCGATGCTGTCTACGTTGGAGCCGGTGGTGACGGTGCTGTTGGCGGCATTGCTGCTCGGCGAATCGATCGCGCCCATGCAGATGACGGGGGGCGCATTGATCCTGGCGGGCGTGCTCTGGCTCACGCGTGCAGACGCGAAGCCTGCGGGCCACAGCGTGGATGACATGGCCTGAAGCCGAGCCTTCACTCACAACAAAAAACCGCCCAGCGTGAACTGGGCGGTTTTGCTTTCTGCCTTGAGGCGATTACTTCTTCTGCCCCGCCGGCAGGCGTTGCAGGCTTTGCACCCGCATCAGGGCCGGACGATCGGCCATCACGCCATCGTAGAACGAAGCCAGGTCACCCTTGAGCGCGGTGCGCGACGCATCGTTCAGATAGATCATGTGGCCCGACGGGTAATTCTTGATCGTCAGGTTCTTCGCCTTGAGCGTTGGATCGAGCGGCATTTGTGCCAGCGTCAGCTCGGTCTGGTGGAACGGCGTGACGGCGTCGAAATAGCCGCTGGCCTGCAGCACCTTCAGGTCGGGATTCAGGCTCATCGTCGAGGCGAGGTCGCCGGCGGTGTACAGCGTGTTGCCGCCGCCCTTGTTGGCACCCGTCGGGTCGATGTGGCTGAAGTCCCAGTTGTTGAACACGGCGTCGTTCAGGTCCACGAACGAGGAGGTCGACGTGTACTTGAGCTGGGTGTTCAGGTAGCTGTTCCACAGCACTGTATACGCGCCGCCGATGTTGGAAATCGACGGATCGTTGCTGCCCGAGTTCGGCAGGATGAACGGCGCGATGCCCTGGCCCGTGTAGTTGGCGCGGCCGTCATACTGGCCGATCTGGATGCCCGGGTTCAGTGTCAGGAAGAACGTGTACGGCGGGTTGTTGTTCTGCGACGGGACGTTGCCCAGCGCCGCCGGATTGCCGAACGTCTGGATCAGCGAGACCGGATCGGTGCCGATGTACGAGCCCATCGTCTGCGCTGTCGCCAGGTTCAGGTTCAGGCGGACGTTGACGAAGCCGCCATCTGCAGCGCTTGGCGCTTGTGCCAGCGGTGCGAGGGTGTTGTCGGCGTAGTTGCGGGCCTGGACCATGTAGCTGTCGAGATCGGTCGGTGCCGGATTGAGCGTCGTCTTCTTCCAGTAGAACGCGTCGGCGGCCAGCGTCGGGAAGGTGCCGACGGCCGAGAGCGCATTCGCGTAGTCGAGAATCGACGATTGCAGCGTGATCCCGTTCAGTTCGATACCGTCTTCATGGAGCACCCACGACAGCACCGCACTGCGCGCCGTGCCATAAGACTCGCCGTACAGGAACTTGGGTGAGTTCCAGCGCGAATTCTTGGTCAGGTAGCGCTGGATGAAGCGGTCGATGGAATGCGCGTCTTGGTCGGTACCCCAGAAGTCCTTGTTCTTGGCCGGTGCAATGGCGGCCGAATAGCCGGTGCCGACCGGGTTGATGAACACCAGGTCGGAGCGGTCGAGCAGGCTGTCCGGGTTGTCGGGCAGTTTGTACGGCGCCGGCGGCGTGAAGTTCGGGAACGACGACTGCAGCCGCTTCGGCCCGAACGAGCCCAGAAGCAAGAACACTGATGACGAGCCGGGCCCCCCGTTATAGAAGAACGTCACCGGGCGCGGCTTCGCCGGGTCTGGGTTGTCCTGCGTGTACGCCACGTAGAACATCGTCGCGTTGGATTGCGACGTAACCGGGTCGATGGTCGTCAGGTGGCCGGCGGTGGCCGTGTAGGCGATGCTCTTGCCGCCGATCGTGACCGTGTGGTGCGTGATGGCTGCGCTTTCGCCGGGGTCGGCGGCCAGGGCGTCGTTGGGCCCGGTGCCGTAGACGTTCGGGTCGACGTAAGGCTGGTCGGGCGGCACGGCGGCCGTCACCGGCTGCGTGGTTGCGTTGCCCGCGTTGGCAGCAACGCCGCTGGGGTTGGCCGTGGCGGACGAGTCTCCGCCGCCGCAACCCGCCAGCAGCACGGCTGATAACGCCGCGGCCGCAAACGATACACCAAGGGTTCGAGACAATCCTGCAAAATCACTGGTCGATAACCTGGATTTTTTCATGGCGATAATGGCCTTCTTCAGGGTGACGAACGCCATCACTTAAAACGTTTAGTTTTAAGTGGGCTCCATATTCGTTTTGCGTTTTGTCATTTCTATACGACGCGAAGCGAATATTCTGATTTTCCGCCTTGTCTGCGGAAATTAATGCAATTGTTTTTTATTTGGCAAAAGAGGCCCCTGAAATCCGAGCGGATTTCAAAAAGAAAATAATCATGGGGTCAAGCTCGCAGGGCGTTTGCGCAAAGTCTGGCAAGGACAGTGCGAAAACGTGGGGATGAATGCGGCCGCGCACCTGTTTTAAAACAAGATGCGGATCCGATACGTCCAACCCTGTGGGTAATACAATGACGAACCAAAAAGTAGTTCGTAAGCAAACCGTTGTAAAGGGCTCTTTTTCATTGCGTGCGATGGGCATGTAAAAATCACCATGCCAATGCCATGGCGCGTCGCAATAAGTGCGATTAAATACAAACAAGGCATGTCGTTTGTTCTAAAACATCCCTGCCGCTAACGGCGCGCTGGATGCCCATCCGGAGTGTGCAGGTGTCCGGCACGCGCGGAAACAGCGCATTACAATGCGCTCCTCAACTCTTTCCGGAGCACCTTGCAATGCCGATGCTTGAACCGTCCGTGCTGGACCAACTGTTCCACGCAGCCCGTACCCACAACGTGTGGCTGGACAAGCCGGTCGACGACGAACTGCTGCACACGCTGTACGACACCGTGAAGTACGGCCCGACCGCCGCCAACAGCACGCCGGCCCGTTTTGTGTTCGTCAAGAGCGCGGCCGCCAAGGAGCGCCTGATTCCCTGCATGTCGGCCGGCAATCAGGAAAAGACTCGCCAGGCGCCCGTAGCCGTGATCGTTGCGTACGACACGCAATTCCACGAGCAACTGCCCAAGCTGTTCCCGCATACCGATGCGCGTTCCTGGTACGCCGGCGATCAGGCCAAGATCAATGCGGCCGCGTTGATGAACGGCTCGCTGCAGGGCGGCTATCTGGTGCTCGCCGCGCGTGCCCTGGGCCTGGACTGCGGCCCGATGGCCGGCTTCGATGCCAACAAGGTGAATGAGACGTTCTTCCCCGATGGCCAGTGGAAGGTCAACTTCATCATGAACATCGGCTATGGCGACGCCGAGAAGCTGCACCCGCGCAACCCGCGCCTGTCGTTCGAAGAGGCGTGCAAGATCGTTTGATCGACAACTGGTCGCGCAAAGAAAACGGGGACTCGCTTCAGTAGCGGCGGTCCCCGTTTTTTATTCCTTCGGTGCCGGTGTCTTCGGCCTGAATTCGCACAGTGGCTCGATGGCGCAATGCCAGCACTCGGGCTTGCGCGCCTTGCACACGTAGCGCCCATGCAGGATCAGCCAGTGGTGCGCATCCTGCCGAAACTCTTCCGGCACCACCTTCAGCAGTTTCAGTTCGACTTCCAGCACGTTCTTGCCCGGCGCCAGCCCGGTGCGATTGGCCACGCGAAAGATGTGCGTGTCCACGGCAATCGTGGGTTCGCCGAAAGCTGTGTTCATCACCACGTTGGCCGTCTTGCGGCCCACACCCGGTAGTTCTTCCAGCGCGGCGCGGTCGCGCGGCACTTCACCGCCGTATTGGTCGAGCAGGATGCGGCACGTCTGCAGGATGTGCTTGCACTTGGTGCGATACAGCCCGATGGTCTTGATGTATTCGGTGATGCCTTCCTCGCCCAGCGCCAGCAGCTTGGCGGGCGTATTGGCCACTGGGAATAGCTTGCGCGTCGCCTTGTTCACGCCAATGTCGGTCGCCTGCGCCGAAAGGAGCACCGCAATCAGCAACTCGAACGGCGTGGTGTATTCCAGCTCGGTGGTCGGCGTCGGGTTGTTCTCGCGCAGGGTCTCGAAGATGGCTTGGCGCTTGGCGGGATTCATCGTCGGGGCAGGGTTCAGTGGGTGTCTGCGTCGGGTTTGGTGCTCTGTTCGATCTGGCTGGCGATGCGCTTGCGGCGGGCTTCAGCCTCATCGATCTGGGCTTGCACATCCGCCGACACGTCGGTCACGTTGCGCGGACCTTGCCCGCGCGCGGCCATCTCGGCCTGCTTCTGGCGCGCGCGTTCAATCGCAGCCTGGATGATCGCCTTCTTGCGCGCCTGCGCGGCGAGTTCGGCATCGTCGGCCGGTTGCTCGGCGCTGACTGCAGCGAGTTTGGCCGCGGCCTTGGCGGCAAGGCGTGCTTCGTTTTCGGCTTGTTCACGCTTGAGGCGTACGTTGCGGAAGACGTAGCGGTCCCGCGCGGCATCGGCTTGCTGCTGGCTCCAGGCATCCCAGCCCGTGCGTTCGCCGGTGACGGGGATCATGTCGATGCAATCGACGGGGCAGGGCGGCACGCAAAGGTCGCAACCGGTGCACCAGTCTTCCAGCACCGTGTGCATCGCCTTGGGCGCACCGGCAATGGCATCGACCGGGCACGCCTGAATGCACAGCGTGCAACCGATGCAGCGTTCCGGGTCAATGACGGCGACGGCGCGAGGTTGCTCGATGCCGTTGGAAGGGTCCAGCGGCAGCAGCTCACCTGCGCGGCCGAGTGCGTCGGACAGCCGGCGGACACCTTCCGCGCCGCCGGGTGGGCAGCGGTTGGGCAACGCCTCGCCGTTGGCCATGGCTTCAGCGTAAGGGCGGCAGCCGTTGTAGCCGCACTTGGTGCATTGTGTTTGCGGCAGGAGGTTTTCGAGCCGGTCGGCCAGGGATGCGGCCACTGCGGGGACCAAGGAAACCACGATGGGACTTGTTGTTTGAATAGCCTGCCATTATCGCCGATTTGGCCCCCGCGCAAGGCGTGCATGCCCTGACGTGGCATACGGCGGGCATGTATCAACCCTATGACATAATTCCTGCGTTCTAAACGGACCGAGGTGCCATGCCGTCTCACCAAGCCGCACCAATCGCCGACATCGAAGCTGATGCTCATGGCGAATCCGCCGCACCCCGCACGCGTCGTGACCCCGCCGGCACGCGCCGACGCATCCTTGCTGCTGCCATCGAGGAGTTCTCGCGGGGCGGTTTTGCCGGTGCCCGCGTCGACGCCATCGCCCGCCGCGCCGAGACCAATGAGCGCATGCTGTATTACTACTACGGCAGCAAGGAAAAGCTTTTTCTGACCGTGCTCGAACACATGTATTTCCGCTTCAAGGAGGCGGAAGAGCAGGTGCAGATCGAGTCGTCGGACCCGCGTGAGGCAGTCGTCCAGCTTGCGCGTTTCGTCTGGGACTTCTATTACGAGAACCCCGAGTTCATCCGCCTGCTCAACAGCGAAAACCTGCACGAGGCGCGGCATCTGAAGACGTCACCGCACCTGGTCGAGCTGGTCAACCCGGTTATCGAGGTGCTGCGCGGCGTGGTCGAGCGCGGCCAGCGCAGCGGCATCTTTCGTGAGGACGTCGATGTGTCGCGCCTGTATTTGACGATCTCGGCGCTGGGTTATTACGTCCTGTCCAACCGCTATACGATCAGCGCAGTGGTGGGCCGCGACATTGCCTCGGCTGATGAACATGAGGCGTTCGCTCAACTGCATATCAAGATGCTGCTGGCGTATCTGGATAGGCCCAAGAGCTGATCGGCTGAAGCATCGTCGCGCAACAAAAAAGCCTCGCGGGTGCGAGGCTTTTTCTTGGGTGCTTAAGGCTTACGCGACTGCTTTGATGCGCGGCGCGCCCTCTTCGTTGCGGCGAATGAAATCACGCAACTGCGGATACACCTGCTCGCGCCAGCGGCGACCCGAGAAGATGCCATAGTGGCCGCACTTGGGCGCCGTCAGGTGCTGCTTGCGCGCGTTCGGGATGCCGGTGCACAGGCCATGGGCGGCTTCGGTCTGACCGCTGCCGGAGATGTCGTCCAGCTCGCCCTCGATGGTGAAGAGCGCGGTGCTCTTGATGTCCTGTGGACGCACCGGCTTGCCTTCCACCACCCACGTGCCATTGGCCAGGTGGAATTCCTGGAACACGTCGCGGATGGTTTCCAGGTAATACTCGGCCGCCATGTCGAGCACGGCGTTGTACTCGTCGTAGAAGCGTACGTGGGCTTCAGCGTCTTCCGTGTCGCCCTCGATCAGATTCAGGTAATAGTCGTAGTGCGATGACAGGTGGCGGTCCGGGTTCATCGCCACGAAGCCGGCGTGTTGCAGGAAGCCCGGATAAACCTTGCGGCCGTGGCCCGGATAGTTGGCCGGCACCGTATAGATCACGTTGTTCTCGAACCAGCTGTGCGACTTGTTGGTCGCCAGCGAATTGACGGAGGTCGGGCTCTTACGTGCATCGATCGGGCCACCCATCATGGTCATGGTGCGCGGTGTCTTCTCGCCGTCCGAGGCCATCAGCGAGATGGCGGCCAGCACGGGCACGGTCGGCTGGCACACCGAGATCACGTGCAGCTTGTCGGCGCCAATGTGATTGATGAACTCGCGGATGTAGTTGATGTAGTCCGACAGGTGGAAGGCACCTTCCTCGGCCGGCACCATGCGGGCGTCGATCCAGTCGGTCACGTACACCTTGTGATCCTGCAGCAACGTGCGCACGGTGTCGCGCAGCAGCGTGGAGTGGTGGCCCGACAGCGGTGCGCACACCAGCACGATCGGCTCATCCTTGAGCAGCTTGATGGTCTCGGCGTCGTCGGCGTAGCGCTTGAAGCGGATCAGGCGGCAGAACGGCTTCTCGATGATGGTCTGTTCGACGATGGGAATGTCGCGGCCGTTGGACTTGACGGAGCGGATGCCGAATTCCGGCTTTTCATACTCCTTGCCCAGGCGGTACAGCAGCTCGTAGCCCGCAGCGTAGCGTTGCGCGCCGGGCATCAGGGACAGCGGACTCAGTGGGTTGGTGAAGGTCTTGGCGGTCGCTTGGGCCCAAGCCGTCATGGGGCTGAGCAGGGCGCGCTGGAATTCATGAAGCTGGTAAAGCATGGCTGGACCGGTCTGTGGTGGCGAGGGCGACGCAAACGATTATGCACCTAGGCGCATGTTACTGCGATGCAGCATAAACCCTGATAACAGAGTGTTGCGTCGCTCTATGATGCGCCCGTGTCAGTCTATTCCCATGCAGCAAAAAAGCGGCCGAAGCCGCTTTTCTTTTTGCAATTGCACCTGAGGCGTGACGCCTACCGCACCTTACAGGACGTCAGCGATGGCGTTCACTACGGCGTCGATGTTGTGCGTGTTCAGCGCGGCCACGCAGATGCGGCCGGTCGACACGGCGTAGATGCCGTGCTCGTTGCGCAGGCGGTCCACTTGCGTGGAGGTCAGGCCGGAGTACGAGAACATCCCACGCTGGGCCTTCACGAACGAGAAATCGGTCTTCACGCCCTTGGCGGCCAGCTTGTCGACCAGTGCGTTGCGCATCGACTTGATGCGGTCGCGCATTTCGCCCAGTTCCTGTTCCCACATTGCGCGCAGCTCAGGGCTCGTCAGCACGCTGGCGACGATCGTGCCACCGTGCGTCGGCGGGTTCGAGTAGTTCGTGCGGATCACGCGCTTGACTTGCGACAGCACGCGAGCGGCCTCGTCCTTGCTGGTCGTCACGATCGACAGTGCGCCGACGCGCTCGCCGTACAGCGAGAACGACTTCGAGAACGAGCTGGAAACGAAGAACGGCAGGCCCGATTCAGCAAACAGGCGCACGGCCAGGCCGTCTTGCTGGATGCCGTCGGCAAAGCCTTGGTAAGCCATGTCGAGGAACGGAATCAGGTTCTTTGCCTTGATGACTTCCACGACCTGCTTCCACTGCTCGGTGGTCATGTCCACGCCGGTGGGGTTGTGGCAGCAGGCGTGCAGCACGACGATCGTGTTCGGCGCGTAGCTGTTGAGCGAATCCATCATGCCGGCGAAGTTCAGGCCGTGCGACGGGGCATCGTAGTACGCGTAGTTGACGACTTCGAAGCCGGCCGACTCGAACAGCGCGCGGTGGTTTTCCCAGCTCGGGTCGGAAATGGCGACCTTGGCGTCCGGGTACAGGCGCTTGAGGAAGTCGGCGCCGATCTTCAGTGCGCCGGTGCCGCCCAGGGCTTGCGCGGTGACCACGCGGCCTTCGGTGATCAGAGGCGATTCAGCGCCGAACAGCAGCTTCTGCACGGCCTGGTCGTAGGCAGCGATGCCTTCGATCGGCAGGTAGCCACGCGGAGCTGCGGCGGCCAGGCGGGCCTTTTCAGCCTCTTGCACGGCGCGCAGCACCGGAATTTTCCCTTCGTCGGTGAAGTACACGCCCACGCCCAGATTCACTTTGGTGCTGCGGGTATCGGCGTTGAAAGCTTCATTCAGGCCCAGGATGGGATCGCGCGGAGCCAGTTCGACGGCGGAGAAAAGCGACATGAGATGTCTCGATCGGTTGGTTCGGAATTCGGTGGGATCTTGCAGGCGGTGCGGCGCGGACTCCGGGGCGGGTCGCCCGGCGCCAGATGTACAACGAGGCGCGCACGAAGATGGATTGTACCGAATACAGGCTCTAATCGCCCGAAAAATCCTTGCAGAACAGGCGCCTAAAGCGTTTGAACGGCCAGTACAGATTTGCCGCCCCGGCTGTCCAAACGATTGCCCGGGCCGCACGCTACACTAGACGATTGGTTGCAATTGCCGCTGCCACCCTCACTTTCCGAGGGCGTGCGAGTCACTTTGTCGACTTCCCGCGCTGCCATCCTACCCGCCGCCATGACCGATCTGAGCCAAGTCCCCAGCCCGCACGATGAGTCGAAGTTCGTGACTTTCGAGGGCTCGCCGTTCCAGTTGTACCAGCCGTATCCGCCGGCCGGCGACCAGCCGGAGGCGATTCGCCAGCTCGTGGAGAACATTGGCGACGGCCTGTCGTACCAGACCCTGCTGGGCGTGACGGGCTCGGGCAAGACCTTCACCATGGCCAATGTGATCGCGCAGGTGGGGCGGCCGGCCATCGTGTTTGCGCCGAACAAGACGCTGGCGGCACAGCTGTATTCGGAGTTTCGCGAGTTTTTCCCGCGCAATGCGGTGGAGTACTTCGTCTCGTACTACGACTACTACCAGCCTGAGGCCTATGTGCCGCAGCGTGATCTCTTCATCGAGAAGGACTCGTCGATCAACGAGCACATCGAGCAGATGCGGCTCTCCGCCACCAAGAGCCTGCTGGAGCGCCGCGATGTGGTGATCGTGGCCACCGTCTCGGCCATTTACGGTATCGGCAACCCGAGCGAATACCACCAGATGATCCTGACGCTGCGCGCGGGCGACAAGGTCAGCCAGCGTGACGTGATCGCACGCCTGATCGCCATGCAGTACACGCGCAACGAGACGGATTTCCAGCGGGGCACGTTCCGCGTGCGTGGCGATACGGTCGACATTTTTCCGGCCGAGCATGCAGAGATGGCCGTGCGTCTGGAGCTGTTCGACGATGAAGTCGAATCGCTGCAACTGTTCGATCCGCTGACGGGCCGTGTGCGGCAGAAGATTCCGCGCTTTACGGTGTACCCGTCGAGCCACTACGTGACGCCGCGCGAGACCGTGCTGCGCGCCATCGAGACCATCAAGGCCGAGCTGCGCGAACGGCTCGATTTCTTCTACAAGGAAAATAAGCTGGTGGAAGCGCAGCGGCTGGAACAGCGCACGCGCTTCGATCTGGAGATGCTGCAGGAGCTGGGCTTCTGCAAGGGCATCGAGAACTATTCGCGACATCTGTCCGGCTCTGCGCCGGGCGAGCCGCCGCCGACGCTGGTCGACTACCTGCCGCCGGAAGCGCTGATGTTCCTCGATGAATCGCACGTGCTGATCGGTCAGCTCAACGGCATGTACAACGGTGACCGCGCGCGCAAGGAAACGCTGGCTGAATACGGGTTCCGCCTGCCTTCCGCGCTCGACAACCGGCCGCTCAAGTTCGCCGAATTCGAGACCAAGATGCGGCAGGTGACGTTCGTGTCTGCCACGCCCGGGGATTACGAAAAGAAGACGGCGGGCACGGAAGTCGTCGAGCAGGTCGTGCGCCCCACAGGCCTTGTCGACCCGATCATCGAGGTGCGCCCGGCCACGACGCAGGTCGACGATCTGCTGTCCGAGATCCATGTGCGCGTCGAGGCTGGCGAGCGTGTGCTGGTGACCACGCTCACCAAGCGCATGGCGGAGCAACTGACCGAGTTCCTGTCGGAGAACGGCGTCAAAGTCCGCTACCTGCATTCGGACATCGATACCGTGGAACGTGTGGAGATCATCCGCGACCTGCGCCTGGGCACGTTCGATGTGCTGGTCGGTATCAACCTGCTGCGCGAGGGGTTGGATATTCCCGAAGTGTCACTCGTGGCGATTCTGGATGCCGACAAGGAAGGCTTCCTGCGCGCCGAGCGCTCGCTCATCCAGACGATCGGCCGCGCCGCGCGGAACGTGAACGGCACCGCCATCCTTTATGCCGATCGCATGACCGATTCGATGAAGAAGGCAATCGGCGAAACCGAGCGCCGCCGTGCCAAGCAGATCGCCCACAACGAGGCGCACGGCATCACGCCGCGCGGTGTGGTCAAGCGGATCAAGGACATCATCGACGGTGTGTACAACGTCGACGACGCGCGCGCCGAACTGAAGGCCGCACAAGAGGCTGCCAAGTACGAAGACATGAGCGAGAAGCAGGCGTCAAAGGAAATCAAGCGCCTGGAAAAACAGATGCTCGATCACGCCAAGAACCTCGAATTCGAAAAGGCGGCGGCGGTGCGCGATCAGCTTGCCAAGCTCAAGTCGCAGCTCTTCGGGGCGAGCGGCGAAGACCATATCGTTCCGGCTGCCTGAACTGCGCGGCCACGTGCGTTGTCGGATTCCCGCCGCCTTGCTCCAAGCAGGCGGCGCGTGATTTTTGACGCCATTTCAGAGCAAAATTCAGGCGCCGTGCGTCGCCTGACCGGGGAACTGGCACGTGCTGCAGCGCTCGACTGCACGCGTCCGCCATCAAGGGAGTTCGATGTTCAATTTTTTGCTTAACCCGTGGCGCAAGTGGCGCGCTTCCCGGCACGCCAGCCATCAACTCGATGCCATCCTCGCCCAGTTCGAACCCACGCGCAGTCTGGCCGAACGCAACGAATGGCTGATCGAGCTGGGCTATTGGCTGCGCCGGGCAGAGCGACCTGTTGGCGCTGAATCGGGGTCTTGGCGCTATGCGCGTCTGCGCTATCTGCTGCAGGTGCTGGAGAACAATCCGGCCTTGGCTGAACGCGTCGGGCAGACATTGCGCAGCATCGTGCAGGACAACGATCCGGTGTCGCTGCTGTGCGATACGGGGCTTTCGTCACGCTCGGGTTTCTGGAGCGAGTTGATCGACCGCTGGCAGGCGCGCTTGCTGCCGCCCGCACCCAATCAGCCGCAACTGGCAACGTTGTTTGCACTGCTGTTTGTGGGGCCGACCGATGCCCAGTGGGTGGATGGCCTGGACGATGAACTGGTCACGCGCCTTTATGCGCTGTTCCGTGCGGGGATGACGGATGCCGATCACGCAGCCGGCCAGACGCGACTGGAGCGCAGTCTTGGCATCGGCATCCAGATCCTGATCAGTCAGGTCCGTGCGGCGGGTTTGTCGCGCGGTATCCGCAGCCGCATGGACCATGCGGAACTCACCGATTCTCCGTTCTATCTGCTGGCTGATGCGGCCAACGCGATCTTTCTTGAACGGCCCGACACGGAGCTGGCGAGCCCGGAGCAGTTCCTGCAGGAACTCAACTACTTCCGCGCAGTGCTGGACCGCTGCCGCTCAGCTGCGGCCAGCGTGTATCAGCATTTGGACGAGAACGGTGTCTCGGTGGAAGTCGTGTTCCAGGTCGAACGCATGAAGGCGTGGCTGGGCCGCATCGATTTGCTGCTCACGGCGTGGGCGGATACGCAGGGCTCGCGCCGCTTCGTGCATATGACGGCCGAACTGGTGTCGGCCAGCCAGCATCGCCGCAGCGTGGGGTATCTGATCCGCTCCACGTTTGCTGATCTGGCGCGCAAGGTGGTCGAGCGCTCTGCGGAAAGCGGCGAGCACTACATCACCCGCGACGGCAAGGAATACGGCGCGATGGTCAAGGCTGCAGCCGGCGGCGGCGTCATTACGGCGGCCACGGTGTACATCAAGTTCTTCATCACCGGGGCGCATTTGTCGCGCTTTACCGAAGGGTTGTTCGCGTCGATCAACTATGCGGTCAGCTTTCTCGGCATCCATTTCGCGCATTTCACGCTGGCCACCAAACAGCCCGCCATGACCGCGCCCGCACTGGCGCACCGGCTCGATCAGGTGGGCCGCCAGGAAGGGCTGGACCGCTTTGTCGACGACACGGTCGCCATGATCCGCTCCAACGCGGCGGCGATTGCAGGCAACCTGGTGGCCGTGGCGCCGGTGGCTTTCCTGGTGCAGTGGCTGGCGGGGCGTTTCTTCCATACGGATCTGGTTTCGGCAGCGAAGGCGATGGCGACCATCGATTCGTTTTCGATCCTTGGGCCGACGCCGCTGTACGCGATCTTCACGGGCGTGCTGCTGTGGGCCTCAAGCCTGGCGGCGGGGTGGGCCGACAACTGGTTTGCGCTGCACCGTGTGCATGACGTGATTGCCTACCACCGGCGCTTGCGGTTCATGGTCGGCACGCAGGGCGCACAGCGCATCGCCAGCTTCTGGAAGCGCAATCTGTCGGGCATTGTCGCCAACGTATCGCTGGGCTTCATGCTCGGGCTGGGGCCCGAGATCCTGTCGTTTTTCGGCCCGCATATGGAAGTGCGTCACGTCACGCTGTCGACTGGTGCGGTGGCAACCGCCGTGGGCGTGCTGGGCCCCAGCGTGGTGCATACGGCGCCGTTCTGGCTGGCCGTGGCCGGCATTGCGCTGATGGGTGTGCTGAACGTCCTAGTGTCGTTCGCGCTGGCCTTCAATATGGCGATGCGCTCACGCAACCTGCGCGGAGTCGATCGCAAACGCGTGACGGGTGCCGTGTGGCGCCGAATCTTGCGGGACCCGCTGTGCCTGCTGGTGCCGCGTGCCCCGACTGTGAGCACGCCGCCCAGCACCAGCACGCCGGTCTAGGTCTAGTGGGTTGCGGGCGCGGCAGGCGCGCCCAACTCGCTACGGAACGGAATGGATGGCTGCGCGCCGAGCCGCGTGACTGACACTGCCGCCGCGGCTTGCCCAAATGCGATGGCCGTATCGGGCGCCACGCCTTCCGCCAGCGCCGCAGCCAGCGCGCCGACAAACGTATCGCCGGCAGCGGTGGTGTCGATGGCTTGCGCGATGGGTGCCGGCATCAGCAGGCGAGATTGCGCATCTACGTAGGCCACGCCGCGCGCGCCCAGCGTGACAATCACGTGCCGCGCACCCTGCGCATGCAGATCAGCGGCGGCATCCAGTGCGGCTTCGGGCGAATCAACAGGCCGGGTTGTCAGCAGCGCGGCTTCGGTTTCGTTCGGGATCAGGTAATCGCAGGCCGCAATCCATGGGGTAGGCAGTGGGCCGATGGCAGGCGCCGGGTTCAGGATGACCGTTTTGCCAAGCCGCTGGCCCAGCTTGAGCGCGCATTCCACAGCATCCGGCGGAGACTCCAGCTGACAGACGATCACGCGTGCGCGTTCGAACGCAGCCCGCTGCGCTTCGATCATGGCTGGTGTCAGCAATTCGTTGGCGCCGGCCACGATGACGATGGTGTTCTGGCCGCTGTTGGCCACGGTCACGCAGGCGATGCCGGTGGCCGCCCCGGCGTGCACCGACACCATCGACGTGTCCACGCCCTCGCGACGCAGGCCGTCGCGCAGTGCGGTGCCGTATGCGTCGTCACCCACGCAGCCGAGCATGGCGACACGGGCCCCCAGGCGCGCAGCCGCCACGGCCTGGTTGGCACCCTTGCCGCCCGGGATGGTTTCCAGCGCAGGCGCAGCAACCGTTTGCCCGGGACGCGGCAAGCGCGGCGTGCGGATCACGAGATCCATATTCAGGCTGCCGACGATCAGCACGTCGGCAGCGGGGTGGGCAGAAGAGGCGGAAGGGCGCTTGGCCACCATGGCAAAACTACGTTGAAAGCGTGAAAGGAATGCGGGATCAGGCGGCGCGGGCGGGGCGCTCGGGTTCGGCGGTCGACTCGCGCAAAGACAGGCGCGGTGGCAGCACGATGCGGCGCGCACGCCGCTCTTCCACGGGATGGCGCAAGGCGTTGTCGCC
Organism: Ralstonia sp. Ralssp135; assembly: GCF_047304345.1. NCBI lineage: Bacteria > Pseudomonadati > Pseudomonadota > Betaproteobacteria > Burkholderiales > Burkholderiaceae > Ralstonia > Ralstonia sp. Ralssp135. The sequence continues at coordinate 168,603 of NZ_JBGLYZ010000003.1, forward strand.
GAGGTGTTCGAGCAGCGTCTGCGCGGTGGTCTCGCCCAACTGGCGGATCGATTGGCCAACGGTGGACAGCGCCGGATAGACGTAGCGGCTCAGTTCGATGTCGTCAAAGCCCATCACGGACAGCGCCTTCGGCACGGGAATGCCCAGTTCCGCCGCAGCACGCAGCGCACCAATGCCCATCAGGTCATTGCCGGCAAAGATGGCCGTGGGCATCTCGCCTTCGGTCAGCAACTGGCGCGCGGCGCGGTAGCCGCCGGGGCTGGTGAAATCGCCTTCGGCAATGCGGGCGGAGGCTTCCGGCACGCTGGCTTCGCGCAGCGCACGGTGGAAACCGGCCAGGCGCTCTGCCGTCACGCTCAGTGCCGACGGCCCGCTGATGCAGGCGATGCGGCGGTGGCCGAGGTCCAGCAGATGCTTGGTCGCCATGTACGCGCCTTCTTCGTGATCGACCTGCACCTGATCGGCCTGGATGCCTTCGGTCGGGCGGTCGACCATCACGATGGGCAGGGCGGATTCACCAAGCGCTTCAACCAATGCCGTGTCCGGCCCGGCGCTGCTGACGATGATGCCGTCGACGCGTTTTTCCATCAGCACACGCAGGTAGTCGCGCTGCTTGCGGGGGTCGTCGTCGGAGTTGCAGAGGATGACGCTGTAGCCGGCGGCAGCGCACACGTCTTCAATGCCCCGCGCCAACTCTGCAAAGTACGGGTTGGTGGCGGTGGGCACGAGCACGCCAATGGTGCGCGTGGTGCGGTGTTTGAGCGAGCGCGCCACGGCGCTGGGCACATAGCGCGTGGCGCGGATGGCTTCTTCCACGCGCTTGCGTGTCTCGGCGTTGACCGGTCTTGTGTTGTTGATGACGTGCGAGACGGTGGTGAACGAAACTCCGGCCAATGCGGCCACGTCCTTGATGGTTGCCATGACGATCTCCTCTGTCTCTTAATGTTGCTTGCTGCGGTTGCGCTTGCTGCGATAGGTATCCATGACCACGGCCGCGACGATGACCGCGCCCGTGATGATTCGTTTGGTGGGCTCCGATGCGCCGATCTGTGCAAGGCCCGATTCGAGCACCGAGATGATCAGCACGCCGAACAGGGTGCGCACGACCGAGCCGCGCCCACCCATCAGGCTCGTGCCGCCGATCACCACGGCCGCGATCACCTGCAGCTCCATGCCCACCCCGGCGTTCGGATCAGCCGCTTCCAGGCGCGAGACCTGGAATAGCGCGGCCAGGCCCGAGAGCAGCCCCATCAGCGCGAACACCGCAATCTTGTAGGGGCGCGGATTCACGCCCGCCAGCCGTACGGCTTCTTCATTGGTGCCGATAGCCACGAGGTAGCGGCCGAACACCGTGCGCACCAGCACGATCTGGCCGACGATCGTGATGACAATCGCAATCAGGAAAGACGGCGCAATGCCCAGCGCGATGGGGTTGGCCAGCCAGTCGACCGCGCTGCCGATGTACACGGTGCGCGAATCGGTGAGGCTGTAGGCGAGGCCGCGCGCCATTTCCAACACGCCCAGTGACACGATGAACGACGGGATACCCCAGTGCACCGTGACCGCGCCGGTCAGCATGCCCGCCGCCGTTGCCAGCACCACGCCTGCCAACGCCGCCGGCAACAAGCCCCAGCCCAACTGGGTCATGGCAACAGACAGCACCGAAGCCGCCAGCGCCAGCACTGAGCCCACCGACAAATCAATGCCGCCGATCATCAGGATGAACGTCATCCCCACGGCCATCACCAGCAGGTCGGGAATCTCGTTGGCGATGGTGGTGAACGTGGGCAGCGAGAAGAACGTCGGCGACAGCGTGCTGAACAGCACCAGCATGGCGACCAGCGCAGCGAGCAACCCGCCGATCGTGCCGAGCGACATGCCCAGTGCTGCGCGCGGGCTGGCGGTCGCGGCGGACGTCGTCGGGGGCAAGGTGGAATCAGAGCGCATCTGCGGTCTCCGAGGGCGATTGAGGTGCACGTGAGTCGGATTCCCCCGATTCACCGAAAGCGGCGGAGAGCAGGGCATCCTGGCTCCAGCCGTCGCGTCGGAAGATGTGCGTGAGCCGCCCGGCGCGCATGACGCCAATGCGATCACACAGTTGCATGAGTTCGCGCAGATCGCTCGAGACCACGACCAGCGCCTTGCCTCGCGCGGCCAGCGCGTCGAGCAGCGTATAGATGTCGAACTTGGCGCCGACGTCCACGCCTCGCGTCGGCTCATCGAATAGCAGCACGGGCGTGTCGCGCTCCAGCCAGCGCGCAATCGCTACCTTCTGCTGATTGCCGCCCGAGAGTTCACCCACCGGTTGCTCAGGCCCAGCGCAACGGACGCGCAATGCGCCGATGTGCCGCTGCGCCAGCGCACGCTCGCGCGCCGGTTGCAGCCAGCCTCGCTTCGTGACGCTTGGCATGTTGCCCAGCGCGATGTTGGTCGCGATGGGCAGGCTCAACATCAGGCCTTCGTCCTTGCGGTCTTCGGTGAGCAAGCTGATGCCGTGACGCACCGCGTCGCCGGGCGAACGGATGCGCACAGGCGCCAGCGGCGAGCCGACTTCGACGGTGCCCGCATCCGCGCGGTCCGCCCCGAAGATCAGCCGCAGCAACTCTGTGCGGCCCGCGCCGACCAGGCCGGCGATGCCGAAGATCTCTCCTGGCGCCACCTCGAAGCTCACATCGCGCACGGCCGGCGCACGCGTGAGGCCGGTCACCCGCAACGCCGGAGAGCCGTCACCGAGCCACGGCTCGCGCGCGGCCCGTTGCGTTTCAGATGAAGCGGCCACGTCGCGACCGACCATCGCCTGGATCAGCGCGTCCTGCGTGACTGTGACAGCCGGTGCGTCGGTGACCAGCTTGCCGTCACGTAGAACAACGATTCGATCGGCAATGCGCGCCAGTTCGTCCAGGCGGTGGGAAATATAGAGGATGGCCACGCCCTCGCGGCGCAGCGCGTCGATACGCTCGAACAGCGTGGCGCTTTCGTGCGCGCTCAGCATCGCCGTCGGCTCGTCGAGGATGAGCACCCGGCATGCGCTGGCCAGCGCGCGGGCAATTTCGATCATCTGCCGGTGGCCGATGCCGAGCTTGTGTACGGGCGTCCAGGGATCGAGGTCCAGACCCACGCGTGCAAGCGCCTGTTCGGCTCGATGGCGCAGCGCAGAACGGTCCACAAAACCCAGCCGCCGCGGCAGTTCGCCGAGGAACAGGTTCTCGGCCACCGTCAGCGTGGGCACCATGCTCAGCTCCTGCAGCACCATGCGCACGCCCAGCGCTTCGGCAGCGCTACGCGAATCGGGTGCGTACAGTGTGCCGCCAAGCGTCATGGAACCCGAGGTCGCTGTCTCCAGCCCGCAGAGGATCTTGGAAAGCGTGCTCTTGCCGGCGCCGTTCTCCCCCGTGAGCGCAAGCACCTCGCCCGCGTGCACGTCGAGATCGATATCTCGCAGCACGGGGGCGGCGTAGTGCTTGCTGACGGCGGAGACGCGCAGCAGCGGCGGGCGCGGTTCGTGAGCGGCAGACATGGCTGGCGGCGGCTTGCCTGTCTGGCGCGTTACGTGCGGGTGACGAGGTTGACTGGCGTCTCGACGACACCCGACAGCTTCGCCTGCGGCGTCTTGGCGGCCAGCGCTTTCAGGGCGGTCTCGATGCCGTAGACGGCTTGCTGATCGGCGTGCTGATCAGCAGTGGCAACGACACGCCCATCCGCCAGCATGGCCTTGATGGCTTCGATGTTGTCATAGCCACCAATCAGCACTTTGCCCAGCTTGCCCGCCGCGCGCACCGCCGAGACGGCGCCGATGGCCATGTTGTCGTTGCCGCACAGCAGCGCCTTCAGGTCAGGCTCCGAGCGCAGCATGGCGGCCGCCACCTTGTTGCCCTTGTCGATTTCCCATTCGCCCGATTGCACCCCGGCGATCTTCAGCTTGGCGGCTTCGGCAGCGTCCTTGAAGCCGGCGGTGCGCTGCTGGGCGTTCGTGGTGGTCGGAATGCCTTCAATAATGCCCACGGCATCGCCCGGCTTGAGGGACTTGGCAACGAAGTCGCCAACGAGTCTTGCCCCCTTGCGGTTGTCCGGCCCCACGAAGGGCACGTTGAGCCCTTTCTCCTTGAGCGCCGCCGGGTCCAGCCGGTTGTCGATGTTGATGACGAGAATGCCCGCGTCCACGGCCTTTTTGACTACTGGCACCAATGCCTTGGAGTCGGCCGGCGCCAGCACCAGCGCATCCACACGCGCGACGATCATCTGCTCGACTAGGCGGATCTGGCCGGCGGTATCGGTTTCGTCGCGAATGCCGTTAGTCAGCAGCGAGTACTCCGACGCGTGATCTTTCTGATGCTTGCGGGCGCCGTTCTCCATGGTCAGGAAGAACTCGTTGGCGAGCGACTTCATTACCAGCGCCACTTTGGGTGGCTGGTTGGCGGCGTACGCCAGCGAAAACGGGAACGGCAGAGCGGCAGCTACGGCAGAGCCCGCGCCAATTTTCAGGGCGCGGCGACGGCGGATATCCATGGTGTCTCCTCCAGGAAGAGGCCTATCTGGGGCGGGTGGATGCGGGCGTCGTTGCTGCTTCATGCCGTAAGGCATTCCTAAGGGCAATTGCGCCTCGCTCTTCGCAAACGTTTGCGTATCTGACAGTCTCGGCTACCGCGTAACAGAAGTCAATGAAATTGCGCTTTCCACCGCATAAGGAAAAACCCGTAGTGACGCCGCCTGCGCGCTCGGCGCGCCAGTTGCGTTGCGAGAGCGGCGTGATAGCCCTATCGAACGTGGTTGATTGTTTTAGTCCACAATACGGCCTGCCGCGTGGCCACCCCGTTTTTCGGGCTCTGCAAATCCCCTTGCTGCAACGCGGAATCCCCCGACGCCTTAGTTGACCGATTTTGTCGGGTTCCTTTATACTTGAGCAAAACGATCAGGTATTTCCCCGACGCCATGAGATTGACCACCAAAGGCCGCTTCGCGGTCACCGCCATGATTGACTTGGCGCTGCGCCAAGAGCAGGGTCCGGTCACGCTGGCTGGCATCAGCCAGCGTCAGAAGATTTCGCTGTCGTATCTGGAGCAGCTGTTCGGCAAACTGCGCCGCCACGAAATCGTGGAAAGTGTGCGCGGGCCGGGCGGCGGCTACAGCCTCGCGCGGCGTGCCGGCGACGTTACCGTTGCCGACATCATCATCGCCGTGGACGAGCCGCTGGACGCCACCCAGTGCGGCGGAAAGGGCAACTGCGGCGGCGAGGAGCATGTCGGCGGTCACACGGGCCGCTGTATGACGCACGACCTGTGGGCCACGCTCAATCAGAAAATGGTCGAGTATCTCGATTCGGTGTCGCTGCAGAACCTGGTCGATCAGCAACGCGAACGTCAGCCCGAAGTGATTCAGGACATGCGTGAAGCGCGTCCGGCCCGCCGCGAACGTGCGCCGACACGCGCACGCGCGGTCGACACGCCCGCCGCCACGTCGGTGGCCGCCGAGCCGGTCAAGCGAGCACCGCTGGTCAACTCCGTTTTCAGCCTGGCGCAGTCGTGATTGCGTCAGCGTGAGGCTGGCCACGACGCCAGCCCCACACAAGAACATCGCCCCCCACACAAGGCAGACAAGATATGAGCACCCCGCAACTTCCCATCTACATGGACTATTCCGCGACGACGCCGGTGGATCCGCGCGTGGTCGACAAGATGATCCCGTACCTGCGCGAGAGCTTCGGCAATCCTGCTTCGCGCAGCCACCCGTTTGGCTGGGAAGCCGAGAAGGCCGTCGAGACCGCGCGCGAGCAGGTTGCAGCACTGGTGAATGCTGACCCGCGCGAAATCGTCTGGACGTCTGGTGCTACCGAGTCCGACAACCTTGCCATCAAGGGCGCTGCCAACTTCTACAGCAGCAAGGGCAAGCACATCATCACCGTCAAGACCGAGCACAAGGCTGTGCTGGACACGACACGTGAGCTGGAACGCCAGGGCTTCGAAGTGACGTATCTGGACGTGAAGGACAACGGCCTGATCGATATCGAAGTCTTCAAGCAAGCCATCCGCCCCGACACCATTCTTGCGTCGGTGATGATGGTGAACAACGAAATCGGCGTGGTTCAGGACATCGAGCAGTTGGGTGAGATCTGCCGCGAAAAGGGCGTGATCTTCCACGTGGATGCCGCGCAGGCCACGGGCAAGGTGGGCATCGACCTGCAGAAGCTGAAGGTCGACTTGATGTCGTTCTCGGCCCACAAGACGTATGGGCCGAAGGGCATCGGTGCGCTGTACGTGCGCCGCAAGCCACGTATCCGCATCGAAGCACAGATGCACGGCGGTGGCCACGAGCGCGGCATGCGTTCGGGCACGCTGGCTACGCATCAGATTGTGGGCATGGGCGAGGCCTTCCGCATTGCCAAGGAAGAAATGGCGACCGAGAACGAGCGCATCCGCATGCTTCGTGATCGCCTGTATCGCGGCCTCAACACGATGGAAGAGGTGTATGTGAACGGCGACATGGAAGCCCGTGTGCCGCACAACCTCAACATCAGCTTCAACTTCGTCGAAGGCGAGTCGCTGATCATGGCCATCAAGGACGTTGCCGTGTCGTCGGGCTCGGCCTGTACTTCGGCATCGTTGGAACCTTCGTACGTGCTGCGTGCGCTGGGCCGCAACGACGAACTGGCTCACAGTTCGATCCGTTTCACGGTCGGCCGCTTCACCACCGAAGAAGAGGTCGATTACGTGGTCGAACTGCTCAAGAACAAGATCGGCAAGCTGCGCGACCTGTCTCCGCTGTGGGAGATGTACAAGGACGGCGTGGATCTGAACAGCATTCAATGGGCGGCGCACTAAGCGCGGCGTTTGAGAACAACGGCGCCCCCGCGCCAGCCAACGATTGAAAGAGGTGTGAAATGTCTTACAGCAACCAAGTTCTGGACCATTACGAAAACCCGCGTAACGTCGGTTCGTTCGAGAAGGGCGACGACACGGTCGGTACCGGCATGGTCGGCGCGCCGGCTTGCGGCGACGTGATGAAGCTGCAGATCAAGGTCAACGAGCAGGGCGTGATTGAAGACGCCAAGTTCAAGACCTACGGCTGCGGTTCTGCCATTGCTTCTTCGTCGCTGGTGACGGAGTGGGTGAAGGGCAAGACGCTGGATCAAGCGCTGGAAATCCGCAACACGGCCATCGCTGAAGAGCTGGCCTTGCCGCCGGTGAAGATCCACTGCTCGATCCTGGCCGAAGACGCTATCAAGGCAGCCGTGGCCGACTACAAGGAAAAGCACGGCTCGACCGAGCAGAAGGCTGCTTGAGCCGGATTGGACAGAAAGGACGCAGCATGATCACCCTGACCGACAAGGCCGCGCAGCACGTTTCCCGCTACCTGACCCGCCGTGGCAAGGGCGTGGGCCTGCGCGTGGGCGTGAAGACCACGGGCTGTTCGGGCCTGGCATACAAGCTCGAGTACGCGGATGACATCGCCGCCGAAGACCAGGTCTTCGAATCCAACGGCGTCAAGGTGATCGTCGATCCGAAGAGCTTGCCTTACATCGACGGCACCGAGCTGGACTATGCACGCGAAGGCCTGAACGAAGGGTTCCGCTTCAACAACCCGAACGTGAAGGACGAGTGCGGCTGCGGCGAGTCGTTCCGCGTGTGAGCGGGGCGCATTGAAGCAGGCGATTGTCGGTTTCGAGCGGGACGAGGAGGGCCACTGGGTCGCCCGTCTCGCTTGCGGACATGGGCAGCACATGCGCCACGATCCGCCCTGGCAGTTGCGGCCCTGGACTGAAACCGAAGCCGGGCGCGCCAGCAAGATCGGCGTGATTGTGGAATGCCTGAAGTGCGATCGGGGTGAGCCGGTCGAATAAGGGACACGAGGCGGCGCAGCCGCTTTTTTTATTCATGAATTCCGGCTTGTCAGCGAACACGACGCATTTTTCCCTCTTCGGTTTGCCCGAGCACTTCGAGGTCGACGACGACGCGCTGAACGCCGCGTATCGTACCGTGCAGTCGCAGGCGCATCCGGATCGCTATGCCCACGCAGGCGACGCCGAACGCCGCGTCGCCATGCAATGGGCCACGCGCGCTAACGAGGCGTATCAGACGCTGCGTGACCCGCTCAAACGGGCGACGTATCTGTTGCACCTGCGTGGTATCGATGTGCAAGCCGAGAACAATACCGCCATGCCGGCTGCGTTTCTGATGCAGCAAATGGAATGGCGCGAAGCCCTGGGCGATGCCAAGGCGGAGCGCAACGTCGATGCCTTGGACGGTTTGCTTGGCATGCTGCGCAAGGAAAAACGTACCCGCTATCAGGCGCTGTCCGGCCTGCTCAATGGCGAGGGCAACACCGCAGCCGCAGCGGATGCCGTGCGCCAATTGATGTTCATCGAAAAGATCGAACGCGATACCGCCGAGGCCATCGACCGGCTGGAAGACTAGAACCCAGAATTTGCGACAATGTTGGGTTTGCCTCGGCAGGCAGCCCATCCGCGCAATCGAGACATCCCCATGGCTTTACTGCAGATTTCCGAACCTGGCGAATCGCCCGCACCGCACCAGCGCCGTCTGGCGGTGGGCATCGACCTGGGCACGACCAACTCGCTGGTGGCCTCCGTGCGCAGCAGCGTGCCGGAAGTGCTGCCCGATGATCAGGGCCGCCCGCTGCTGCCCTCCGTGGTGCGCTATCTGACCACGGGTGGCGCGCATATTGGCTATAAGGCCCAGGCCGAAGCCGTGCGTGACCCGAAGAACACCATCATCTCGGTCAAGCGCTTTATGGGGCGAGGCCTGAAGGATGTCGCCCACATCGAGAACACGCCGTACGACTTTGTCGACGCGCCCGGCATGGTGCAATTGAAGACCGTGGCCGGCGTGAAGAGCCCGGTGGAAGTGTCGGCGGAGATTCTCGCCACGCTGCGCCAGCGCGCCGAAGACACGCTCGGCGATGAGCTCGTCGGCGCCGTCATCACCGTGCCTGCGTACTTTGACGATGCGCAGCGCCAAGCCACCAAGGACGCAGCCAAACTGGCCGGCCTGAACGTGCTGCGCCTGCTGAACGAACCGACCGCCGCCGCCATCGCCTATGGCCTGGACAATGCCGCTGAAGGCATTTACGCGGTGTATGACCTGGGTGGCGGTACGTTCGACATCTCGGTGCTCAAGCTCACCAAGGGCGTGTTCGAGGTGATGTCGACGGGCGGTGACTCCGCGCTCGGTGGTGACGATTTCGACCAGCGCATCGTCTGCTGGATCGTCGAGCAAGCCGGTCTGCAACCGCTCTCTGCCGAAGACACGCGCCTGCTGCTGAACAAGGCACGCGCCGCCAAGGAGTGGCTCTCCACCGCCGACAGCACCGAGATTGACGCGATGCTCTCCACCGGCGAGACCGTGCACCTCGTGCTGACTGCAGAGGTCTTTGCCGAACTGACCGCCAACCTCGTGCAGAAGACGCTGTCGCCTGTGCGCCGCGCGCTGCGCGATGCGGGCGTGACGGTCGAAGAGGTAAAGGGCGTGGTGCTGGTCGGTGGCGCGACGCGCATGCCGATCATCCGCCGTGCTGTTGGCCAGCTGTTTGGCCAGACGCCGCTCACGAACCTCGATCCGGACCAAGTGGTCGCTATCGGTGCAGCCATGCAGGCCAACCTGCTGGCCGGTAACCGTGCGCCGGGTGAAGACTGGCTGCTGCTCGACGTGATCCCGCTGTCGCTGGGCGTCGAGACGATGGGCGGCCTGGTCGAGAAGATCATCCCGCGCAACAGCACGATTCCCGTCGCGCGTGCGCAGGAGTTCACCACGTTCAAAGACGGCCAGACGGCTATGGCGATCCACGTGCTGCAGGGCGAGCGCGAACTGGCGAGCGATTGCCGTTCGCTGGCGCGTTTCGAGTTGCGCGGCATCCCTCCGATGGTGGCCGGCGCCGCGCGCATTCGCGTGACGTATCAGGTGGATGCCGATGGCTTGCTGTCAGTGGCGGCACGCGAAACGGTGTCGGGCGTGGAAGCGTCGATTGCCGTGAAGCCGTCGTACGGTCTGGCCGATGACGATGTCGCCCGCATGCTGCAGGAAGGTTTCCAATCCGCCGAAGATGACATGCGCCGTCGTGCGCTGGCGGAAGAGCGCGTTGAAGGTGAGCGCTTGCTTGAGGCGCTGTCGCAAGCGCTGGCGGCCGATGGCGATCTGCTGTCGCCCGAAGAGCGCGCCGCCATCGACAGCGAAATTGCCGCGCTGCGCACCACCATGCGGGGCGATGACCACCGCGCCATCAAGGACGCCGTGGACGCCCTGTCGCACGGCACCGACGAATTTGCCGCGCGCCGCATGGACCGCGGCATTCGCAAGGCGCTCGCCGGCAAACGTATCGAGGAGCTCGGCTGATCGCCGATTGCATCCCCCAAAACACACTTATCGAACGAGTTTCTTCATGCCACACATCGTCGTCCTTCCTCACGTCGAATACTGCCCGGAAGGGGCCGTGATCGAAGCCAAGCCCGGCACGACCATCTGCGATGCGCTGCTGGGTGCCGACATCGAGATCGAGCACGCATGCGAGAAGTCGTGTGCCTGCACGACCTGCCACGTGATCGTGCGCGAAGGCTTCAATTCGCTGGATGAGGCGAGCGAGAAGGAAGAGGATTTGCTCGACAAGGCCTGGGGCCTAGAGCCGAACTCGCGCTTGTCGTGCCAGGCCAAGGTGGCGGATACGGACTTGACCGTCGAGATCCCGAAGTACACGATCAACCACGCCAAGGAAAACCACTGAGCCAAGCGGCCAGCGGAGGAGGGAGCCCATCATGAAATGGAACGACATCCAGCAGATTGCGGAAGCGCTGTACGACAAGTATCCCGAAGTCGATCCCACGCGCCTGAACTTTGTCGATCTGCACAACAAGGTCGTCACGCTGGAGGGCTTTGACGACGACCACAAGCGTGGCGGCGAGAAGTTTCTCGAGGCCATCCAGCAAGCCTGGATCGACGAAGCGGAATAAGCGCTAGCGCTAAAAGCGCGTACGCATGAAAAAACCGGCCCGAAGGCCGGTTTTTCTTTGGTGCGAAGGCGACGGCGAGTTAGCCAGCCACCAGCGTACCGTTCTCGATATGCACGCGCTCGCCTGCCTGGAAGCCCGGGGCGGCCTTGTACGTGAAGCTGCGGTTTGTACCGTTGTCCATGCGCACGTTCACGCGGTATTGGGTGTCGCGGCTGTAGTAGTTCTCGGCTACATGGCCGCCGTAACCGCCTGCCACCGCGCCGCCGACTGTCGCCAGCGTACGGCCATTGCCGCGGCCAATCTGGTTACCCAGCAAGCCGCCCACCACAGCGCCACCGATCATACCCAGACCGGTTTCCTTACCTTGCGTGGTAATCGGGGTGACCGACGTCACATGGCCGGCATAGGGGCTGGCCGATTGGCGCGGCTGTGTTTGCGCATAGCTCGGGCTGGTCGAGGGCGCGCGTTCAGCGTACGACGGCTCACGAGCTCGCGCCGGAGCGGGTGCCATATTCTGTGCCGGATACGGCGCGGCTTGGTTTGGCTGCGTCGTCTGGCCCGGTGCAGCCAGCGCCATCGGGGCCGAAGCGCCCGGCATTGCCGCTGCCGATTGCGCGGCCACATTCGGATCTGTGCTGCCCTGCGTAGCCTTTGATGTCGGCAGCACGCCGGTGATGGCAGCCACAGCGGTCAGGCTTGCGATGATCACGGCCACAGCCGCCGTGGTCATCAGCGGATGCATGCGTCGTGACGACGACGGCACCTGACCCGGCGAGGTGCCACCGTATTGTTGACCTTGGTTCGGTTGGATGTTGTTAGTCATCTTCGTTCTCCTGCGGCCCGTGATTGGTTCGTTGTTCGGCCCTTCGATGATCACAGTGTGGTCCATCGCCCAAACGGATGCCGTTTTAATTTGTAAGCATCTGTACTCTTATTTTTCTATTGAAAATCAACGGCTTGGCGAGATTTGATACACATTGTCAAAGCGGGGCGATGTTACAAATAGCGGGGTAGGCGCAGGATTTGCACACGCGCGGGCAACAAAAAACGCCCCCGAAGGAGCGTTTTTTGAGATGGAGGACCGAGCCGATCAGTCTTCGCGGCGCAGGTGCGGGAAAAGGATCACGTCGCGAATGTTCGGGCTGTCCGTCAGCAGCATCACCAGGCGGTCAATGCCGATGCCGCAGCCGCCGGTCGGAGGCATGCCGTACTCCAATGCGCGGATGTAGTCGGCGTCATAGAACATGGCTTCTTCGTCGCCGGCGTCCTTCTGCTCGACCTGCTTGCGGAAGCGCTCAGCCTGGTCTTCCGGATCATTCAACTCGGAGAAGCCGTTGGCGATTTCGCGGCCGGTGATGAACAGCTCGAAGCGCTCGGTGATGCCAGGCAGCGTGTCGGAGCCGCGTGCCAGCGGCGACACTTCGACCGGATAGTCGATGATGAAGGTCGGCTCCCACAGCTGCGACTCGGCGGTTTCTTCAAACAGCACGAGCTGCAACGTGCCCACGCCGGCGTTCAGGAATTGCGGCGCGTTGGTGTCGATCTTGAACTTCTTCAGCTCAGCACGCAGGAAGTCGACATCGGCAAGTTGCACATCGGTGTACTGCGGCGCGTACTTCTGGATCGCTTGGCAGATGGTCAGGCGATGGAACGGCTTGGCAAGATCCAGCTCGCGGCCTTGATAGGTGAGCGTGGCGGTGCCCGAGGCGTCGATGGCGGCCTGGCGGATCAACTGTTCGGTGAAGTCCATCAGCCAGCGGTAGTCCGTGTAGGCCGCGTAGAACTCCATCATCGTGAACTCGGGATTGTGTCGCGGCGACACGCCCTCGTTACGGAAGTTGCGGTTGATCTCGTACACGCGCTCGAAACCGCCGACGATCAGGCGCTTGAGGTACAGCTCCGGTGCGATGCGCAGGAACATCTGCATGTCCAGCGCGTTGTGGTGCGTGATGAACGGCTTGGCTGCGGCACCGCCCGGAATCGGATGCAGCATCGGCGTCTCGACCTCCATGAAACCGTTGCCGGCCATGAAGTTGCGCAGCGAAGCCATGGCCTTGGTGCGGGCGCGGAATGTGTCGCGCGTTTCCTTCGACACGATCAGATCGACGTAGCGCTGGCGATACTTCTGTTCCTGGTCGGCCAGGCCGTAGTAGTCGCCCGGCAGCGGACGCAGGCTTTTCGAGAGCAGGCGCAGCTCCGTCACAGCCACCGACAGTTCGCCGGTCTTCGTCTTCATCAGCGTGCCGCGCGCGGCCACGATGTCGCCCAGGTCCCACTTCTTGAAGCTGGCGTAGACGTCTTCGCCCACGGCGTCGCGGCTGATGTAGAACTGGATGCGGTCGGTGGCGTCCTGCACGGTGGCAAAGCTGGCCTTGCCCATCACGCGCTTGAGCATCATGCGGCCGGCGATGGCCACCTGCACCGGTTCGGCTTCCAGTGCAGCCTGCTCCAGCTCGCGGTATTTCGCTTGCAGATCACCGGCATGGTGCGTCGGGCGGAAATCATTGGGAAACGCGACGCCCTGCTGGCGGATCTCTGCCAGCTTCTCGCGGCGCTCGGCGATGATCTTGTTGTCGTCCTGCGCCGGCACGGCGGCCGCGGTGTTCGATTCGGCCGGGTTGTTCTGTTCTGTCATGATGGTGAGGAGAGAGAAATGTCGGTTCAGGCGATGTTGCGCAGATCGTCCAGCTCGGTCGCGCCAAAGTCGGGGCGGACGAGGTAGGCGGCGATGCGCGCGGCGGCGTCTTGCGGCGAGACCAGCTCGCCATGCGCGTGCAGATCGCGGAAGCGCTGCACGCCGGCAAAGTCGGCGCCACGGATTGTGCGTTGCATGTCGGTGTCGATCACGCCCGGGGCCAGCGCCACGGCGCGCACGCTCGCGTCGCCATCGGCGTTGATGGCACGCACGAACATGTCCAGCCCGGCCTTGCCCGTGCAATACGCGGCCCAACCGGCGATCGGCCGGCGTGCCGCACCCGACGAGATCGCCAGCACGCGGCGCTGCGCGTTCCATGCGGCGGTGCCGCGCAGCAGGGCAGCGGTCAGCGCCATCGGGCCTGCCAGGTTCAGTTGCAGGTGCGGCAGCAGCGTATCGGCACGCAGCGTGTCGATCGTGCCGATCGGCTCGACCGCGCCGGCGTTGAGCACCAACGTCACATTGGCAAAGGCGGGCAGGGCGGCAAGCGTCTTGGTCATCCACGCCTCGGCGGCATGCGCGTTAGACAGGTCGACTTGGTGCCAGTCGAGCGTCACGCCGGCGGCGGCCGCCTGCGCGCGCAATTCAGCGTTGTCGCCGCGTGCCACGCAGATGAGGCGGCGACCGGGCTGCATCAGCGCCTGGGCAAGCGCGGCGCCCAGGCCGCGCGAGGCACCGGTCAGGATGAACAGGGACGTGTCAGACATGGCAGTCGCTCTGGTTTGGCTCGGATCAGACGCCCTGCTTCAGGCTGGCCTGGATAAAGGGATCGAGGTCGCCGTCCAGCACCTTCTGCGTGTTGGAGATTTCCACGTTGGTGCGCAGATCCTTGATGCGGCTCTGGTCGAGCACGTAGGAGCGGATCTGATGGCCCCAGCCCACGTCGGTCTTCGCAGCTTCCTGTGCGTCGGCAGCGGCCTGACGTTTGCGCAGCTCGTGCTCGTACAGGCGCGACTTCAGCATCGTCATCGCTTCGGCGCGGTTGCGGTGCTGCGAGCGGTCGTTCTGGCACTGCACGACGATGCCGGTCGGGATGTGCGTAATCCGCACGGCCGAATCCGTCTTGTTGATGTGCTGACCGCCCGCACCCGAAGCGCGGTATGTATCGACGCGCAGATCCGCCGGGTTGACCTCGATCTCGATCGAATCATCGACTTCCGGATACACGAAAATCGACGAGAACGACGTGTGGCGCCCGCCTGCCGAGTCGAACGGCGACTTGCGCACCAGGCGGTGCACGCCCGTTTCAGTGCGCAGGAAGCCAAAGGCGTATTCGCCTTCGACCTTGATCGATGCGCTCTTGATGCCGGCCACGTCGCCTTCGGACTCTTCCAGCACTTCGGTCTTGAAGCCCTTGCGCTCGCAGTACTTCAGGTACTGGCGCAGCAGCATCGACGCCCAGTCGCACGCTTCGGTGCCGCCAGCGCCGGCCTGGATGTCGATGAAGCAGTTGGCGGCGTCCATGGGGCCAGAGAACATGCGGCGGAATTCCATGTCTTCGACAATGGCGCGCATGCCCGCGGTGTCAGCCTCGATGGCTTCGATGGTGTCGTCGTCACCCTCTTCGCGGGCCAGCTCGAATAGCTCGGCGCCGCCGGTGAGGTCTTCGTCGAGCTTGGTCAGTGCCAGCACGACGGTTTCAAGCGACTTCTTCTCGCGACCCAGCTCCTGGGCGCGTTTGGGATCGTTCCAGACCTCGGGGTTCTCGAGTTCCTTATCGACTTCAACTAGACGTTCAGATTTGACGTCGTAGTCAAAGATACCTCCGAAGGTCGTCGGCGCGCGACTTCAGGTCGGCCAACGTGTTCTGGATGGCATTGAGGCGTTCTGCTTCCATGGTGCAAAAATCCGGTCGGAAACCGGAAATTATAGCGGAATCAAGGGGTTTCCCGTCCGGTTGGAACCCCAAAACGGCCATTTTCCGGGCCGTGCACCGGGATTTGTGTGACTGCCGCAGGCGGGCCGCGTGGCTTCGGTTAGCATGACGGCCAGTTCATATGGTTTTTTGCGCCGTCCGATGATCATCCGCTCGCTGCTCGATACCGATCTGTACAAATTCACGATGATGCAGGTGGTGCTGCATCACTTTCCTGGCGCGCACGTCGAATACCGCTTCAAGTGCCGCAACGCGGGCATTGATCTGGTGCCGTTCATTGACGAGATTCGCGCGGAAATCCGCCATCTCTGCACCCTGCGCTTTACCGATGCGGAACTCGATTACCTGCGCGGGATGCGCTTCATCAAGAGCGATTTCGTCGATTTCCTCGGCCTGTTTCATCTCAACGAGAAGTACATCGACGTGCGTCAGGCGCCCAGCAACGATGGGCAGATCGAGATCGTCATCGCGGGGCCGTGGCTGCACACGATCATGTTCGAGGTGCCAGTCTTGGCCATCGTCAACGAGGTGTTCTTCAGCCGCACGCAGACGCACCCGCAGTGGGAGGAGGGCAAACGTCGCCTGACCGACAAGCTGGCGTCACTGAAGCGCCCCGGCCTGGAGGAATGCCGCATTGCCGATTACGGCACCCGCCGTCGCTTCTCGCACACCTGGCACGAACATGTGCTGCTGGAGACGTGTGCGCAGCTCGGCGCCCAGTATGCGGGCACCAGCAACGTTTACTTCGCCATGAAGCACGGCATGACGCCACTTGGCACCATGGCGCATGAGTACTTGCAAGCCTGTCAGGCACTCGGTCCGCGCCTGCGCGATTCCCAGACCTTTGCGCTGGAAACCTGGGCCAAGGAATATCGCGGCGATCTCGGTATCGCGCTGTCGGATACCTACGGCTTTGACGCCTTCCTGCGCGACTTCGACATGTTTTTCTGCAAGCTCTTCGATGGCGTTCGCCACGATTCTGGCGACCCGTTCGAGTGGGGCGAGCGCATGCTCAAGCATTACGAGGACATGCGCGCCGAGCCGAAGTCCAAGGCGCTGATCTTCTCCGACAGTCTCGACATGCCCAAGGTCATCGGCCTCTATGAGCGTTTCCACGGCCGCTGCAAGCTGGCGTTTGGCGTGGGAACCAATCTGACCAACGACCTGGGCTACACGCCGCTGCAGATCGTCATCAAGATGGTCCGCTGCAACGGCCAGCCGGTGGCCAAACTGTCGGATGCACCGGAGAAGACCATGTGCGACGATCCGGCCTACCTCACATATCTGAAGCAAGTGTTCGGCGTGCAATAAGGCTCACGCCCGCGCCGAATAAGTTTCAACGGCCTGGGCGGATCGTGCTGAAAGTGGCTCGTATAATCGATCGATCTTTCGGAGCCGCCATGGAATCACAACCGGACACCCCCGTCGACCCGCTCGACACCAGCCGCGCACGCGATGCCATCTTTGCGCGCATCCGCAATGCGCAGCATCGTCCCGCGACACCAACACAGGGGGAGCGCGACGCTGTGGCGGATTACCTCGCGCGCCATCCCGCCGGCCCGCGCCCGCCAGTGCCCGAGAACCTCGCCGTGCATTTCGCCGAGCAAGCACTGAAGATGGCCTCCACGCTGGATACGGTGGACGCGCTATCCGACGTGCCGGGCGCTGTGGCTCGCTATCTGTCCGGCCTTAGCCTCAAGCCGCAGGCGGTGGCCTGGACCGCCTTGCAATCGCTGGACTGGGCGGCCGCCGGCATCGACATCGAATTCCGTCCGCCCGTGCGTGAGGCGCAAGCCGATCAGGAACACGGCGATCTCGTTGGCATTACGGGTTGCTTCTGCGCGGTTGCCGAGACGGGCTCGCTGATGCTGCTGTCGGCGCCGGAGAATGTCGCCTCCACGGCGCTGCTGCCCGAAACGCATATCGCCGTGGTGCCGCAGTCGCGCATCGTCGCCAATCTGGAAGACGCCTATGCGCTGATGCGAGCGGAGCGGGGCGAGCTGCCGCGTGCCACCAACGTGATCAGCGGGCCGTCGCGCACGGGCGATATCGAGCAGACGATTGTGCTTGGCGCACATGGGCCGTATCGCGTACACGTGATCGTGGTGACGGCTGCCTGAGGCAACGTTCGGGGGCGCCTTGCCCCGTCAAACCTCTGTGGATGTTTAGGGTCGATAGACCTCGGGCGTTTACACTGGCGTCTTTGTTTGTGTGGCGCGGCCGCGTTTGCGGTGTGCGCCCGCGATTAGGAGAACGCCTACGTGAAACGCCTCTGGCCCCTTGTCTTCCTGTGTGTCTGTGGCCTGGCGCGCGCCGCTGATGTGAGCGGCGTTGAGTTGCACCTGTTATGGGGTGTGCCGTTTGCGGGCATCCTGCTTTCGATTGCCATTGCGCCGCTCGTCGTGCCCAAACTATGGCACGAGCATTACGGCAAGATCGCGGCGGCGTGGGCGTTGGCGCTTCTGGTGCCGTTCGGGATCGTGTTCGGTTCTGACGCGGCCATCGCTTCCATCAATCATGCCGCCCTGGCTGAATACATTCCCTTCATCGCGCTGATCGCCGCTTTGTACGTTGTTGCAGGCGGTATCTGCATTCGCGGCAATCTGCATGGCACGCCAAAGCTCAATACAGGCTTGATCGCACTCGGCACGGCCCTGGCCAGCATCATGGGGACGACCGGCGCAGCCATGCTGCTGATCCGGCCATTGCTGCGCGCCAACGAAGCGCGCCGGCATCGAGCGCACGTCGTCGTGTTCTTCATCTTTCTGGTGGCCAATGCCGGCGGGGCGCTTACGCCGCTGGGCGATCCGCCGCTATTCCTCGGCTTCCTGCAGGGCGTTGATTTCTTCTGGACCACGCAACATCTGTGGCGGCAGACGCTCACGATGTGGGTGCTGCTGCTGGCGATCTTCTTCGTCATTGATAGCTATCTCTATCACACGGGCAAGGAGGAGCTACCCAACATCACCGACGCCACGCCGGACGACGCGGGCCCGCTGCGCTTCGAGGGCAACGTCAACTTTGTACTGCTGGCAGGCATTCTCGGCCTCGTGCTGATGAGTGGGCTGTGGAAGCCCGGCATCGTCTTCTACGTGATGGGCACGGAGGTACTGTTGCAGAACGTCGTGCGCGACATCGGGCTTGTCGTCATCGCGCTGCTGTCGCTGTGGCTCACGCCCCGTAGCGCGCGCGCCGGCAACGAGTTCAACTGGGAGCCCATTCTGGAAGTCGCCAAGCTGTTTGCCGGCATCTTCATCACGATCGGGCCGGTGATCGCCATGCTCAAGGCCGGCGTGGATGGCCCGTTCGCGGGCATCGTCCATCTCGTCAACGACAGCGCGGGCCAGCCGAACAACGCGATGTACTTCTGGGCGACGGGGTTGCTGTCGTCGTTCCTCGACAATGCGCCGACGTATCTCGTGTTCTTCAACACCGCCGGCGGCGACGCGCGCATGCTGATGAGCGAGGGCGCCTCCACGCTGGCCGCCATTTCCGCCGCTGCCGTGTTCATGGGCGCAAACACTTACATTGGCAACGCGCCCAACCTGATGGTCAAGGCCATCGCCGAAAGCCGTGGCCTGCAGATGCCGAGCTTCTTTGGCTACATGCTGTGGTCCGTTTGCATTCTCGTGCCGATTTTCGTTCTGATGACCTTCGTCTTCTTCCGCTAACCGAACGTGTGCTGAACGTATGAAACCCGGAATCCTTGTCACCCGCGCGATGTTTCCCGAAGTGCTTGAGCGCTTGCGCGAGACCTTCGACGTGATCGACAACCAAGCGGACGTCGTTTATCCGCCCGAAGCGCTGGCGGAGCGTCTGCAAGGTCGCGTTGGCCTGCTGTCCAACGCCGCCGACACCATCAACGCCGATCTGATCCGCCGCGTGCCGACGCTGCGTGCGGTGTGCAACATGGCCGTCGGTTACAACAACTTTGACCTCGCGGCGATGACGCGCGCGGGCATCCTGGCCACCAACACGCCCGACATCCTGACCGAGACCACCGCCGACTTCGGCTGGGCCTTGCTGATGGCCGCCGCACGCCGTGTGTCCGAATCCGAACGCTGGCTACGTGAGGGGCATTGGAAGCGCTGGACTTACGACGCCTTCCTCGGGGCCGAGGTATGTGGCAGCACGCTGGGCATTCTTGGCATGGGCCGCATCGGCCAGGCGCTGGCGCGGCGTGCAAGCGGCTTCTCGATGCGCGTGATCTATCACAACCGCAGCCGGCTTTCGCCGGAAGTCGAACAGGAGACGCGGGCCACGTACGTCAGCAAGGACGCGCTGCTGAAACAGGCGGATCATCTCGTGCTGGTGCTGCCGTATTCCAAGGAAAGCCACCACGCCATCGGCGCCGCAGAGCTGGCACAGATGAAGCCGACGGCTACGCTGGTCAACCTCGCGCGCGGCGGCATCGTGGATGACGCAGCGTTGGCGCAGGCGCTGGCGGAAAAACGCATCTTCGCGGCCGGCCTGGATGTGTACGAGGGCGAGCCGAAGGTGCATCCGGCGTTGCTGGAGGCCGAGCACGTTGCGCTCACGCCGCACATTGCCAGTGCCACCTTGGGCACGCGCCTGGGCATGGCGAACCTGGCGGCCGATAACCTGATCGCTGCGCTGGGCTTCGGCCCGCACGCGGGGCAGCCGCCCAACTTGTTGAACCCGGATGCGCTCGCGCAGCGCGCGTCCTCCTGATCGAAAACTGATATGGATTGGTTGGCTTTACTGACGTTGCTGGGCGTAGCCGTGGTGGCTGTGCTGTGCGTGTTGATCTGGCGCGGCGTGTCTCGACCGGCAGAGAACGATATGTCGCCGATGCTCGCGGCACTGCGCGATGAGCTCATGCGTGGCAACGAACGCATCGAGCGAGAACTGCGCGGTGAAATTGCTGAGACGGCCCGCATCGGCCGCAGCGACGTCACACAGCAGCTGGGGCAGTTCCAGCAGGTGCTGGCCACACAGCTCACTAGCGTCGCCACGCTGCAGAACAACCAGATCGACACGTTTGCGCAGCAGCTCACCAAGCTGACCGAGACGAACACGCAGCAGCTCGAAGCCGTGCGCCAGAATCTGCAGCAGCAAGCCCAGCAGGCACGCGAGGAGCAGGGCAACGCGCTGCGCCGCTTTGGCGAGACGATGCAGCAGCAGCTCTCCCAATTGGGTGAGGGCAACGAGCGTCGCCTGGCCGAGGTGCGCGCCACGCTGGAACAGAAGCTCAAGGACATCGAGGCGAACAACGCGACCAAGCTCGACGAGATGCGCCGCACCGTCGATGAAAAGCTTCACGCCACGCTGGAGCAGCGGCTTGGCGAATCGTTCAAGCTGGTGTCGGATCGGCTGGAACAGGTACATCGCGGCCTGGGCGAAATGCAGGCTCTGGCCCAGGGCGTGGGCGACCTGAAGAAGGTGCTGACCAATGTGAAGACGCGTGGCACCTGGGGCGAAGTTCAGCTTGAGATGCTGCTGGAGCAGATGCTCACGCCCGAGCAGTACGACAAGAACGTCGAGACCGTGCATGGTACTGGCGCGCGCGTGGAATTCGCCATCCGCCTGCCTGGCAAGACCGATGCCGATCACGATGCAACTGTCTGGCTGCCGATCGACGCCAAGTTCCCGAAAGAGCAGTACGAACGCCTGCTCGACGCGCAGGAACGGGCCGACGCCGACGCCGCTGCCGTCGCCAGCCGCGAGCTGGAAGTCGCGGTGCGCAAAGAGGCGCAGACCATCCACGAGAAGTACATCGCGCCGCCGGCCACGACCGACTTCGCCATCCTTTTCCTGCCGACCGAAGGCCTCTACGCTGAAGTGCTGCGCCGCCCGGGCCTGACCGACGAGTTGCAGCGCAAGTTCCGCGTGACGGTGGCAGGCCCGACCACGCTTACGGCCATCCTCAACAGCCTGCAGATGGGCTTCCGAACGCTGGCGCTGGAAAAGCGCTCCAGCGAAGTCTGGCAAGTGCTCGGCGCGGTGAAGAGCGAGTTCGGAAAGTTTGGTGATGTGCTGGCCGCGACCAAGAAAACGTTGGAGCGGGCCGTCAGCAACATCGAGCAGGCCGAGGTGCGGACGCGCCAGATGAACCGCAAGCTCAAAGCGGTGGAGGCGCTGCCGAGCGATTCCGCGCAGAGCGTGTTGGGGCTGGAAACCGCCGTGCCGCAGGACGACGAAACCGAGGCCGAATAAGGCAACGCCGAATAGAACGTCGGCATCAGCAAAAGAAAAGGGGCGGATATTTCCGCCCCTTCTTCTTGGACCGCGCAGAAGCGATCAGGCTTCTTCCGGCACGTCGCGCAGCAGGATCTCGATACCGCCAAAGCGCTCGGCGACCCAGTTGTAGGCGTGACAGGCCAGCCACAGCGCACCAAAACCAACCAGGGCATTGAGGATCAGGCCGCTGAGCACGACAATCGTCGGCAGTTCACCGTAGCGGACGAAGCCGACGAAGAAGAACAGCCCTACGACCGGCAGCGAGAAACACAGATACACCAGCACCAGCGCGCGTGCGGTGTGGGCCGGGTGAAGATACGCAATCTCCTTGGTCATCATGGCAGTGCTCAAGCTCAAATCCGAAACAATCAAACTGGCGCAGAGTGTAGCGAATCGACCGATGCGCCGATACCCGCAGCCCGCAGGTGACGCAAAAAACCGACAGCATGCGGTGTTGCAGACGGCACAAGAGCCGCCGTCGCCACGCCACTCAGACGAGGCCGTCGAACAGCAGGACCTGCACGGCGTCGCCGGCGTTGACCTGGCCTTGTTCGTGGGCGAGCACGACGAAACAATTTGCTTCACTCATGGAACGCAGGACGCCCGAACCTTGCTGGCCGGTCAGGCGGACTTCGAGCTGGCCGCGATCATTCAGGGCAGCGATTGCGCGCTGGTATTCCGTGCGCCCGGGGCGCTTGCGGATCGGGGCGGCGCTGACGGCCGGCACCAACGGCGCGCCCGCGTCGGTGGCGCCCATCATGCGCAGCAGCGCGCCGCGTACGAAGTGATAGAACGTCACCATCACCGCCACCGGGTTGCCCGGCAAGCCAAACAGGAACGCGCTGCGGCCATTTGACGCGATGCGCCCGAACGCCATCGGCCGGCCCGGGCGCATGGCGATCTTCCAGAACGTCACGTCGCCAAGCTTGGCCATCATCTGTTTGGTGAAGTCCGCTTCGCCGACGGAGACCCCGCCCGAAGTGATGATCGCATCGGCATTTTCGGCGGCGGTGCGGAACGCGGCTTCGAGCGCTGCCGGGTCATCGCGTACGACGCCCATGTCGAGCAGCTCCACGCCCAGGCGCGAGAGCATGCCGTGCAGCGTGTAGCGGTTGGAGTCGTACACGCAGCCGGCGTCGAGCGGTTCACCAATGGAGCGCAGCTCGTCGCCGGTGGAGAAGAACGCCACGCGCAGCTTGCGGCGCACAGACACTTCGGCGATGCCGAGTGAGGCGAGCAGGCCGATATCGGCGGGGCGCAGCGTACGGCCGGCGGACAGCGCGGCGCTGCCTTGCGCGAGGTCTTCACCACGCAGACGACGGTTGTCGCCGGCGCGTACGGCATCGCGGGCAAAGCGGACGGTGTCCCCATCGCCCTGCGTGAATTCCTGCGGGATGACCGTATCGCAGCCAACCGGCATGACGGCACCGGTCATCACGCGCACGGCTTCGCCTGCGTTGGGCGCACCATCAAAGGCGACACCCGCGTACGCCGTACCGATCACGCGCAAGGAGACTTCGCCTGCATCACCTGCAAGTTCCGCGCTGGCAAAGGCAAAGCCGTCCATTGCCGAGTTGTCGTGCGAAGGCACATCGATGGACGACAGCACGTCTTCGGCCAGCACGCGATCAAGCGCGCTGCGGATGGGCACGCGGGCCACGCCGCTCACGGGCTGCACGAAGTCGCGCATGATGGCTTGCGCTTGCGCGACGGGCAGGGCGTTCGGATCGTAATCGGACAGGCACGAAACGACAGAGGCGAGGGTGGTCATGGCGTCGATGAGGGATCGGATGGCGTTGGCGCTCTAGCGGCGCTCGGCCAGATGGTGCAGCTCTTCCAGCGTGTTGATGTTGGCGAAGGCGGTGCTGTCGTCAAACAACACGTCCACCGTCGCGTGGCGCGCGGTCCAGGTTTCGATCTTGCGACCACCACCTTGTAGATAGGCGATCAGGTCGTCGGCCAGCAGCGCATCGATCAGACAGAATACCGGCTGCACTTGCCGACGCAGTTGACCTTGCGCATCCGGCTCCATCGTCACCGGCATGGCGATGTGCGCGTTGGCCTCGTCCATTGCCTGCGAGAGCTTGGCCGCGAGGTCGGTCGGCACGAAGGGCGAATCGCAAGGCGCGGTCAGCAGGTAGCGCGTCTGGCATTGCTCGAGCCCGGCCAGGATGCCTGCCAAGGGGCCGGCAAAGTCTGGCACCGAATCCGCCACCACCGGCACGCCAAACGATTCGTACGCGGCGAGGTTGCGGTTGGCGTTGATCAGAATATGGCCGACCTGCGGCGACAGGCGCATCAGCGTATGCATCGCCATCGGCGCGCCACGAAACGTCTGCAGGCCCTTGTCGACGCCGCCCATGCGGCTGCCCCGGCCGCCTGCAAGGATCAGGCCGGTGATGTCGGATGTTGGAATCATGTCGTTGGATGCTGGCGGGTTCAGCCGCCGATGTAGGACATTTCGATGCGCCGGCCGGCCGGATGGGCCTCGCCGCTGGCACGCAATTCGGAGTAGCGGTCGGCGCGGCCTTGCCAGACCGTGCGGATCGCGTTGGAGAGTTCGAGATCGGTCGCGCCGCCGCGCAATAGCGCGCGCAGGTCAAAACCTTCTGTGGCGAACAGGCAGAGATATAGCTTGCCTTCGGTCGATAACCGGGCGCGCGTGCACTCGTGGCAGAACGCCTGTGTCACGCTGGAAATCACGCCGATTTCGCCAGCGCCATCAACGTAGCGCCAGCGCTCGGCCGTCTCACCGCTGTAGTTGGCCGACACGGGCTCAATCGCAAACTCCGCCGAGAGCCGCTTGACGACCTCCGCCGAGGGCACGACAGAGCGCATTTCCCAGTGATTGGTCGTGCCCACGTCCATGTATTCGATAAAGCGGACGATGATGCCGCTGCCACGGAAGTGACGCGCCATCGGCACGATTTGGTCATCGTTGTCGCCTTTTTTAACGACCATGTTGACCTTGATTGGTGCCAGTCCGACCTTGTGCGCCACTTCAATGCCATGCAGCACTTCGCCCACCGCAAAGTCGACGTCGTTCATGCGGCGGAAAGTCGCATCGTCGATGCCGTCAAGGCTGACGGTCACGCGGCTGAGGCCCGCGTCCTTGAGCGACTGCGCCTTGCGTGCGAGCAGGGCGCCGTTTGTGGTGAGCGTCAGGTCCAGCGGCTTGCCTTCGGCTGTGGTCAGGCGCGCGAGCATCTCGACCAGGCGTTCGATGTCCTTGCGCAGCAGCGGCTCGCCGCCGGTCAGGCGGATCTTCTCGACGCCGTGCTCGATAAACAACCGCGCCATGCGTTCGATCTCTTCGAACGACAGCAACTCGGAGTGCCGCAGGAAGCGGTAATCCTTGTCGAACACGTCCTTCGGCATGCAGTAGACGCAGCGGAAGTTGCAGCGGTCCGTCACCGAGATGCGCAGATCGTGCAGCCGGCGGCCGCGCGTGTCCGTCAGCCTGCCCTCTGCTGGGACGAGCACATTGGGGACATTAGGCACCGTGGCGCGATGGTGCTGGCCATCACGCAGATCGTAGAGAGGGATGACGGTTTCGGTCATGGTGTGGTGCGGTGCGTCAATCCCTGAAGCGGGATTGTTGCATCCGATACAACTTCGAGTGTAGCGCAGCCCCCGTTCCGCGCGAGCGACGGGGTTTCATACTCGATATATCGCGCACAGGAAAAAGGGCGGCCGAAGCCGCCCTCAAGTATTTGCCCCGGCGGTTACCCGCCGGTGTGCTGTTTACTGCTGGTCTGCACCACCCGCCGGGCGGTTGGTTTCGACCAAAACCATCGGGCCGTGCTGGACCGGCGGCAGAGGCTTGCGCTCGCGCGGCACACGCGGTGCCGTAACGGTGCGCGCAGCTTCTTCCTGCGAGGCGCGCAGCTTCTGATCGTCAGTGTGGACCCATGTCATGCCAGCGTTGTCCAGCACGCTTTGCAGCGTCTCGATCGGCAACGGCGAAGTCTGGGCGACGGTGCTGACCGGAGCTGGGACTTCCGCAAAGGCCGTCACGATGGCCTCTTGAGGCGCTTGCACTTCCGCGGCGGGTGCTGCGGTAGCGGTTGCAAGGGCGGGTTCCGTGGGCTGCACTTGCGGCAGGGCCGACACAGGTGCGACGGCTTCCGGAGCATGCACCGGTTCGTGTACCACCGGAGCCGGGTTCTCAACAGGTGCGAACGACGTCGTCTGCACCGGTTCTGTCACGGTCGGGGGCAGCACCGGCTCGGCATGCATTTCGGCGACGGCTTCGTCCGCGTTTTCAGCGCCTTCGCTATCGCTTTCACCTTCCGCACGGACGCCTTCCGCGCCTTCGCGGTCACGGCGATAGCGGTTGCGGCCACGACGGCCACGGCGGCGGCGCTCTTCACCTTCACCGTTGCCTTCTGCGCCAGGCGTCACGCCTTCGTCCACGACGCCTTCTGCCGGAGCAGCGGCGTCGAACAGCGGTTGCGGCACTTGCGATGCGGCGGTCTGGTCGATCAGCGCTTCGGTGGCCACGGCTGCGGCTTCCTTGGCTTGTTGGTCGCGCTCGCTGCGGCTTTCGCGCGGCTCGCGGCTTTCACGCGGCTCGCGTGGTT
This sequence comes from Ralstonia sp. Ralssp135, assembly GCF_047304345.1. Classification (NCBI taxonomy): domain Bacteria; kingdom Pseudomonadati; phylum Pseudomonadota; class Betaproteobacteria; order Burkholderiales; family Burkholderiaceae; genus Ralstonia; species Ralstonia sp. Ralssp135. The sequence goes on from NZ_JBGLYZ010000003.1 coordinate 194,912, forward strand.
CACGACCCTCGCGGGCTTCACGCGGCTGGCGTTCGCGGCGTTCTTGATTGCGCTCGCGGCGGCCTTGGCCCTGGTTCTGACCCTCGCCGCGCACTTCCTGGCCTTGCTGCGGCTGACGAGCTTCAGCCGTCTCGCGAACAGCGCCTTCGACCTGGGCCGGCTGGCGGTTGCGATCTCGGTTGCCGCGCTGACCGTCACGTTGACCTTCGCGCTGGCCTTGTTGCTGACCTTCGCGGACTTCGTTGCGCTCACGGCCCTGGCGGTTGCCATCACGGCCGTTCTGGCCTTGACCTTGGCGCTCGCCACGTTCGCCGCGCTGGCCACGGCCACCACGGTCCTGACGATTGCCACGGCCTTGGCGGTTGCCTTCTTCAGCACGTTGCTTCGGGGTTTCGACGGGCGCAGCCACCACCGGCTCGGCCGGCTTGGCGCCAAACAGCGATTTCAGCCACGAAACGAAACCACCCTGGGCGGGCACCGGAGCCGGCGCCTGCGGTGCCGGAGCGGCTTCAGTACGAGCCGGACGCTCAGCGCGCGGGACCGACACGGGTGCCGGTTGGTCCGGCGTGATGCCCTTGACAGCAGCTTCCTGGCGCGGCTTGGCAGCTTCCTTGCGGGTGCTGTAAGCGGTGTCGGCTTCCAGTTCCTTGGCGGCCTCTTCGGCCATCTTGTAGCTGGCCTTGTCGTCGTCCAGGCGCGGATCGTCGTGGCGCAGGCGCTCCAGCTTGTAGTGCGGCGTCTCCAGATGCTTGTTCGGGATCAGCAGCACGTTGACCTTGAAGCGCGTCTCGATCAGGTTGATGTCCGGGCGCTTCTCGTTGAGCAGGAACGCAGCCACTTCCACCGGCACCTGGCAGTGGATCGCAGCGGTGTTTTCCTTCATCGCCTCTTCCTGGATGATGCGCAGCACCTGCAGGGCAGAGGATTCGGTATCGCGAATGTGGCCCGTGCCGTTACAGCGCGGGCAAGTGACGTGCGAGCCTTCCGACAGCGACGGACGCAGGCGTTGACGCGACAGCTCCATCAGGCCGAAGCGGCTGATCTTGCCCATCTGCACGCGGGCGCGGTCGTGGCGCAGCGCGTCTTTCAGGCGGGTTTCGACGTCCTTCTGGGCCTTGCTCGACTCCATGTCGATGAAGTCGATCACGATCAGGCCACCGAGGTCGCGCAGGCGGAGCTGGCGAGCGATTTCGTCGGCAGCCTCAAGGTTGGTGCGCGCGGCGGTTTCTTCGATATCGGCGCCTTTGGTGGCGCGTGCCGAGTTCACGTCAATGGCGACCAGCGCCTCGGTGTGGTCGATCACGATGGCGCCGCCCGAGGGCAGCATGACCATGCGCGAGTACGCCGATTCAATCTGGTGTTCGATCTGGAAGCGCGAGAACAGGGGAACGTCGTCGCGGTACTTCTTCACCCGATTCATGTTGTCGGGCATCACCACGCTCATGAAAGCGCGGGCTTGATCGTAGATATCGTCCGTATCGATCAGGATTTCGCCAATATCCGGCTGGAAGTAATCGCGAATCGCGCGGATCACCAGGCTGGATTCGAGATAGATCAGCAGCGGGGCCTTGTTGTCGACGGCGGCACCATCAACGGCCTTCCACAGCTGCATCAGGTAGTTCAGGTCCCACTGCAGCTCTTCGGCCGATCGGCCGATGCCAGCGGTGCGGGCGATGATGCTCATGCCGTCCGGCACTTCCAGCTGCGCCATCGTCTCGCGCAGTTCCTGGCGGTCTTCTCCCTCGATGCGGCGCGACACGCCACCGCCCCGCGGATTGTTCGGCATCAGCACTAGATAGCGGCCGGCCAGCGAAATGAACGTGGTCAGGGCTGCGCCCTTGTTGCCGCGCTCTTCCTTTTCAACCTGGACGATCAGCTCCTGGCCTTCAGACAGGGCGTCCTGGATGCGCGCGCCGCGCACGTCCACACCGTCCTTGAAATAGGCGCGGGCGACTTCCTTGAAGGGGAGAAAACCGTGCCGCTCTTCGCCGTAGTTGACGAAGCACGCTTCCAGCGACGGTTCGATGCGGGTGATGACACCCTTGTAGATATTGCCTTTGCGCTGTTCGCGCCCGGCGGTTTCGATGTCGATATCGATCAGTTTCTGACCATCGACAATGGCGACGCGCAATTCTTCTTGCTGCGTCGCATTGAACAACATGCGTTTCATTGCAACCTCACTCCAATGCCGTGCAAGCACGGCGCTTCATGGAGCACGCAAAGGCGGAGCGGGTGGTCAACGAATTGCCGAGGTGTCGGCCAACAAAAAAGGCGCGACGGGGCACGGGTGAAAGAAATGAGGGCGTCACGGATGGCAGGGCGGAGTCCGCGGACGCGGTTGGCGTCCAGTTGCGCGTCCTGTCACTCGTGCCACGGGCCCGATGCATTCGCAGGCGGGCCGGCGGCGGCGAGTCGCGTGAAGCGACCACAAAGAGCGAATTGACGGACGGCTTGTCCGGACGAAACCCGCGGCGGGGCAAATCGGGCGGCGTGCTGCTTTTTGGAGTTTTGCCGCCGGACCGCCATGGCAACGCGGTAACCGGATGTTCAGCCGGCCGGCACCAGTCTGGTGCGGCAAGGGCTTCTTTCACCAAGCGGGCGCCGTATGGATGACCATGTGGCGCCCGCCTTTGAATTCTGTTCTACCAGCTGCTCGTTCTACGCTGGCCGACCTTGCCGACGTGATCTTTGGTTCACGTCCTGCGCGATGGGACAGCGGTGCGTGCTGCTTTCGTGCCGATTAGTCGGCCACGTGATTAGCTTTGTAACACAAGTGGGCGAGAGATCGGCGCGTTCCGGACCGAAACGGTGGCTGTGTACAATACCTGTTGTTTCGTTCCGACCGGCTGTTGCTGGCGCTTAAACGACTGTCCAGCGAGAAAATTATATTGAAAATGAATGAGTTACGCCATCCATTTGATGGCCGCATTCAACAGGCCGGACGTGGCACACTCGGCGATGCACTCGACGGCAAGTCGGTCGCCTATGTTGAAATCGGCGAGGACGCCGAAGGGCAGCGCATCGACAATTTCTTGATGCGCGTGGCCAAGGGCGTGCCCAAGAGCCATATCTACCGCATCTTGCGATCCGGCGAGGTGCGCGTTAACAAGGGCCGTATTGACGCGGAATATCGCCTGAAACTCGGTGATCTGGTCCGTATCCCGCCCCTTCGTATCGCCCAGCAGGCAGAAGCGCCGCGCGCGGTTCCTGCGGCAGAATTCACGATCCTGCACGAAGACACGCACTTGTTGGTGATCGATAAGCCTGCCGGGGTGGCCGTTCACGGCGGCTCCGGGGTGGCGTTTGGGGTGATCGAGCAATTGCGCCAATCGCGCCCGGACGCGAAGTTTCTAGAGTTGGTGCACCGGCTCGACCGCGAAACGTCGGGTGTGCTGCTGCTCGCCAAAAAGCGCTCTGCGCTGGTAGCGCTGCATGAGCAGATCCGTGAAGGTCAGTTGGACAAGCGGTACTTTGCGGCTGTGAAGGGCGTCTGGCCGCACAAGCGTCAACACATCAAGTCGCCGCTGCACAAGTACACCACGCCGGAAGGCGAGCGCCGCGTGCGCGTGCAGGCCGATGGTCAGGCGTCGCACACGATCTTCAACAAGGTGGGGGTGTTTGGCCCCTACACGTTGCTGGAGGCCGAGCTGAAGACAGGGCGTACGCACCAGATTCGTGTGCATCTTGCGCACGCCGGTTTTCCTATCCTGGGCGACGACAAGTATGGCGATTTTGCCCTGAACAAGGCGCTATCCCGTGCGAATGCTTCGCCGCGACTGGCACGGATGTTCTTGCATGCGCATCGCCTGCAGCTGACGCATCCGCAAAGCGGTGAAATCGTCACGTTCAATGCGCCGTTGCCCGCCGAGTGTGCCGATTTCCTCAACGCTTTCAAGGGCCCCGATTCCGATGCCGCAGCAGCGCTTTGATCTGATCGTCTTCGATTGGGATGGCACGTTGATGGATTCGACATCGGCTATCACCCGATCGATCCAGCTTGCATGCCGGGATCTTGACCTCCCGGTCCCGGACGATACACGGGCGAGCCATGTGATCGGCCTGGGCCTGCGGGATGCCCTTGAATATGCCGTCCCGACGCTCGATCCTGCCGATTACGGCAAGCTGGCTGATCGATATCGCTTCCATTACCTCAGCCGCGACGCGCACCTTGTGCTGTTTCCCGGCGTGCGAGAAATGCTGGAGGCTCTGCGCCGCGAGAACTATCTGCTGGCTGTGGCGACGGGCAAATCCCGCGTTGGTCTGCAACGTGCGATGGAAGCGACGAATCTGACGGGCGTGTTCGACAACACGCGCTGCGCCGATGAGACGTTCTCCAAGCCGCATCCCGCGATGCTGCTCGAATTGACGCGCGATCTCGGCATGGAGGTCGAGCGTACCGTGATGATTGGCGACACGACGCACGATCTGCAGATGGCGGCCAATGCGGGCGCCGCGGGCGTAGCCGTCACATACGGCGCGCACCCTGCCGATGTGTTGGATTCGCTTACGCCGCTGTATAGCGCCAAGTCGGTTCCCGATTTACACAATTGGCTGACGCAACATGCCTGAGATGGCTGAACAGATTCGTGTGTGCGAGAGTTCTGCGCTGGAAGATGGCGGCCTGGGCGTCCGATTTCAGGTGGACGTGCGCGGGCGGCTCGTCAGCGCGTTTGTCGTCCGTTACGCGGGCGGCGTCCACGGTTATCTGAACCAATGCGCGCACGTTCCGATGGAAATGGACTGGCAGGAAGGCCAGTTTTTTGAAAGCTCGGGCCTGTATCTAATGTGCGCGACGCATGGCGCCATTTACGAGCCAGATACGGGCCGGTGCGTCGGCGGACCTTGCCGGGGCTCGCATTTGTCCAAGCTTGAGGTGGCTGAGCGCGACGGCGCAGTCTGGTGGCAGCCGGATGCGCTATTCCGGGCGCCCGTGTCCGCGCCGGAACCAACACCTGCTGCCTAGTAGCGCAGTTTTTCTTCCCGACCGTTTTCCTCCCTGTCTATGACCGACTCAATTCCGCCGAAAGGGCCTGACGATGCCCCCACCGAGGGTGCTGGCAAACCAGAAGCGCTGGAAGTCACGCAGCACGCTGATCATCCGCTTGAAGCGGAATTGCGGAACCCGGCTGCCGGTAAGCCCGCATCGGCATCAGCGTCAGCAGCATCTGCGCAGGCTGGCGGCTGGGAGCGTGAGGTGCTCGAAAAGGTATTGATGGCAACCGTGCGTGAACAGCGGGCCGCGCGCCGCTGGCGCATCTTTTTCCGCTTCGTGACGCTAGGTCTGATCGGGGTGCTTATTTACGCATTCGCCAGTCTGGAAGGCGAAACCGTCAGCACGGGCCGCCACACGGCAGTTGTCACGCTCGATGGCGAAATTGCAGCCAACACAAACGCCAGCGCCGAAAATATCAATGCATCGTTGCAGGCTGCGTTTGCAGACGACAACACCGTCGGTGTCATCCTGAAGATCAATTCGCCCGGGGGCTCGCCGGTGCAGGCGGGCATGATCAACGACGAAATCCGCCGTCTTCGTGCCAAGTACAAAAAGATTCCGCTGTACGTTGTAGTCGAAGAGATGTGTGCGTCAGGCGGTTATTACGTGGCCGCTGCTGCCGACAAGATTTACGTCGACAAAGCCAGCATCGTCGGCTCCATCGGCGTGCTGATGGACGGCTTTGGCTTTACTGGTCTGATGGACAAGGTGGGTGTGGAGCGCCGCCTGCTCACGGCCGGTTCGAACAAGGGGATGCTTGATCCGTTCTCGCCCGTGTCGCCCCAGCAGAAACAGTATGCGCAGGAGATGCTCGATCAGGTGCACCAGCAGTTCATCGATGTGGTGAAGCAGGGGCGCGGCAACCGTCTGAAGGACGATCCGACGCTGTTCACGGGCCTGTTTTGGACGGGCGCCAAGGCCGTGGATCTTGGTCTGGCCGACGCGATCGGCAGCTCCGATTTCGTCGCTCGCAGCGTCATCAAGGCTCCGGACGTGGTCGACTACACCGTCAAGGAAAACTTCGCCTCGCGCGTGGCACGCAAGCTCGGCACGGCGATGGGCGCGGGCGCTGTGAAGGCGCTGGCCGCTACGGGCCAGCTCAAGCTGCTGATGAAGGAGTAGGAGAGGGAAGAGGCGTGCTATCGCGCCAGCAGCGAGAAGATTGCCGGCCGCTTGTGCAGGTTCATGCGGTCGGCGCGCCAATCGCTCACCGGCAGTGTGACGACCTGCTCGTCTGGGAGCGTCAGGTCCACTGCAATCGATAGCAGCGTACTTGGCGCGCAACCAGCCTGAATGGCTTCAAGCAATGCGCCATTCCTGTACGGCGTTTCGATGAACACCTGTGTTTGGCCCGCTGAGCGTGAAAGCTGCTCCAGCGCGCGCAGCTTGGTCTTACGCTCTACGGCGTCCACCGGCAGATAGCCGTTGAACGCAAAGCTCTGGCCGTTCAAGCCAGACGCCATCACCGCCAGCAGGATCGAACTCGGCCCCACCAGTGGCTTTACGCGCACGCCGCGTCGGTGCGCGAGACGCACGAGATTCGCGCCGGGATCGGCCACCGCCGGCACGCCGGCTTCCGACATCAGCCCCGCGTCCTGGCCGGCAACCACCGGCGCCAGCAGCGCTTCCAATTCCGATTCCGGTGTTTTGACGTTCAGCTCGCGGATGGTGATTTCCTGCAGTGGGCGCGCCAGCGGCGTGGTCTCGGACAGCTTCTTCAACAGCGCGCGTGCGGTCTTGGCGTGTTCAGCGACGAAGTAATCGAGTCGCGCGGTGACCTGCTGCACGCCGGCCGGAATCACGTCAGGCAGCGGGTCAGCCGCATCGCGCGAGCCAAGCGTATTTGGAATGAGGTAAAGCGTACCGGCCATGGTTCAGGCGAAGAGTGGGTAGTGAACGTTGCGCAGCATGCTGGTCAGGGCGATCAGCGGCAGGCCAACCAGCGCGGTCGGGTCGGACGACTCCACGCGTTCAAGCAGGGCGATGCCCTGACCTTCGGATTTGGCGCTTCCCGCAACGTCGTACGGGTGTTCCAGATGCAAGTAGGCGTCCAATTCCTCGTCGGAAAGATCGCGGAAGGTCGCCAGCGTGCGGATGTCCTCGCTCTGGTGCTGCCCGGTCCGGCCGTCGTACAGGCACAACGCTGAATGGAATGTGACGGTGCGTCCTCGCATCCAGTGCAGTTGCGCCAGTGCGCGGGCATGGTCGCCGGGTTTGCCGACCTGCTCGCCGTCTAGCGTGGCGACCTGATCGGAGCCGATGACCAGCGCGCCGGGATGGCCTGCTGCGACCTTCTCCGCCTTTTGCCGAGCCAGGCGCAGAGCGGTCTGGTCGGGCGACTCGTTCGGGGCGGGGGTCTCGTCAATGTTCGGGACCACGATCTCAAACGGCAGGCGCAAGCGTTCGAGCAATTCCCGCCGATATGGCGAGCTGGAGGCGAGAATTAGCGGCGGACGCGATGCAGAAGTCATAAGTGCTTGAAGATGCAGTGGATTTTGAGCAAAACCTTTTGACGTCAGAGGTTTCTGCCCGCTATAATCCCGCGTTTCGCGGTTTGGCCGCGCAGTGTCGCAAACCGGGCGCCCAGGCGCAAGGTGTCGCGCGCTGCAGGGCGGTCGATCCGGTTCGCGCACCAACAGCAACGCGTTTAGCAGGTTCGATTCGTGGATTTTCGTGCATTCGATCTTTTCGCGTTCATTCGCGCAGGCGAGCCGGCAAGTGGCGCGGTCCATCTGACTGATATGCCTCGCCTGCTTGCCGAGCAAGCCGCCGATGCCCCGGCAGACGCCAACGCGCAGTTCCGTTGGCAGTTGCAGGGTCTGGTACGCGAGGAAGCCACCGCCGGTCAGTTGCCGCGCCAGCGGCTCTTCGTGGATCTGGAAGTGGATGGTGCGGTCTGGCTGCAATGCCAGCGATGCCTCAAAGCGTACGAGCAACCTCTGCCGGTGCGCATGCGCCTGGAAGTCATGCGCTCGGAAGCCGATGCCGATGCCGCTCCGCTGGATGACGATGAGGCCGATGTCATCGTCGGCTCGCGCAACTTTGATCTGATCACGCAGATCGAAGATGAGCTGTTGCTGGCGTTGCCGGTGTCGCCGCGTCATGCAGCCTGCCCGGATGAGGTATTGCCGGAAGAGGCTGAGGCTGAAAAGAAGCCATCGCCGTTCGCGGTGCTGGCCAACCTGAAGACCAAACATTAGGCGTGCGCGAATATTTGCGCGCGCTGATGGCAGTACGTTTCACACGCCTACCGGAATGGCTACGCTCCGGCTCCGTGTGATGTGATAAAATTGATCAAATTGCTTAGGAGTCAGTCATGGCTGTTCAACAAAACAAGAAGTCGCCGTCCAAGCGCGGCATGCATCGTTCGCACGATTTCCTGACGGTGGCCCCGGTCGCTGTCGAGCCGACCACCGGCGAAGTGCACCTGCGTCACCACGTGAGCCCGAACGGCTACTATCGTGGCCGCAAGGTTGTGAAGACCAAGAACGACTGATGCGATTTGCCAGTTTTCTGGCAAGCGTGTTGGGCTGGTCTGAACGCACAGGTTCATGATGCAAGCAAAAAAGCGGCAAGCCAATTTGCCGCTTTTTTGTTGAGCGAAATTCGGCAATGCGTGTACGGGTTTGTGTACCATACGCGCGCCAACGGCCGGAGCCGCACGTGAAACCGCAACTCAGACTCGCATGACCATCAAGCTTGCCATCGACTGCATGGGTGGTGATCACGGCGTTGGCGTGACAATCCCTGCAGCGATTCATTTTCTCGCCGCACACGAAGACGTCGAAATGCTGCTCGTCGGGCAGCCCGATGCCATCGCGGCGCAGCTCAAGCGACTCCACGCTACCGCGAACCCGCGCGTCCACATCGTTCCCGCCTCCGAGGTGGTGTCGATGGACGATCCGGTCGAGGTGGCGCTGCGCAAGAAGAAAGATTCTTCGATGCGCGTGGCCATCAACCAGCTTAAGGAAGGCGCCGCTCAGGCGTGCGTTTCCGCGGGCAATACCGGCGCGTTGATGGCTGTGTCGCGTTACGTTCTCAAGACGCTGGACGGCATTGATCGCCCGGCAATCGCTACCGCCATCCCGAACGAGAAAGGTGCTGGCACCACCGTGCTGGACCTTGGTGCCAACGCCGACTGCGAGCCCGAGCACCTGCTGCAGTTCGCGCAGATGGCCTCGGCGATGGTGTCGGTCGTTGAGCAGAAGCCTCGCCCGACGGTTGGCCTGCTGAACATTGGCGAAGAGGTCATCAAGGGCAACGAGGTCGTCAAGCAGGCGGGTGAGCTGCTGCGCGCTTCTGACCTGAACTTCTTCGGCAACGTTGAAGGCAACGACATCTTCAAGGGCACGACCGACATTGTTGTCTGCGATGGCTTTGTCGGAAACGTGGCGCTCAAGAGCACCGAAGGCCTGGCCAAAATGATCGGTGAGATGCTGCGCCAGGAGTTCAGCCGCTCGTGGTTCACGAAGCTGCTCGCCGTCGTGGCGCTGCCGGTATTGACGCGTTTCAAACGACGCGTGGACCATAGGCGCTACAATGGCGCCGCGCTGCTCGGTCTGCGTGGTCTGGTCATCAAGAGCCACGGCTCGGCCGATGCCTACGCGTTCGAGTGGGCCATCAAGCGTGCCTACGACGCTGCGGCTAACGGCGTGATCGCCCGCATTGCGCAGGCGTTCGAATCGCACCATGACGCAGCGGGCGCTGCGCCGGTCTCCACTTCCACTCCGGCTGCTGACGCTGCTTGAAGGCGTCGCTCCCGAGTCAGATTTCACCCCACCGCACATGACACGTTTCGCAAGGATCATCGGTACGGGCAGCTACCTGCCGCCCAAGCGGGTCACCAATGACGAACTGGCGGCCCAATTGGCCGAGAAGGGTATTGAGACGAGCGACGAATGGATCGTCTCGCGCAGCGGCATCAGGGCGCGCCATTTCGCCGAACCTGATGTTACGTGCAGCGACCTCGCAGTCAAGGCGGCTGAGCGCGCGATCGAAGCCGCCGGCATCGATCGTTCCGAACTCGACCTGATCCTGGTGGCGACGTCCACGCCGGATTTTGTGTTCCCGAGCACAGCTTGCCTGGTGCAGCAAAAGCTCGGCATCATCAACGGCTGCCCTGCGTTCGACGTGCAGGCCGTGTGTTCCGGTTTCGTCTACGCCCTGGCGATCGCCGACAAATTTATCCGCTCGGGTGCGTACCGCAACGTGCTCGTGATTGGCTCGGAAGTTTTCTCGCGCATCATCGATTTCAGCGATCGCACCACTTGCGTGCTGTTTGGCGATGGCGCTGGCGCCGTGGTGCTGCAGGCTTCCGATGAGCCGGGCATCCTGTCGACTGCGCTGCATGCCGACGGCAGCCACGCCAACATCCTGTGCGTGCCGGGCAATGTTGCCGCAGGTGCAATTCAGGGCAGCGCCTTCCTGTACATGGATGGTCAGGCCGTCTTCAAACTGGCCGTCACGGTGCTCGACAAGGTTGCCCGTGAAGCGCTGGCGGCAGCGGAGCTCGAAGCCTCGCAAGTCGACTGGTTGATTCCGCACCAGGCGAACATCCGCATCATGCAGGGCACGACCAAGAAGCTGGGTCTCTCCAACGAGCGCCTGATCGTGACCGTCGACGAGCACGGCAACACGTCTGCAGCGTCGATCCCGCTGGCGCTCGACGTTGCTGTGCGCGACGGCCGTATCCAGCGCGGTCAGCACGTGATGCTTGAAGGCGTGGGCGGCGGCTTTACCTGGGGCGCCGCGCTGCTGCGCTTCTGATCGACGAATTTCCAGAACGAACAATACGAGCCATGACATTCGCTTTCGTCTTCCCCGGCCAGGGTTCGCAATCGGTCGGCATGCTCAATACGTTTGCCGATCATCCGGCCGTGGCGGCCACGCTGGCCGAGGCGTCCGACGCGCTGGGCCAGGACATCGGCAAACTGATCGCCGAAGGCCCGGCAGAAGAACTGAACCTGACGACCAACACGCAGCCTGTCATGCTGACAGCAGCTGTTGCTGTCTATCGCGCATGGCAGGCTGCCGGCGGCCCGACGCCGACCGTCGTGGCCGGCCATAGCCTCGGCGAGTATTCGGCGCTGGTCGCCGCGGGTGCCATCGCGTTCAAAGACGCAGTACCGCTGGTGCGTTTCCGCGCCAAGGCGATGCAGGAAGCCGTGCCGGTGGGCGAGGGCGGTATGGCTGCGATCCTCGGCCTGTCGGACGATGACGTGCGCGCAGCATGCGCCGAAGCTTCCGTCGCGGGTGTGGTCGAGGCTGTGAACTTCAACGCACCGGCCCAGGTGGTGATCGCAGGCGCCAAGGCGGCCGTCGAGAAGGCTTGCGAAATCGCCAAGGCCAAAGGCGCCAAGCGGGCGCTGCCGCTGCCGGTGTCGGCGCCGTTCCATTCGTCTCTGCTCAAGCCGGCGTCGGATCGTCTGCGCGAGTATCTCGCCAACGTGACGGTCAATGCCCCGGTAATCCCCGTCATCAATAACGTGGACGTGGCTGTGGTGAGCGACCCGGCTGCCATCAAGGATGCGCTGGTGCGCCAGGCAGCATCGCCGGTGCGCTGGGTTGAGACGGTCCAGAAGATGAAGGCCGACGGCGTTACCCGCGTGGTCGAGTGTGGGCCGGGCAAGGTGCTGGCCGGTCTGGTCAAACGTATCGATGGCGAGATCGTCGGTGACGCGATCTTCGATCCGGCGTCGCTGGAAGCCGTGCTGGGCCAACTCAAATAATCAACGGGATTCGTATGACCCAAGCATTGAATAATCAGGTTGCTCTCGTTACCGGTGCTTCGCGCGGCATCGGCCGTGCCATTGCGCTGGAACTGGCGCGCCAAGGTGCTACGGTGGTCGGTACGGCCACGTCGGAAGCCGGCGCGCAAGCCATCACTGCGTACTTTGCCGAAGCCGGCGTGAAGGGTTCGGGTGTGGTGCTCAACGTGAATGACGCCGCGCGCTGCGAGGCGGTCATCGACGAAACCATCAAAACGCATGGTGGCCTGAACATCCTCGTCAACAATGCCGGTATCACGCAGGACAATCTTGCGATGCGCATGAAGGACGAAGAGTGGGTGTCGGTCATCGACACGAACCTCTCGGCCGTGTTCCGCCTGTCGCGCGCCGTGTTGCGCCCGATGATGAAGGCGCGCGGTGGCCGCATCATCAACATCACCTCGGTGGTGGGCTCTGCCGGCAACCCGGGGCAGGCGAACTACGCAGCGGCCAAGGCTGGCGTGGAAGGTATGGCTCGAGCGCTGGCGCGTGAGATCGGTAGCCGGAACATCACGGTCAACTGCATCGCTCCGGGCTTTATCGATACCGACATGACCAAGGTTCTGTCGGAAGAGCAACATACCGCGCTGAAGGCGCAGATTCCGCTGGGCCGTCTCGGCGCGCCCGAGGACATCGCCAGCGCGGTTGCCTTTCTGGCGTCACCGGCGGCGGGCTACATTACGGGCTCGACGCTGCACGTCAATGGCGGCATGTATATGGGATAAGGAAGCCGTCCCGGCGGCGGGTGTGCGGGCTTTGCACATGTGCAAAATCCTGTGTGATCGCCGATTTAACTGGCTTTTAGCATCATGTTGAGCGCATTTTTTGCATGGATTCCAGCGCGGTTTTTCGCCGCGCAAACCTGCTAGAATGCGCGCACTTTTTGTCGAATACTTCCCTGGAGGGTTAAATGGACAACATCGACGCACGCGTTAAGAAGATCGTTGCAGAGCAACTCGGCGTGGCCGAGGCAGACATCAAGAACGAATCGTCGTTCGTGAACGATCTGGGCGCGGATTCGCTCGATACGGTTGAGCTGGTGATGGCTCTGGAAGACGAGTTCGGTATGGAAATCCCGGACGAAGAAGCCGAGAAGATCACCACGGTGCAGCAAGCCATCGATTACGCGACCGCCCACGTCAAGGCGTAAGCGTCAATCGATCTCTTGACATCGCGGGCCACAGAAAGGGCGGTTGTCCGGTTTGACCGGGTGGCGCGTTTTCTGTGGCCTTTGTCGCTGATACAGAGTTGCAGGAAAGCATAGTGAGCCGTCGTCGCGTAGTGGTAACCGGCCTGGGGCTGGTCTCTCCGGTAGGGAACTCGGTCGCCGAGGGGTGGGCCAATCTGGTCGCCGGCAAGTCCGGGATCGCCACCGTCACCAAATTCGATCCGTCGAACCTAGCCGTGCATTTCGCGGGTGAGGTGAAGGGCTTCAACGCCGAGGATTACATCCCGGCGAAGGAAGCCCGCAACATGGATACCTTCATCCATTACGGCATCGCTGCCGGCGTGCAAGCGCTGAAGGACAGCGGGCTGGAAGTCACCGAAGCCAATGCAGAGCGCATCGGTGTGCTGGTCGGTTCTGGTATCGGCGGTCTGCCGATGATCGAAGAGACGCACCAGACCTACGTTGATCGTGGCCCGCGCCGGATTTCGCCGTTCTTTGTGCCGGGTTCGATCATCAACATGATCTCTGGCCATTTGAGCATCATGTTCGGCTTGAAGGGCCCGAACCTGGCAGTCGTCACCGCTTGCACGACGGGTCTGCACAGCATTGGCCTGGCCGCGCGCCTGATCCAGGCGGGTGATGCTGACGCGATGGTTGCCGGCGGTGCTGAATCGACTGTGTCGCCGCTGGGCATCGGCGGCTTTGCCGCAGCCCGAGCGCTGTCCACGCGCAACGAGGATCCGGCCACCGCGTCGCGCCCCTGGGACAAGGACCGTGATGGCTTCGTCCTGGGCGAGGGTGCGGGTGTGATGGTGCTGGAAGAGTACGAATCGGCCAAGGCACGCGGCGCCACGATCTACGCGGAAGTCGCGGGCTTCGGCATGAGCGGGGACGCGTTCCACATGACGGCGCCAAACATGGACGGCCCGCGTCGTTGCATGCTTAATGCACTGCGCGATGCAGGCATGAATGCGGATCAGGTCCATTACCTGAATGCGCACGGCACGTCTACGCCGCTGGGGGATAAGAACGAGTCGGAAGCCATCAAGGCGGCATTCGGTGATCACGCAAGCAAGGTCGTTGTGAATTCCACCAAATCCATGACCGGTCACTTGCTGGGTGGGGCGGGCGGTCTGGAGTCGGTGTTCACGGTTCTAGCGCTGCACAATCAGGTGTCGCCGCCGACCATCAATATCTTCAATCAGGATCCCGAGTGCGATCTCGATTACTGCGCCAACACCGCGCGTGACATGAAGATCGACGTGGCCGTGAAGAACAACTTCGGCTTCGGCGGGACGAACGGTACGCTGGTGTTCAAGCGCCCATAAGGCAGGGCGGCACGTAGCCTCAAGGCGCGTGCCGCTTCGTTTTTGCCTTGATTTTCCAGCACGTTGTCTTTCCAGCGCCGTATCGGCGATTGTGCGCGATCAGTCGATTTGGCATGGCTGCCCTTGTCTGCTCCGTTGTTTGCTGGGCGATCAAAGCGTGGGGCGCCGCATTGCCCTGGATTACATGGGGCGTCATCAGCGGGTTGGCGATGGCAGCTTGCCTTCCTTTGATGGTGAACCGTTCGCCGCTTGCGATGGAACTGATGTGGCGCGCTCGTCTCAAAGAAGACGGAGAGCCCGGCCAAGCTGTATGGCAAGTCCGATTGAAAGCGGCAGAAGCGGTCCAAAATGCGCCTCTGTTATGGTCGTGGCCGCTCGGAGAACGCATCTTGGTCCTTGGTGTCGCGCGTCGGGGGTGGTGTCCGCAGATTTTTGTGCTGATGCCGCCATGGTTTTCCGCCGGGACGCTACGTCGTATGCGAAGTCTGTTGCGCCTGGGGCCTCCGCGGGTGGCCTCCCAGGTGTCCGGTGTGTCGTAGGTAAAATACAACGTTTCCAAGTCACAAAAATTCAAGGCGATACACTGCAGGTGAAGAATCCGTGAGCGAACGCGAAGCCGACCAGATCCTCGTCGAGCGCGTCCAGCAAGGCGACAAGCGAGCGTTTGAGCTGCTGGTGGTCAAGTACCACCGGAAGATCATTCGGCTCGTCTCGCGCCTGATCCGTGACCCGGCCGAAGTCGAGGATGTGGCACAGGATGCCTTTATCAAGGCATACCGTGCGCTGCCCCAATTTCGAGGGGAATCCGCGTTCTATACGTGGCTGTATCGCATTGCCGTCAATACGGCCAAGAACTACCTAGCGACTCAGGGGCGGCGCCCTGAATCGTCCAGCGACATCGACACCGAAGAGGCTGAAACTTTTGCCGACGGTGAGCTACTAAGGGATATCAATACGCCGGACTCCATGCTGCACACCAAGCAGGTGGCCGAAACGGTCAACCGTGCAATGGAAGCGCTGCCCGAGGAATTGCGTACCGCAATCACACTCCGGGAGATCGAGGGTCTGAGCTATGAGGAAATCGCTGAAGCGATGGAGTGCCCGATCGGCACGGTCCGGTCCCGCATCTTCCGGGCGCGCGAGGCGATTGCCGAGAAATTGCGCCCCCTGCTGGGAACAGTGGGGGGCAAACGGTGGTAGCCAGCCGATATGACAAGCCGGCGGCCGCATGCGGCTGCGAACGGTGAAACCTCGGGAAGTCTTCTCTCGGATCGTTGATTGGACGTTGGAGTTTTTGGGGTCGGGAAATGGGTCAGGCTCAATTGCAAACGGCAGAAGCGGAGTTCGCACAACGCATCTCTGCCTTGATGGACGGTGAAGTCGCAGCGCACGAGGTGTCGTCTGCCGTCGAACTCGCCAAGGATGGCGAGGGCGCAGCGCATTGGCGCGAATATCAACTGATCGGCGATGTGCTTCGGTCGGAAGATTTGCTGAACACGCGTTCTTCTGAAGATTTTCTCAGCCGGTTCTCGGCCAAGCTCGACGCCGAGCCGCATCTGCTGGTGCCGGCAGTAGCGCAGCGTGCCAAAACTCAAGAAAGGCACCGCTTCCTGGTCAGTCCCGCTTGGGTCCGCCGGATCATGCCTACGACCGCCGTGGCTGCGGCGGTGGCGGCCGTTAGCTGGGTCGTTGTGCCGCAATTGCGCGGTCCTGCCGATGGCGCTGACGGCTCTCCCGCATTGGTCGCCAAAGCGACGCAAGCTACTGGCGTACAGGCGCTGACGGTGGCGGCAACTGACAATACGCCGATGATTCGTGACGCCCGTCTGGATGAATACCTGAGCGCCCACCGGCAATCAGCGACCAACGGTATGGTGGTTCCGTATCTGCGTGCAGTGGCCAATGGGGTGGCGAACACCCAGGACTCCAATCAGGAATAATGCGGGCATCCATGTCGAAGGTGTGGCACCCCGTTGCCGGGGCAGGCGCCCGCAAGCTGCAGGCCGTTCGTCGGTCGGTTTTTCTTCTTCTGTGTGTTTCGGCGCTGGCAACAGCCGCCCAGCCGCAGCCCGATCCGATGCCGCGCAAGGAGGCCGCCTCCTGGCTGGCCAAAATCCATCGCGCAGCGCTCAAGCAGAACTATGTCGGTACGCTCACGTATCAGCGTGGCACCGGCATGCATTCCACCCGCATCCAGCATTACGCTGATCTTTTCAACAACGAGTACGAGCGCGTCGAAGCGCTGGACGGCAAGCAGCGGGAAATGCTGCGCCACAATGACGTCGTTCGGAACCTGATTTACGACGTCAAACTCGTTGTGACGGAGAAGCAGGAACACAAGGACAGCTTCCCCGCGCTGCTCGCCACCACCAATGGCGATGTGCTTGATCAATACGACATGCGCCACCTGCCGGCCGAGCGCGTCGCAGGAATGGATTGTGAGGTCTTTCAGCTCGATCCGAAGGACGGCTACCGTTATGCCTACCGAATCTGGGCGGAGCGTAACAGTGGTTTGCTGATGCGCGCCCAGACCATCGGTGAAGACGGCAAGGTGCTTGAACAGGTGGCCTTCTCGCAAGTTGAGTTGGGTGTGCCGTCGGAAAAGCAGAAGATCGTCACTGCGCTCAAGAACCTGAACGGCTGGAATCAGTACGAGATCGTGACCCAGCCGACTAACCTGGCCGAGCAAGGCTGGACGATCGGCAACCCTGTCAAGGGCTTCCAGAAGATCCGTGAGGTCCGCCGTCCGCTGGGCGATATTGCGCCGGCTGGCAAGAACGGTGCCGGTTTCGAAGTCCAGCAGGTCGTGTTTAGTGACGGGTTGGCAGGGCTGTCGCTCTTTATCGAGCCTGTCTCTGAAAAGCGTACGCGCCGCGAAGGCTTTATCTCGCAGGGCGCTACCCACGTGATGGTGCGACGTGTTGCCGATTTCTGGCTGACGATCGTGGGCGAAGTCCCATTTGCTACCATCAAGCAGTTTGGCGCGGCAGTCGACTACAAGCCGGTGTCTGCCAACGCGACCAACAAGCCGGCGAGCTCGCCGCAGTAGCCACAGAGCCGGCGTCTGTCTTGGATGCGCGACGTGGTCGCGCAATGCCATTTCTCTATCTGTTCTTGTTCCCGGGAGCTTTCATGCGTACCGCTCGATCCGTTCACGCCTTGCGTCTGCTGTGCGTTGCCGCCGCTGTGGCGGTTGGGAGCGCGCTGGCGCCGGCCCACGCGCAGAACGCCACGGGTAGCGTGGCCACGGGCACGTATGGCTTGCCCGATTTTGCCGATCTGGTCGAGAAGGTGAGCCCCGCTGTCGTCAACATTCGGACGACCGAAAAGGTCCGTATGCAGCAGGGTGGTCCGAACGATGACGACATGGCCGAGTTCTTCCGCCGCTTCTTCGGTGTGCCGATGCCGGGCATGCCGGGGCAGGGCCAGAAGCGTCGCAACGCGCCGCCTCAACAGGAAGAAGAGCAAAGCCGTGGTGTTGGGTCTGGCTTCATCATCTCGGGCGATGGCTACATCCTGACCAACGCGCATGTAGTGGAAGGTGCGGAAACCATCTATGTCACGCTGATCGACAAGCGGGAGTACAAGGCCAAGCTGATCGGCTTGGACAAGCGTACCGATGTGGCTCTCGTCAAGGTCGAAGCGAGCGGTCTGCCCAGCCTGAAGCAGGGCGATTCCGACAAGGTGCGCGTGGGCGAGTGGGTGCTCGCAATCGGTTCGCCGTTTGGTCTGGACAATACGGTGACTGCTGGCATTGTGTCCGCCAAGGGGCGCGATACGGGCGATTACCTGCCGTTCATCCAATCCGACGTGGCCGTCAACCCAGGTAACTCGGGCGGCCCGCTGATCAACCTGCGCGGCGAGGTGATCGGCATCAACAACCAAATTTATAGCCAAAGCGGCGGCTACATGGGCATCTCGTTCTCGATTCCGATCGACGAGGCGATGCGTGTGGCTGAGCAGTTGAAGGCGACGGGGCGCGTGACACGTGGCCGCATCGGTGTGGCAATCGACAACGTGCCGAAGGATGCGGCTGAGTCGCTGGGTCTGGGCCGTGCGCGCGGCGCCTATGTCGGCAATGTCGAATCGGGCGGTCCGGCGGACAAGGCCGGCATTGAGGCCGGTGACATCGTTTTGAAGTACAACGGCCGCGATGTCGAGAAGGCGGGTGACCTGCAGCGCCAAGTCGGCGAAACCAAGCCGGGCACGCGCGCTACTGTGCAGGTCTGGCGCAAGGGCGCAACGCGTGATCTGACCGTGACGGTCGCTGAGTTGCAGGCCGATACCAAAGTGGCGCAGCGCACCAAGGGCGCGCAGCCTGATAACAGCCAGCAGGGTCCGGGGAAGCCGAATGCGCTGGGACTGGTAGTGGCCGACTTGTCTGACAGCGCGCGTCGCGAGTTCAAGACGAAGAGCGGCGTTGAAGTACAGGTCTCTGAAGGGCCGGCGGCGCGTGTTGGCATTCGACCGGGTGACCTGATTCTGCGCGTCGGTGATACCGATGTGTCCAGCGCCAAGCAGTTCAACGAGGTGGTCGCCAAGCTCGACAAAAACCGCATGGTTGCGGTGTTTGTGCGCCGTGGCGATGCGACCCAGGTGGTGACACTGCGCCCGAGCGCGGCCCGTTCAGGTAGCGGCCAGTGATCGAGCTGACGCTCTACGGACGCTCGTACTGCCATCTGTGCGACGACATGAAGAACGCGCTGGAGCCGCTCCGGCGCAGTTTTTCTTTTGTGCTGCACGAAGTGGACGTTGACAGCGATCCGGCGCAGGAAGCGCGGTTTGACGAGTTGGTCCCCGTGCTGATGACGGGTGCCCCAGATACACCGCCCGAAGACGCACGTGAGCTGTGTCACTACTTTCTCGATGTGCCTGCCGTGCAGGCGTGGCTCGCAGCGTAGACGGCGCTCAACTGACGCAACGCCGCTGCCGCAAAAAGAGGCGCGGGAAGCCCTCTGAAATCCGGTAAAATCGCCTGTTAGCGCCGATTTTTGCATTGCACGATTTTTGTGCCGCAACCTCGGCTTGGAATCCAATACCTCCCGCCGGCGCAGCCAACGCGCGTCGGCCATGCCGGAACCGCTCGCGCTCCCGGCAGACGCGCCCGGGATGGGCGCTTTTCGACGCATTCGATGGACAATATCCGCAATTTCTCGATCATCGCCCACATCGACCACGGCAAATCGACGCTGGCCGATCGCATCATCCAGTTGTGTGGCGGGCTCTCCGACCGCGAGATGGAAGCCCAAGTACTGGACTCGATGGACATCGAGAAGGAACGTGGCATTACCATCAAGGCGCAGACCGCCGCGTTGTCCTATAAGGCACGGGACGGCAAGGTCTATAACCTCAACCTGATCGACACCCCGGGACACGTCGACTTCAGCTACGAAGTCAGCCGCTCGCTATCCGCGTGCGAAGGTGCTCTGCTGGTGGTCGATGCTTCCCAAGGTGTGGAGGCGCAAACCGTTGCCAACTGTTACACCGCCATCGAGCTGGGTGTGGAAGTGGTGCCGGTGCTCAACAAAATCGACTTGCCTGCGGCCGATCCGGACAACGCGATCCAGGAAATCGAAGACGTGATCGGCATCGACGCGACCGACGCGACGCGCTGCTCCGCCAAGACCGGCGTAGGCGTGGCCGACGTACTGGAAGCGCTGATTGCCAAGGTGCCGGCGCCCAAGGGTGACCCGGCTGCGCCGCTGCAAGCGCTGATCATCGACTCGTGGTTCGATAACTATGTCGGCGTGGTGATGCTGGTGCGCGTGGTGAACGGCACGCTGCGCGCCAAAGATAAAATCCTGCTGATGGCAACCGGTGCGCAGCACTTGGTGGAACAGGTGGGCGTGTTCTCGCCGAAGTCGGTGCCGCGCGAATCGCTGTCCGCGGGGCAGGTGGGCTTTGTCATCGCCGGCATCAAGGAACTGAAGGCCGCCAAGGTAGGTGACACCATCACCCACGTTGCACCGCGCAAGGCCGAGGCGCCGCTGCCGGGCTTCAAGGAGGTCAAGCCGCAGGTGTTTGCCGGCCTGTATCCAGTGGAAGCCAACCAGTACGAAGCGCTGCGCGAATCGCTGGAAAAGCTCAAGCTCAACGACGCGTCGCTGCAGTACGAGCCGGAAGTGTCGCAGGCGCTGGGCTTCGGCTTCCGTTGCGGCTTCCTTGGCCTGTTGCACATGGAGATCGTGCAGGAGCGCCTGGAGCGCGAGTTCGACATGGATCTGATCACCACCGCGCCCACGGTGGTCTATCAGGTGCAACTGCGTGACGGGACGATGGTGCAGGTGGAAAACCCTGCCAAGATGCCCGCGGACCCGAGCAAGATCGAGGCGATTCTCGAGCCGATCGTCACGGTCAATCTGTACATGCCGCAGGATTACGTGGGTGCCGTGATTACGCTGTGCGAGCAGAAGCGCGGCTCGCAGATCAACATGAGCTACCACGGCCGCCAGGTCCAGCTGACGTACGAGATCCCGATGGGCGAGATCGTGCTGGACTTCTTCGACCGGCTGAAATCCGTTTCGCGCGGCTATGCGTCGATGGATTACGAGTTCAAGGAATACCGCGTGTCGGACGTGGTCAAGGTCGACATCCTGATCAACGGCGACAAGGTCGATGCGCTATCCATCATCGTCCACCGTTCGAATGCCACATATCGCGGCCGTGAAGTGGCCGCCAAGATGCGCGAGATCATTCCGCGCCAGATGTACGACGTGGCGATCCAGGCAGCCATTGGCGCCAACGTGATCGCCCGCGAAAACGTCAAGGCACTGCGCAAGAATGTGCTGGCCAAGTGCTACGGTGGTGATATCTCGCGCAAGAAGAAGCTCCTCGAAAAGCAGAAAGAGGGCAAGAAGCGCATGAAGCAGGTTGGTACCGTTGAAATTCCGCAAGAGGCCTTCTTGGCCATCCTGCGCGTCGAAGAAAAATAATCCAGACATCGCTCGGACGATCTCTTATCCATGAACTTCGCCCTGATTCTGTTTGTTCTCGTCGTCCTCACCGGTATTGCGTGGGTGGCTGACAAGCTCGTGTTCCAGCGCCAGCGTCAGGTGGCTGCGGCCGCGGCACTGGCTGAATTCGACGCGCGCGCGCAGGTGCAAGCGCAGTACGGCGGCGGTGGCGACATCGGTGCCGCGCGTTTGCAACTGGCCGAAGACAAGCTACGCCAGCCCTGGTGGCTGGAGTACACCGCCAGTTTCTTCCCGGTCATCGCCGCAGTGTTCCTGCTGCGCTCGTTCGTGATCGAGCCGTTCAAGATTCCGTCGGGCTCGATGATTCCCACGCTGCAGATCGGGGATTTCATCCTCGTCAACAAGTACACGTATGGCATTCGTTTGCCGATCGTGAACAAGAAGATCGTCGAGCTGAACCAACCGCAACGCGGCGACGTGATGGTCTTCCGCTATCCGAAAGACGAGTCGATGGATTACATCAAACGAGTGATCGGCGTGCCCGGCGACGTGGTGAAGTACGACAACAAGCGCCTGACCGTGAACGGCCAGCCGGCGACCTACGCACCGCAGTCCGATTACCTCGATGGCGAGCGCTTGACGTACTCGAAGCAGTATCAGGAGACGCTCGGCAACGTCACGCACAACATCCTGAACGACGCCGACCGCCCGGCTTATGTCTCCGGTCCGGACGATTTTCCGTTCCGCGAGAACTGCACTTACAATCAGACCGGCTTCACCTGCAAGGTACCTGCAGGTCACTATTTCATGATGGGCGATAATCGCGACAACAGCGCGGACTCCCGTTACTGGGGTTTCGTACCGGACAAGAACATCGTCGGGAAAGCGTTCTTCATCTGGATGAATCTGGGTGACCTGAAGCGGATCGGTGCTTTCCACTGATCCGAAAAGTGACGCAAAAATCTCTTATGAAAACTCGGCGACTGCAAAACGGGGGAAATGCAATGCGAATTCGTCAGGCCGGTCTGAAACGCCCGTCGCGCGGGATTACGATGTTTGGCATCCTGATCGGCATCATTGTCCTGATCACGTTTGTGCTGCCGGCTATTCGGTCCGTCCCAAGCCTGATGGAATATCAAGCCATCACGCGTGCAGTGAAGCAGGCGCGTGAGCGTGCAAGCACGCGCGAAGAAGTGGCCAACGCCTTTGACAAGCAAGCCGCGATCGACGACATCACGTCGATCAAAGGTGAAGATCTCGAAGTGCTGGACGCCAGTGGGTCCATCCAGGCGGTGCGTTTCTCGTACAAGCGAGAGATCCCGTTATATGGCCCCATCGGCTTGGTGATCACCTATTCGGGGACCCAGCGTTGACATGAGTTTGGATGCATTACAGCAACGTCTTGGCTACCGCTTCAGCAAACCGGAGTTGCTGCAGCAGGCGCTCACCCATCGCAGCCACAGCGCGATGCACAACGAGCGCCTGGAATTTCTTGGCGATTCAATCCTGAATTGCGCTGTCGCCGACATGCTCTACGGCATGTTCGGCAAGCTGGACGAGGGTGATCTTTCGCGTGTACGGGCCAATCTGGTCAAGCAGCAGGCGCTGTACGAGATTGCGCAGATGTTGCTGTTGCCCGATGCCCTGCGTTTGGGCGAAGGCGAATTGAAAAGCGGTGGTTTCCGCCGGCCTTCCATCCTGGCTGATGCGCTGGAGGCGATTTTCGGGGCGGTGTTCCTCGACGGCGGCTTCGACGCTGCCCGCACGCTGATCCGCAAGCTTTATATCCCGATCCTTGAACAGGTCGACCCGCGCACGCTGGGCAAGGACGCCAAGACGCTGTTGCAGGAGTACCTCCAAGGTCACAAGATTGCGTTGCCGCTGTACACGGTGGTTGCCACTCACGGCGCGGCGCATAATCAGCAATTCGAGGTCGAGTGCTCGATTCCGAAGCTGGAGATTCGCGTCTCCGGCAGCGGGGCATCGCGGCGCGCGGCCGAACAATCGGCGGCCAAGCTGGCCTTGGATGAAGCGCATCGCCTGGTGCCGCAGCTCGTCAAGCGCAGCCGCGCCGAGCGCACCGGCAAGACGCGCAAGCAAGCTACGCCGCCCGATCCGCAGTTGTCTCTCAGGTTGAAGGAATAATCAGGTAAATGAGCGACACCCCATTGCAGCCTTCGCAGCCAGAATCTGGTGTGCCGGAGGGGTTCCGCTGCGGCATGGTCGCCATTGTTGGGCGGCCGAACGTCGGCAAATCAACTCTGATGAACGCCCTGGTGGGCCAGAAAGTCAGCATCACATCGCGCAAGGCGCAGACCACGCGCCACCGCATCACCGGCATTCAGACGACGGATGACGCTCAGTTTGTCTTCGTCGATACGCCTGGCTTTCAGACGCGTCACGCCACGGCGCTGAACCGCTCGCTGAACCGGGCAGTCACCTCCACGCTCACGTCGGTGGATGCCGTGTTGTTCGTGGTTGAAGCGGGCCGCTATGGCCCCGACGACGAGAAGGTGCTCTCGCTGCTGCCGCGTGAAACGCCCGTGATCCTGATCGTCAACAAGGTTGACCGGCTCGACGCGTACACGCGCGCCGAGATGGTCGCCGTGTTCCTGCAGGACATGGCACAGGTGTTTCCGTTTGCCGAAATCGTGCCGATGTCGGCCAAGAACCGTGACGATATCGACCGCTTGCTCGGCATCGTGCGCCCGTACCTGCCGGAAGGCGAGCCGATGTACGACCCGGAAGCGCTGACCGATCGCAGCGAGCGCTTCCTGGCCGCCGAGATCGTTCGCGAGAAGGTCTTCCGCTGGACTGGCGACGAGTTGCCGTATTCCAGCACCGTCATCGTCGACAAGTTCGAGACCGAAGGCCGCCTGCGCCGCGTATTCGTGACCATCTTGGTTGACCGTGACGCGCACAAGGCGATGATCATTGGCGCGAAGGGTGCCAAGCTCAAGCAGATCTCCACTGAAGCCCGCATGGACATGGAAAAACTGTTCGACGGCAAGGTGTATCTGGAGGTCTGGATCAAGGTCAAGAGCGGTTGGGCCGACAACGAAGCCGGCCTGCGCGCCTACGGCTACGAGTAACCGCCCAGCCGGGCCACTCCACACACGCTTGATGGCGGGACGATCCGATCCGATTCCGGACGAAGCCGCGGAATGGCTCGCCGAGGAAAGCGTAGCCGGCGCCGCGCCGCGCAAGAGCTTTCCTGCAGGGCGTTCCGAAACGCGCGTTGCAGCGCAGCCGGCCTTCGTGCTGCACAGTTACCCGTATCGGGAAACCAGCCTCATCATCGACGTCTTCACGCCGGACTATGGGCGCATGGCCCTGGTGGCCAAGGGCGCCAAGCGGCCGCATTCGGCCCTGCGCGCGGTGCTGCAAACGTTCCAGCCGCTGTCGCTTTCCTGGAGCGGGCGAGGGGATGTGCGCACGCTGACCCGTGCCGAGTGGGTGGGCGGCATGCTGCCTCTGGGCGGGGAGGGGCTGCTTTCCGGCTTCTATCTGAACGAACTGCTCGTCAAGTTCGTTGCCCGCGAAGACGGCCACCCAGTACTTTTCGCGCATTACGTCGAAACGCTCAACAAGCTGGCTCATGGTGAACCTGCCGCCTTCACGCTGCGCGCGTTCGAACGTGTGCTGCTACGTGAGACTGGCTTCGCTGCACGGCTCGACCGCTGCATCGACGGTGAGCCGGTGCAAGCCGACGCCGAGTATGTCTATCACCCGGAGCGCGGCATCCGGCGGACACTGCCGAGCGATCCATCGTCCTGGCCCGTTTTGCGGGGCCAGACGCTGATCGACATGGAGCACGACGATTACGCCTCACGCCCAACGACCGCGCAGCAAAGCCGCAGCCTGATGCGTTTCCTGCTGCATTATCATTTGCATGGCACGCCGCTTTCGACGCGCCAGATCCTGATCGACTTGCAGAAACTATGATCTTTCATGCCTCGCCGGGAATCATCGACCTGGGCATCAACATCGACCACGTCGCCACGCTGCGCAACGCGCGCGGCACCACTTACCCGGATCCGATCGCCGCGGCGCTGCTGGCTGAAGAAGCCGGCGCCGACCTTATCACCCTGCACCTGCGCGAAGATCGTCGCCACATCAAGGACGCCGATGTGCGCGCGCTGCGGCCGCAACTGCGCACGCGCATGAATCTGGAGTGCGCGGTCACGCAGGAGATGCTCGACATCGCGTGCGACATCGGCCCGCAGGATGTTTGCCTTGTGCCCGAGCGCCGTCAGGAAGTCACCACCGAAGGCGGCCTGGACGTTGTGGGCGGTTTTGCCAAGGTGCAGGCTGCTTGCAAGCAACTGGCCGATGCGGGCATCCGCGTGTCGCTGTTCATCGATCCGGATGCGGCGCAGATCGAGGCGGCCGCCGCCGCCGGCGCTCCGGTCATCGAACTGCACACGGGCCGCTATGCCGAAGCGACCGACGATGCCGAATTGCGGGCTGAACTCGTTCGCATTGAAACCGCGGTGGAGGAGGGAATCCGCTGGGGCGTGCGCGTGAACGCCGGCCACGGCCTCCACTACACGAACGTGCAGCCGATTGCGGCCATCGCCGGCATTCACGAACTCAACATTGGCCACGCCGTCGTTGCGCATGCGGTGTTTGCCGGGTGGCAGAACGCGGTGCGCGAGATGAAGGCGATCATGGTCGCGGCCCGGCTGTCGTCAACCACGCCGGCGGCTGCACATCCGGGCGTGCCTGTATGAATGAACGGCCCGCAGCCGCCTCGGTGTCCGGTGCGATTTACGGCATCGGCACCGACATCATCCAGATCGAGCGCGTCGAAGGCGTGATGCAGCGGACCAACGGCCGCTTTGCCGAAAAGGTGCTGGGCCCCGAGGAGATGCGTGTCTACCATGCCCGCAAGGCGCGCTCAGAGCGCCGTGGTCTCGCGTTTCTTGCCACGCGTTTTGCCGCCAAGGAAGCCGTGTCCAAGGCCATCGGCCTTGGCATGCGCTGGCCGATGACGTGGCGGGCGGTACAGACGCTGAACTTGCCATCCGGCCAGCCAGTCGTGCGCTATAGCGGTGAACTGGCCGACTGGATTGCGCAGCACGGCCTTCATATCCAGATCAGTGTGACGGACGAACGAGACTATGCGGTCGCCTTCGCCGTCGCCGAGTTGCAAACGAAATCCTCCGCATGACTCAAACCAAGAAGCAGAAGTACCCCGGCCCGATCGTTCTGGATGTTGCCGGCCTGGAACTCGGCCCCGACGATGTTCGACGCATTGCCCATCCGTTGACGGGTGGCGTGATCCTGTTTGCGCGCAACTTTGAATCGCGCGCGCAATTGACCGCGCTTACGCAGGCCATTCGCGCGATTCGCAACGACGTGCTGATTTGCATCGACCACGAAGGCGGCCGCGTGCAGCGCGCCAAGACCGACGGCTTCACGCACCTGCCCGCCATGGGCGCGCTGGGCAAGCTCTGGGACACCGACGTGCTGGCCGCCACGGGCGCTGCTACGGCTTGCGGCTACGTGCTGGCCGCCGAACTGCGCGCGTGCGATATCGACCTCAGCTTCACGCCCGTGCTCGATCTCGACTATGGCAGCAGCAGCGTGATCGGCGATCGCGCGTTCCATCGCGACCCGCGTGTGGTAACGATGCTCGCCAACCACCTGACGCTGGGCCTGCGCCTGGCTGGCATGTCCAACTGCGGCAAGCATTTCCCCGGCCACGGCTACGTCCAGGCTGATTCGCACATCGCCGTGCCGGTGGACGAGCGTCCGCTGGAGGCCATCCTCGCTGACGACGCGCAGCCCTATGGGTGGATGGGAATTGGCCTGCAGTCGGTGATGCCGGCGCACGTGATTTACTCGGCCGTCGATCCGAATCCGGCGGGCTTCTCTCGCTTTTGGTTGCAGGACATGCTGCGCGCGCACTTCAACTTCGACGGCGTGATCTTCAGCGATGACCTAAGCATGGAAGGCGCGAGCGTTGCCGGCACGGTCGTCGACGGTGCGCGAGCGGCGCTCACGGCCGGCTGCGACATGGTGCTGATCTGCAATGCGTCGGAAAAGGCCGATCAACTGCTCGGCGAATTGGATGTGCCGATGGGCAAGGCGTCGCAGCGGCGCGTGCGGCGGTTGTTTGGTGGTCGCGCCGTGAAGGACTGGGCGAAGCTGCAGCAGCAATCGGCTTACAAGCAGGCGCTGCGTATGTTGCGCGAGGCGAAACTCATCAAGTAGCCTCGAAACGCCAAGAAGTCTGCTCGAAAAAGAAAAGGCTCCCAAGGGAGCCTTTCTTCTTGCTGCGACGCCAGCTTACTTGGCGCGGCTGCGGTACTCGTCGGTACGCGTGTCGATTTCGATCTTCTCGCCGATGTTGCAGAACAGCGGGACCATGATCGTGAATTCTTCGTTGTCGTTGATGCGAGCCGCCTTCAGAACCTTGCCCGACGACGTGTCGCCCTTGACGGCCGGTTCGGTGTAGACGATTTCGCGGACAACCGTCGTCGGCAGTTCCACCGAGATGGCGTTCTCGTTGTAGAACGTCACTTCGACCTTCATGCCGTCTTGCAGGTAGTTCAGCGCGCTGCCCATGGCGGCGGGCTCAACGTTGTACTGCTCGTACGTGACCGGATCCATGAACACGTACATCGTGCCGTCGAAGTAGGAGTACTCGGCTTCCTTCTTCTCCAGGATGACTTGGTCCATCTTGTCGTCGGCGTTGAACACCGACTCGCCGCCTGCGCCCGTCAGCAGGTTCTTGTACTTCATTTTGACGACGGCGCCCGAACGGCCCGAACGGCTGTACTCGGTCTTGAGAACGACCATTGCGTCGTTGCCGATCATGAACACGTTGCCAGCGCGGAGTTCCTGCGCGATTTTCAAAGCCATTTCACATTTCCTGAGAGTAAGAGGGTTCGATGCGCGCCAAGCAACGAAGCACCGCGCGATACCCTCCGGGCCGCGCGAACCAGGTCAGAGCCGGGGGGCGCATACAGATCAGCCCGCTATTTTACCTGTTTTTGGCAAAATGCCACCAAATTCGCGGCGAGATCGCCTAGTTGAATCAAGCTTTGTTCCCAGGTGACGGCCCGTGCGCGCAGACGCGCCGCCATAGATGCAAAGTCCGCCCAGTTGAGTGATGCCGGCGCACCATTCCACGCGTGCCAGAAGGCGACGAGTGCCTTGGCATCGGCCTCCGCCAGGGCGGCGGTATAGCGCGTCAGAAAGGCGTCCAGCTTCGTGAGGTGCACGTCGTCGCTCTGGGGGTAGATGTGCCAAACAAAAGGCTTCAGCGCCCATTGGGCGCGCACGAATGAGTCTTCTCCGCGCACGAAGTTGATGTCGCAAGCCCAGAGGAGCGGGTCGTAATGCTCCTGCGGCACGAACGGCACGACTGCCACGCTCAGGTTGCCGCGCGTCCAGCGGGCCCCAGTCTTGGCACCACTGGCGTCACCCAACAGCTCGGCGACCTGCTTGGCAGCCAAGCCTTCCGGGACTAGGCAAACCACCGGCTGTGGCGATGCCTCCCATTGAGCGACCAGCGTTGGCAGTGCCGGGTTGGCATAGGCGAACAAGCTCACGCGCAGGGCGTCAGGGCAGTCGCGCATCAGGTCGTCAACGCCGAGGCGGTGCCACAACGCCTGGTGGGCGGCGGGGCTTGCTTCGAACGTCTTGCGTTGGGCGCCAAGATGCGATTCCCGAAGTACGCCGCCGGTGTTGCGGGCGAAGCCGGGGAAAAAGAAGTGTTTGACGAGCGGCAGCCGCAGATGTGGCGACTGCATCGCGTGATGCTCGGCCACCCAGTTTTCGGCGCTCAGGTATTCGAGGTTGATCCAGACCGGCGCCGATCCTTGGGATGCCCGCTCGGCCATGAGCTTCAGCATGGGCTCCGGGACGGCGCATGCGAAGGCGCCGATCACCACGTCGTGCAGCGCGGGGGGCGCGTCGGCAGCGAGCAGGCTGGTGACCTGCGCATCGTCAGCCCAGTGGCGAATATCCACGCCCGAGACGCGCTGCGCATCGGCCTTTGCGTCGACAGCAGGGCAGATCTTTTCGAACGAGCGGAGATCGTCGACCCACAGGCGGACGGTATGGCCGTGCTCCTGCACAAGCTGGCGAGCCAGGCGCCAGCAGACGCCAATGTCGCCGTAGTTGTCGACGACGCGGCAGAAGAGATCCCAGGATGTGATGTTGCGCATGCAGGAAGGCCAGCCGGGCAGCGAAGAAGATGGGCCGACATTGTAGTCGGCGGCTTGTTCTACACTGACGGCCTCTGATCCAGCGAACGCCATGTCGTCCGACCCCACGCAACCCCAGCCTTCCGAGACGCCCGAGAGCGTCGAGCCCAGCGCGCCTGCAAATGTGCCCGAGTTCGACGCGAAAGCGCATATCGCGCGCCTGCCGAACCTGCCGGGCGTGTATCGCTACTTTGATGCCCAGGGCAACGTTCTCTATGTGGGCAAGGCGCGCGACCTCAAGAAGCGCGTGTCGAGCTACTTCAACAAAACGCTGCTTTCGCCCCGCATCGCGATGATGGTGGCGAAGATTGCGCGCATCGACACCACGGTTGTGCGCAGTGAAGCCGAAGCGCTGCTGCTAGAGAACAACCTCATCAAGGCGCTGGCGCCGCGCTACAACATCCTGTTTCGCGACGACAAGTCGTATCCGTATCTGAAGCTCACGCAGCACGCGTATCCGCGCATGGCGTATTACCGAGGTGCGACCGATCGCAAGCATCAGTACTTCGGGCCATTCCCGAGTGCGCATGCCGTGCGCGAGAGCATGCAGATCCTCCAGAAGGTGTTCCAGCTCCGCACGTGCGAAGACACGGTCTTCAACAACCGCACGCGGCCGTGCCTGCTGCATCAGATCCATCGCTGCAGCGGCCCGTGCGTGCAGGCGATCAGCGCAGAGGATTACGCGCGTGACGTCGCCAACGCGGCCGGTTTCCTGCAAGGCCGGCAGGACGAGGTCATGCAGACGTTGCAGGACAAGATGCAGCGCTACGCTGAATCGCTGGAGTTCGAGCAGGCCGCCATCGTGCGCGACCAGATCGGCGCGCTGTCGACGGTGCTCAAGCAGCAGTCTGTGGAGGAGGTCGGCCACGCCAGCGACATCGACATCCTGGCGGTTGCCATCAAGGGCGGCCACGCCTGCGTGAACCTCGCGATGGTGCGCGGCGGGCGCCATCTGGGCGACAAGGCTTACTTCCCCACGCATGTTGAAGAGGGCGCCGCCATTGTCGGCGTGGATGTGGAAGCCGATGGTGAGACTGCGGCAGAAACATCACGCGATGCCGAACGCATGGCCAGCGACATCCTCGAAGCCTTCGTCGCGCAGCACTATCTCGATCAGTTTGTGCCGCCGGTGCTGGTGGTCAGCCATCAGATTCACGCAACCGAGTTGATCGACACGTTGGCCGAGCAGGCCGGGCGCCGCGTTTCGGTTGTGCGCCAGCCGCAGGGCGGGCGCCGCGCGTGGCTGGAGATGGCGGAGAAGGGCGCGGAGCTGTCACTGATGCGCCGGCTTTCCGAGCAAGGCAGCCAGCAGGCCCGCACACTTGCGCTGGCCGAGACCATCGGCATTGATCTCGAAGACCTCGCCGCGCTGCGGGTCGAGTGCTTCGACATCAGCCACACCGCCGGCGAAGCCACGCAGGCTTCGTGCGTGGTCTTTCACAGCCACGCCATGCAAAACAGCGAATACCGCCGCTACAACATCCAGGACATCACCCCCGGCGACGACTATGCGGCCGTGCGGCAAGTCCTCACGCGCCGCTACCAGAAGATCGTCGAGCAGGCTGGCGAAGACACGCCCAACATGCCGAGCATCGTGCTGATCGACGGCGGTAAGGGACAGGTGGAAGTCGCGCGCCAGGTCTTTGAGGAGCTTGGGCTGGATATCGGATTGCTCGTCGGCGTGGCCAAGGGCGAGGGGCGCAAGGTCGGCCTGGAAACGCTCATCTTTGCCGATGGCCGTCCGTCACTGGAGCTGGGGCAGGGCAGCGCCGCGCTGATGCTTGTCGCGCAGATTCGCGATGAAGCGCACCGCTTTGCCATCACCGGTATGCGTGCCAAGCGGGCCAAGGCACGCAACACGTCGCGGCTGGAAGAGATCGAGGGCATCGGCGCCAAGCGCCGGCAGCGGTTGCTGGCGCGCTTTGGCGGCCTGCGTGGCGTGATGGCCGCGAGCGTCGACGAGCTGGCCACGGTGGAAGGTATCTCGCAGACCCTGGCCGAAGAAATCTACCGTCAGTTGCATTGATCGGCGACAATGCCCCATCTTGTCGCGTCGGTTTGCGCTTGCGCGGCGGTTGTCCTCTCGATTTGCCATGCCTTTCAACTTCCCGATCCTCCTGACCTGGTTGCGTGTGGCCATGATCCCGCTGGTGGTGGGCGTGTTCTACGTGCCGGACACCTGGATGGCACTGCCTGCCAAGAACCTGACGGCGGCGGTGTTTTTCATCGTCGCAAGCCTCACCGATTGGTTCGACGGCTTTCTTGCGCGCCGCTGGAACCAGACCTCCGCCTTCGGGGCCTTCCTCGATCCGGTGGCCGACAAGCTGATGGTGGCCGCAGCGCTGCTGGTGCTGCTGTCATTGGGCCGCGTGTCCGACGTCATCGCACTTGTCATCATTGGCCGTGAGATCACCATCTCCGCCCTGCGTGAGTGGATGGCGCAAATTGGCGCGTCGAAGAGCGTGGCCGTCAACTTCCTCGGCAAGCTGAAGACGACCTTCCAGATGATCGCGATTCCGTTGCTGCTGTTCGAGGGCCGCCTGTTCGGCATGATCGACGCGCAGGTGTGGGGCACGTGGCTGATTTACGTGGCGGCGGTGCTTACGCTGTGGTCGATGGCGTACTACATGAAGCTCGCCTGGCCACAGATTCGCGAGCGCGCAAAATGAGCCTGTAAAAACTCTTGCGCAAAACTGTTGACGAGAGCGATCTTTCTTTGCCATAATTTCGTTCTCGCGTTGCAGTGATGTGACGCAAACGGTCTGGCAGCGCAAAGGTTGTACGGCAGTGCTGATAGCCAAAATGCGGGAATAGCTCAGTTGGTAGAGCGCAACCTTGCCAAGGTTGAGGTCGCGAGTTCGAGCCTCGTTTCCCGCTCCAGTTTGAAATGTGTGGCCGTGTTGATGTGATGGCACGGCGGCATAACCGGTTACGCGGGAATAGCTCAGTTGGTAGAGCGCAACCTTGCCAAGGTTGAGGTCGCGAGTTCGAGCCTCGTTTCCCGCTCCAATCCCGAAGGGAAGCCTTGCTTCCCTTTTTCTTTATCGGCACGGCAAGCACGCGATTCTCCATGAATTGCTACAATGCGGTGCTGAGCCCCTGGCGGGGTAGCAAAGTGGTTATGCAGCGGCCTGCAAAGCCGTGTACGCCGGTTCGATTCCGGCCTCCGCCTCCAGAATGCAAGAAGAAAGCCCCGACTGATTCGGGGCTTTTTGTTTTTGCATCGTGCGCGATGCGCGTGTTTCGGGCTTAGCG
This sequence comes from Ralstonia sp. Ralssp135, assembly GCF_047304345.1. Taxonomy (NCBI): domain Bacteria; kingdom Pseudomonadati; phylum Pseudomonadota; class Betaproteobacteria; order Burkholderiales; family Burkholderiaceae; genus Ralstonia; species Ralstonia sp. Ralssp135. The sequence goes on from NZ_JBGLYZ010000003.1 coordinate 227,556, forward strand.
TTCCTCGCCGTGCATTCTTCTGTTTGGACAACGCACCACCTCTGCGTCGATGCGGCCGCCACCGGCGTCGCCAGCCAATCCCTTCAGCTAAGTGGTTGCATAAGAAAACTAGGTTGCATAGACTCAAGTGGTTTTAAATTAAAACCATATGAGGCAACAGATGCCCTCTGATTGTGTTGCCGAGCATTCGTCTACCGAGCGTGCCGGTCCCTCCCGGGCGTTGCCGCACGCGTGGGTTGCAATGCTGGCGCTTTGCGCAGCGGCTAGCGTATCGAATGTCTACTTTGTCCAGCCGTTGCTCGAACCATTGGCCCGTGAGTTTGCGCTCAGCGATGCATGGGCGGGCGGTATCATCGGCGCGACACAAGCTGGCTGCGCACTTGCCCTGGCGCTCGTCGTGCCATTAGGGGATCGCTGGCCGCGCAAGCCGCTGCTGTTGGTGCAGCTCGTCTTGCTCACGCTGGCGTTGCTCGCGGTAGCGCTTGCACCGGTGCGCTGGTGGTTGTTGCTCGGCATGTTCTCCGTTGGTTTGCTTGGCACAGCGATGACGCAAGGACTGATCGCCTGCGCTGCCGCGTTGGCGCAATCGGCAGAGCGCGGGCGTGTGGTGGGTGCGGTACAGGGCGGGGTCGTGATCGGTCTTTTGCTGGCGCGTGCCGTTGCTGGCTGGATCGCGGATGCCGCTGGCTGGCGTGCCGTCTATATGGTGTCAGCCGGCCTCTCGGCAGCGATGCTCTTTATGCTTTGGCGCTCGTTGCGTGCGCCGCCGACTGCGCTTTCGCCCATGAGATACACGGCGCTCCTGCGCTCGATGTGGCAACTTCTGATGACCGAACGTGTGTTGCAGGCGCGCGGCCTGATCGGTTTGTTGATGTTCGCGGCGTTCAATGTCTTCTGGAGCGCGATGGCGCTGGCTCTGAGTGCGCCGCCCTATGCGTTCTCGCCGGCAGGCATTGGTGCATTCGGTTTGGTCGGGGCGATTGGTGCGCTGGCTGCCGCGCGAGCCGGGCTTCTGGCGGACCGTGGTTGGGCGCAGACGGCCACGGGCGTCGCGCTGGGTTTGTTGCTGCTCGCGTGGTGGCCGCTCGGTCTCGGATTGCAGCATCTGGCGTGGTTGATCGCCGGCGTGATTCTGTTGGACCTGGGTGGGCAAGCTGTGCACGTGCTCAACCAGAGTCTGATCTTTCGCTTGCAGCCAGAGGCGCACAGCCGGCTGGTGGGCGCCTACATGCTGTTCTATGCGGCGGGCAGTGGGTTCGGAGCGGTGGCTTCGACGCTGGTGTATGCGTCGGCCGGCTGGTCAGGGGTATGCGTTTTGGGGGCCGCTCTCAGCTTGGCCGCGCTGGTGTTCTGGGCGGCGACTACGGCTTGGGCCCGTAAGCGAGACCGCTAGCGGCAGGTTATGCAACGAGGACCCGGGGCAGCGTATACCCGGTAGCCTCACCAGCCCGGTGGCCCGCTCCTATACTTCCTGAGACCTCGCACCTTGTAATGGCGTGATAAAAAATGATAGAACGCCATGGAAACCCGGCTCTGCGCTTAGCTTTTCACAATTGTTTGCAATATGACAGGGGCGGCCTTTTAGCATGAGCTGGGCTCAAGCCGGTGTGCGACACATGCTGGCGGGGCGTGGGTAAGGTCTTGCGCGGCGGGCACGTGCCGCGCCAATGGTGGCTGGTGGATCGGACAACGATGCGCCGGTCCGGGACCCCGATCACAACGACGAACGGAGTGACCCGGCATTTCGCATAGCGATGCCGGACCCGTTACGGGGAAAGGGCAGTCCAGATGGCGATACGAATTGCCTCGGTAGAAGACAACCAGGCGCAGTCCGATTTGATCCGAGAGATCCTGGTTTCGTCCGGATACGAATGCGAGTGTTTCAGTAACGGAGATGCCTTCGTCAAGGCGCTGCGGGATCGGACCTTCGACCTGCTGCTGCTCGACTGGCAGTTGCCCGATATCAGCGGCATTCAACTTGTGAGTTGGGTGCGGCAGACGGTCGGCCCGGCCCTGCCGGTGCTGTTTCTGACCAACCGATCGCTCGAAGACGACGTGGTGCGCGGGCTTGCCGCCGGCGCCGATGATTACGTCGTCAAGCCGGTGCGCCGCGCCGAGTTGGTGGCGCGCGTCGGTGCGCTGCTACGTCGCGCCGCGCCGCGCACGAGCGAATCGCTCGAGCGCATTCGCGTCGGCCCGTACGCGGTGGACCCGGTCGGGCGCGTGCTGACGTTGAATGGCTCGCAGGTTGAGCTGTCGCCGCGCGAGTTTGATCTTGGGCTGTACCTGTTCCGCAATGTCGGCAAGCTGGTGCCGCGAGAACTGATTGAGCAGGCAGTCTGGGGACGCAGCATTGGCCCGGATTCGCGCACGCTCGCCACGCATATTTCAAAGCTTCGGCTCAAACTCGATCTCAATCAGAAGAATGGCGTGCGGCTGGTCTCGGTGTATTCGCATGGCTATCGGCTCGAAACCACGCAGGAAGATGGTGAAGCAAGCTGACGCAATCTGGGGTGGTTTGATTGGGCGCGCCGCGTTTGTCGGCGCGTTCGTTCTTTTTGGCGGCGTGTGGCAGGCGGCGACGGCTCAGCCTTCTGGCGCCGATGGCACCGATTTCCTCTATCGCGTGCAGCAGGGCGACACGCTGATCAACCTCGCAGCGCGTTACATGGACAGCGTCGAAGGCTGGCGCTTGCTGCAGCAGCGCAACCATGTGGCGGATCCGTATCGATTGAAGCCTGGCTCTGTCCTTCGGATTCCGTTCGATCGAATTCCGGTGGTGCCGGCGACGGCGCAGGTGGTGTTTGCCCGCGATGCAACGACCGGCGGCAAGCCGCTGCAAGCGGGTATGAAGCTCACAGAAGCGTCGCAGATTGATACCGGCGACAAAGGCGCCGTGACGCTGGCATTTGATGACGGCACGCGCGTTACGGTGCCGCCGGGCAGCCACGTGGCGCTGTCGCGTGTGCGAGCGTTTGCGCGTGCCGGGCTAATCGATGTGCGTGTGCACGTAAAGCAGGGCGAGGCCGACTCCAATGTCTCGCCCAGAAAGACCGGCGTGGGCCGGTACGAGATTTCCACGCCGGCGCTGGTGACGGGGGTGCGCGGTACGCGTTTTCGCGTGCAGGCCAGCGAAGACGTATCGACGAGTTCCGTGCTCGATGGCGAGGTGGCCACGCGCGCCGGTCGCCAGAGGCAGGCGGTCAAGGCCGGCTTTGGCGTGCAGGCATCGGATGGGCACCTCAAGCGCGCAGCGCTGCCTGCTGCGCCCAAGCTCGACGCCATTCCCGAGCTTGTGCAGACGCCGTGCCTGCGCGCGACGTGGCAGCCCGTCAAGGGCGCGGTCGGCTATCGCGCAGCCGTGGCGCGCGATGCCGCGCTGACCGAACTCAGCGCTTACCAATCGAGCAAGACACCCGCGGTAACGCTCTGCGGCGATGAGGACGGCGACTACACGCTCGTCGTGCAAAGCATCGATGTGCTCGGGCTGACAAGCGAGTCGGCCACGCGGCCGTTCACCGTGCGCCTGCACCCGGAAGCGCCCTATACGATCCAGCCCGCCAGCGGCCGGACCTACCGCAGCGGCGACGTGGCATTCGCATGGGCTGCCGTGTCCGATGCCGGCAGCTACGACATGGAAGTCGCCGGCACAGAAACCTTCGCCACCCCTGCCGTCCAGCAGCATGGCAAAGATGTGCGTCTGACCAAGCCATTGACGGCCGGCACATGGTGGTGGCGTGTGCGCTCTGTGGCCGCAGACGGCAAAACGGGCCCGTGGAGCGACGCGCTGCGCTTTCGCGTGCTCGACATTCCGCCGGATGCCGTGCCGACAGCCGCAGTGGAAGCCGGCAATGATGGCAAGCTGCACGCCCACTGGCCTGCGCTGTCGCCCGAGCTGGCGGCATCTGGCGCGCGCACGCGTGTGCAACTGGCAGGTGACACAAGCTTCGCCAAGCCCATCGCCGACATCGTGAGCGAAGGCAATGAGGCCACCATTCCGCGGCCACCGTCCGGCGTGTATTACATCCGCACTGGCGTAGACCTGGGCGATGCGGCATCGGTGGTCTACGCCAAGCCGCAGCGCATTGACGTCGGCACCTTCGTCGGCGATTCCGCTCGCAGCCCGGTGCAGAGCGGCGGCAGCAATCTCCTTCTCAATGACTGAACCCGTGCCCGCCAAATCGGACGTGCGCAGCCTTGGGCGGCGCGCGCTGGTGGAGTGGGGCGTGCTGGTGGTGCTGGCTGCGCTGCTGACGTTGGGTGCGGTGCGCTGGAGCGTGGTCGCGCGGCTTGATGCGGCTCTGTACGACACTGCCGTCACGCTGCATGGGCATGCGCCGCGCGACGATATCGTCATTGTTGCCATTGATGACCAAAGTCTTGACGCGGTCGGGCGCTGGCCGTGGCCGCGCGCCCGGCTGGCCGATCTGATTGCGCGCGTGGGGCAGGCGCGGCCACGCGCCATCGGCGTCGATATTCTGCTGATCGAACCCGATCTTGCGCAGCCCGAAGGGGATCGTGCATTGACCGCCGCCATCGAGCAGGCCGGACACGTCATCCTGCCCGCGCTGCCCGAGCACACGGAGCACGGGCGCGTGTATCACTATCCGTTTCTCGGTATCAACTCGTCCGTCGCGCATATCAATGCCGCCCCCGATGCGGACAGCGTCGTGCGTGGCATGTATCTGGCCGAGGGTCCGCGTGCGCATGTGCTGGACCATCTTGCCGTGCAGCTCGCGCGACAGGCGCTCCAACCGCCGGCCTCCATACCGGCGCTGCCTGATGTGGAGACCGATGCCGGCGGCTGGACGCGGCGGGCGCATATCCGCCTGAATTTTGCGGGGCCGGCCGGTACGTACCGGCATGTGCCGGCGGTGGACGTGCTTAACGGCCACGTGCCGCCCGAGGCGCTCGCAGGCAAGCTGGTGCTGATCGGGGCGACGGCATCGGGCGTGTCCGATATCTTTGCGACGCCGCCTTCGCGCACGATGAGCGGCGTTGAAGTGCTGGCCAATGCCACGCAGACGGTGCTCGACGGCAGCGCCATCCTGCCTGTGCCGCCAGGCGTGTTCTGGGCGATGACGCTGCTTCCCTTGCTGATGACCGCGTTTGCGGTGCGTTGGCTCACGCCAAGGATGGCGCTTGCCGTGGCGGTGACGGGTGCCGCTGTGTTGTTGTTGAGCGCGATTGGTGTGCTCGTGTTTGGCAATCGCTGGTTGCCGCCGTTTGCCGCGTTGGTTGGCCCGCTGGTGCTGTATCCGCTGTGGAGCTGGCGCCAGCAGGAAGCCGCGTTGCGCTTCCTGCGTGAGGAGATGCAGCGCTTGGCGCGCGAGCCCGGCCTGTTGGGCGATGCGGCGCCTCTGACGCGCACCGGCCGCACACTGGGCGCGCACATGGATGCCGTCGCCGCGCTCACGGACAAGCTGCGCGCGCTGCGCCGCTTCCTGGCCGATGCGCTGGAGAGCCTGCCCGATGCCACCGTTGTCTGCACCCGCGACGGCACGATCCGCCTGGCGAATGGCCGCAGCGCAGATCTGGCCGGCCAGCTGCAGACGCCCGGCCAAAACCGCTCGGCCGCATTGCGCGACCTGCCGACGCTGCTGGCGCGTGCGTTTCCCGACCCCGCCGCAGGCGAGCACTACTGGACGCGCTGGCTGGCCGACCCCGCCGGGCTCGAACCTGTCGAGCTACAAACGCACGACGGCCGCTCGATGTTGATGCACGCCGCCGCGTTGCGCGACGAAGCGGGCCGCCCCGTCGACATCATCGTCAGTTTTGCCGACATCACGCCGGTGCGACAGGCCGAGCTCCGCCGCGAAGAAGCGCTGCGTTTCATCTCACACGACATGCGTTCGCCGCAGAGCGCCATCCTGGCGCTGATCGAACTGCAGCGCGACACATCGCGCGCATTGGATCGCGACGTGCTGCTCTCGCGCATCGGGCAGCTGTCATCGCGCACGCTGGAGCTGGCCGACGCCTTCATCGACCTGGCGCGAGCCGAATCGCAAACACTCAAGCTGGTGGATGTGGACCTGGTGGGCCTGGTGCTCGATGCCGCTGACGAGGTCTGGCCGCTCGCGAATCGTCACCAGGTGGAAGTGCGCGTGGTAGCCGACATCGAAGCGGCCGTGCGGGGCGAACCGCGTTTGCTGGTGCGCGCGCTGGTGAACCTGCTTAACAACGCCATCAAGTTCAGCGCGGCGGGTTCTGTCGTCACCGTGTCGGTCAAACAAGACGAGGCGATGTTCTCGGTGGCCGTGGCCGACCAGGGGGCCGGTATTGCCCTGGCTGATCAGCCGCGCTTATTCCAGCCGTTTCATCGCTTGCATGAGGACATGGCTAACGCGCCGTCCGGCAGCGGGCTGGGCCTCGTTTTCGTGAAGACGGTGGTCGACCGGCACGGCGGCCGCATTGCTGTGCAGAGCGCGCCGGGGCTCGGCTCCACCTTCACGCTGTCACTGCCGCGCAGCGCGCATCGCCACGACGCCTGAGGCCATCGCGGTCTCGTGTGGCCTTTGCCACATTTCCTTTTCAATCATTTGCATTTCGGCACTGCGGCGGCCCTACAGTTCATTGGCCGACCCGCACAGCATGCACCGGTGACACACCGGTCGAGAGACGACGGCACCTTGGAAAACCGAGCACAGACACGCCCGAGGCGCCGCGTATGTTGAGCCAGATTGCAACCGATGTTTTGAGCGAATGCGATTACGAACGCGTTCGCGCCCAACTGCATCAAGCCCTGCGCGGCGACGGGAACCCGCCGCAGGTCGAACGCTTCTGGCTGGCTGGTCGGCATGTATCCATGTGGCGCGGCGGTGGTCGCGACGACGGCAATGAACAACACCATCGTCGCACCACCGCTTGACCGCGCCGCACGCAGTCAACCTCGAAACCGAGCCATGAAAATCGGTCTGATCGACACGCACCTCGCCCGCCAGCAGGCGATCCACTCCGCGCTGCAGCCCACGCGCTTCGAATGTGTGCCGCTGTTTCTCTCCCGCCAAGTTTTTGAAGCCATTGATGTGCACGGCATCAACCTGCTGATGGTCGGCGCGCATGCGCACGACATGCCGGGCCTGTCGCTGGTGCGCACCGTGCGCGAGCGTGTGGGCCCAGGTATGGCAATCGTCTACCTGGCCGACGGCCAGGCCGATACCGAAACCGCAGACGCGCTCAATCACGGCGCAGACCTCTGTTTCCAAGGTGATATCCGTCCGCCTGAGTTGCTCGCGCGGCTTGATGCCTTGATCCGCCGCTTTGCCGTGAGCCGTGCTGTGAGAGCGTCGGAGATTCAGCTGGGGCCGTACACGCTGGACCGGCAAAATCGTTCCATCCGGCTGCGCGATGTTTCGGTGTCGGTGCATGCGCGTGAATTTGAGCTGGCGCTGCTGCTGTTCGCAAATGCGGGGCGCGTTCTCTCGCGCGCCGACATCGAACTGGCGCTCTGGGGCCGCGAGCTGAGCCCGTATTCACGCACGCTCGATACGCATGTCTCGCGCTTGCGCAAGAAGTTGCGGCTTGGCACGGAGAACGGCCTGCGCCTGCGCGCCATCTACGGGCAGGGCTTCTGCCTGGAGCGCGTGATGGAAGCGGTGGCAACGCACTGACCGCCTTGACCACGGAGCCACGGCCATGCAATTGCTCTGCATCACCATCCTCATCGGCTTTCTGGCCGGGCTTGTGGCCCGGTGGATCACGCCAGGGCGAGGCGTCAGCGGCTTCCTCCTCACGATCATGATCGGCATTGCCGGCGCGCTGGCAGCCGCTTTTCTCGGCCAGTTGATGCGCTGGTATGAGCCGGGCCAGTCGGCGGGATTTGTCGGTTCGGTGGTGGGCGCTGTCATTCTGCTGGCGGGCTATCACCTGATGGCTCGCGACCGCTGACTGAGGCGCTTGAAAACAGAAAAGCCCCGCGAGTCGGGGCTTTTTTCTTGGTCGGGCAGACGGATCGAGTGGCGGCTGCCAAAAAGAAACGCCCTGATACTCGGGACAGCAGCATCAGGGCCAAGAAGGCCGCGGCTCTCTCTTCCGCGACCGGAGCGCACCCACGAGGGGTCGGTGCAAGCTCAGGTTACGTGGCTGAGAGCGGGGGAATGCAAATCTTTATCAACGGCGCCAACACGTTGGGGCGGGAGATGGTTGGTGCTGGGTAATAAGACGTCGTACAACTGTACGGTCTTCGGGCCAACTCAGCCTGCCGTTGCCGTTGCCGCTGCTTGCGCGCCGGCCGCTTCGTGCGCGCGCCGCAGGCGTTCGCGGCTGTTTGACAGGTGCATGCGCATGGCTGCGCGCGCCGCTTCGGGGTCTTTGCGGGCGATGGCTTCAAAGACGCTGTGGTGCTCGCGGTTGACTGTGGCACGCAGTTCCGGAGCGTTCAGGTAACCCACCTGCTCCAGTCCCATCCGCGTGCGCGGGATGAGCGTTTTGCCGAGCTGGGCGAGGGCGCCAACAAAGTGTTCATTGCCTGTGGCGCGCGCGATGCTCAGATGAAATTGCAGGTCGGAGGTGGCGCTGTCGTTGCCGTCTGCCTGGTCCTGCTCGATGGCTTCGAGTGCCATGCGCAGGGCGTCGATCTCGGCGGGAGAAATGCGCTGGGCGGCCAGGCCCGCGCACTCCGTCTCAATGGCGACGCGCAGTTCCAGCATGCTCAGGATCTCGTGCATTGTGGACGCGTCGCCCAGCGGGATGCTGTTGTCTGTGCGCGGCGGCAGGACGAAGCTGCCGATACCGTGACGCGTTTCGATCAGTCCCTTGGCCTGCAGGCGCGAAATGGCTTCGCGTATCACCGTGCGGCTCACGCCCAGCGCTTCCATCAATGCGGATTCCGTCGGCAGCTTGTCGCCAACGCGCAGGGATTCGTTCGCGATACGCCCCTTGATGTGGTCCACCACGACGTCCGCCAGGCTTTGGGTGCGGCGCACAAGCGTTGCGGGCGAATTGGGGGCGGGCATGCGGTCTCCGGATGGG
>NZ_JBGLYZ010000040.1:0-45923 GCF_047304345.1 Ralstonia sp. Ralssp135
GGCGGGCTGATGCTGGCGTTGGCGCTGCGCGCGCGGCGCGGCAAGTTCGGCACGAGGCTGATGACCAAGCTGGCGGTGTTCTTCGGCGTGGTGGGCGTGCTGCCGGGGGTGCTGATCTACCTGGTGTCGCTGCAGTTCGTGTCGCGCAGTATCGAGTCGTGGTTCGACGTGAAGGTCGAATCGGCGCTGGAGGCGGGCCTGAACCTCGGCCGCTCGACCATGGACTCGGCGCTGGCCGACCTGCAGAACAAGGGCCGCCTGATCGCGGAGCAAGTGGGCGATGGGTCCGCCTCGGCCACGGCCATCACGCTCAATCGATTGCGCGAGCAGTTCGGCGTGCAGGAGGCGACCATCTTCACGGCCAGTGGGCGCGTGATCGCCACCGCATCAAATACCTACGACACGCTCGTCCCCAACCTGCCCGACCAGGCCGTGCTCGAACAGGCCCGCGCGCCGGGCGGCTATGCCAGCCTGGAGGGCGGCAGCGATAACGAAACCGATAGCGCTTCCGCGCCAGCCGCCTCGGCACCTGCGGCACGCAGCAACGGCCGCCGCAACGATTTGTACCAGCTGCATGTGGTGGTGGCGCTGGGCACGTCGTCCCGCGACGAGCCGAGCATCGGACTGAACACGCCGGCACGCAAATGGGCCGGCACCGGTTTGCTGGCAGATCGCCGGCCGGAAGATGGCAGCAGCACGTCGCGCGGCTTCGGCTTGATCGGCGAAAGCGGCCGCGACGAACGCTTCCTGCAGCTCGTGCAGCCGGTGCCGCAGGCGCTCGCCCGCAATGCCGACGCCGTCCAACGCGCCTACCAGGAATACCAGGAGAAAGCGCTCGGCCGCACGGGTCTGCGGAAGATGTACATCGGCACGCTCACGCTCACGCTGTTCCTGGCGGTGTTCATCGCGGTGATGCTCGCGCTGCTGCTGGGCGCGCAGCTGGCACGGCCGCTGCTGATGCTGCTCCAGGGCACGCGCGAAGTAGCCGAAGGCGATCTCTCCCCCAAGCGGGAACTGCATACGCGCGACGAACTGGGTGTACTCACCCAACAGTTCAACCAGATGACGCGGCAGCTTGCCGACGCGCGCCGCGCCGTGGAGCAGAATCGCGCAGCACTCGAGCAATCGAAAGCCTATCTTGAGAGCGTGCTGACCAACCTGACCGCGGGCGTCTTCGTGTTCGACCATCGCTTCGTGCTGCTGACTGCCAATCCGGGTGCCGAACGCATCTTCAAACAGCCCTTCGGCGCGTGGGTCGGTCAGGCGCTGACCAGCATCACACCGGTGGCAGCCTTCGCGCCGGTGGTCGAACAGGCCTTCGCTGAACAAGACGCAAGCACAGCCGCCGGCGGCGCAGTGGCCCACTGGCAGAAGCAGGTCGAAATTCCGCTCGAAGACGAAGACGAACCCCTCACGCTGCTGGTGCGCGGCACGCGCCTGCCCGGCCCGTCGGTGGGCTCGCACGGCACCGAACGCGGCTATGTGGTGGTGTTCGACGATATTTCCGACGTGATTTCGGCACAGCGCTCGGTGGCGTGGGGCGAGGTTGCGCGGCGCCTCGCACACGAAATCAAGAATCCGCTCACGCCCATCCAGCTCTCGGCTGAGCGCTTGGAGATGAAGCTTTCACCCAAGCTGTCGGACACCGACGCCGAGGTGCTGCGGCGCGGCGCCACCACCATCGTCAATCAGGTGTCGGCGATGAAGCGCATGGTCGATGACTTCCGCGACTACGCCCGCACGCCGCCGGCCATGCTGCAGGAGCTGGACCTCAACGCGCTTGCCGCCGAAGTGCTGCACCTGTACGGCATCGATCACCCTGACCGCCGCGATCACCCCATCATCGAAGCCAAGCTGGGCGCCAATCTGCCGCTCATCAAGGGCGACCCGACGCAACTGCGCCAGGTCATCCACAACCTGCTGCAGAATGCGCAGGACGCCGTGGCCGAGAATGAAGCGGCCGGGCGAGCTGCTCCGCATGTCATGTTGCAAACTGACACGGTAGAATACGACGACGCCTCGGGCGCGCGGCGGCAAGCTGTGCGGCTTGTAATCGCGGACAACGGCGGCGGGTTCTCTTCCCGCATCCTCAACCGCGCCTTCGAGCCGTACGTCACGACCAAAGCCAAGGGCACAGGATTGGGCTTGGCCATGGTGAAGAAAATCATGGACGAGCACGGAGCGCGAATCGAATTGCGCAACCGCCAATCCAGCACAACATCGGGCACATCGGGTACCGACATCGTCGGCGCCCAGGTTTCCATACTGTTCGTAAAACTCGCGTAGCGCGGACGGCAATCCCGCCGCACATAGAGGAAAAGCATGGCCACCATCCTCGTTGTCGACGACGAAATGGGTATCCGGGAGTTGCTCTCCGAAATCCTCGGAGACGAAGGGCACGTTGTTGAAGTCGCCGAGAACGCTCAGCGCGCGCGCGAATACCGCGCGAACGCAACGCCAGACCTCGTCCTGCTCGATATCTGGATGCCGGATACCGACGGCGTAACGCTGCTCAAGGAATGGGCATCGCAAGGTCTGCTGACCATGCCCGTCATCATGATGTCGGGCCACGCCACCATCGACACCGCCGTCGAGGCGACCAAGATCGGCGCGCTGAATTTCCTGGAGAAGCCCATCGCGCTGCAGAAGCTGCTGACGGCAGTGGAGCAGGGCCTGTCGCGCAGCAAGGAAAAGCCGCGCTCGGCAACGCCTGCTGCCACACCGGCAGCCGGACTTGCAGGCGCCATGCCCAACGCCGCAGCAGCAGGTACACCTACCGCGCTCGATCGCACAGATATCAATGGCGTACCGACCCGCGCAGCCGAGGGCGGCGGCATGCAGTTCTCGTTCGACATGCCGCTGCGCGAAGCGCGCGATCTGTTTGAACGCGCCTACTTCGAATACCACCTGCAGCGCGAGGGCGGCAGCATGACCCGCGTGGCAGAAAAAACCGGTCTTGAGCGCACCCACCTGTACCGCAAGCTCAAGCAGCTGGGTGTCGAACTCTCGCGCAACAAGGGCGAACCGGCCGCGTGATCATCAAAGTGCTCAGAGATGCTTGACGGCTGGGCACAACTCCTGTCATACTTGCTTTTCTTTGCTTGGCCCGGTAGCTCAGTTGGTAGAGCAGCGGATTGAAAATCCGCGTGTCGGTGGTTCGATTCCGCCCCAGGCCACCAAAATTCTTCGCCCTTCAAGATCGATCGATTTTGCAGGGCAACAAAAAAGACCTCCTCGCGAGGTCTTTTTTCATTCTGCGGTGCCATTTGCCCGCGCCCGCCATCTCCCGATTTGCCGCGCCAGTCGCCGATCTGCGGCGCAGTGTCGCACCCACAAAAAATGTACCCGCACCTCTTGACGCAGCGCAGCTCAGGGTATACCTAGCGGCGTAAACTGCGCCAAACTGTCGCAGGTCTCGGTATAGTGACTCAACGCTATCAAACGGCAAGCACAAGGAGATTCTCCATGGCACTCGTTGGCACCGGTCACCACCACTTCCATTTCCACGCTTTCGACGGCATCAGCCGCAAGACGCGGCTGACGTGGTTGCGCAATGCCGCAGCGCTGACGTGTTTGATGGCCCTCGTCGCGGCCATGTGGGTTGGCGGCAACCTGTCGGCGTTGATGCATACGCCACTCATGAGCGGAGTTTCGTCTCTGGGCGCGGTGATGATCCTAGCCTGCACGTGCATGGCGCTGAGCCTGCTTGGACTGATTGGAGCCGGTTTCTTCCAGTTCCGCATGGAACAGCTCGACGCCCCGGCAACCTGAAACGCGCGCATCACGCATAGCTAACGGAGGCTTCGGCCTCCGTTTTTGTTTGCCCATAACGGCCGCACGCCTTGAGGTGCGGCCGTTTTGTTTTCGTGCGTGGCCCCAAGGGTGAATCCGATATTGACTCAACTGTTTCAGATGCGTAGTTTACGAAACAGTTGAATCACGACGATTACCTTATGACGTTCGATGGGCTCATGCAAACGCTGCGCGACCGCGCCAGCGATCTCTCTCCGCAACTGCAGCGTGCCGCCATGTTGCTTGAGACGCACCAGCACGACATCGCCCTGCTTTCGATGCGAGACCTGGCGCGCCGCTGCGACCTGCCACCGGCCACGTTCTCGCGCCTGGCGCGCGCGCTGGGCTTTGATGACTTTGCCGCGCTGCGCGATATCTGCGTGAACCACCTGCGCCAGCAGGCCGACGGCTTTGCCGGCCGCGCCACCGCGCTGCAGGGCGACGATGCGGCAGGCGCATCAGAGGCCGAGCGCATCGGCATGGCCATCGGGGCTCATGTGCAGGCGGCATTTTCGCCCGCCAACCTGGCCGCGCTGGATATTGTGGCCGCCGTTCTGTGCAAGGCGCGGCGGGTCTATCTGCTGGGCGCGCGCAGTTGCCTGGCGCTAACGCATGCGTTCGGTTATGCCGCCCAGCTTTTCGACGACAAGGTCACGCTGTGCACCGGCAGCGGCAACACGCTGGCCGACCCGCTGCGTTTTTGCGGCGAGGACGACATCGTCGTGGCCGTCACCTTTGATCCGTACACACGCGAAGTCATTGAGGCGATGCAGTATGCGCATGCGCGCGGTGCGCGCCTCGTGTATGTGACCGACAGCGCCATCGCCCCGGGCGCTGAGCTGGCGTGGCAGCAGCTCGTCGCGCCCGTCGCCATTCCGTCGTTCTTCCATTCGCTGGCCGCGCCGATGGCGCTGCTCGATGCGCTGCTGATGACGTGGTTCCGCCACGCCGGCCCAGTCGCGCTCGCGCACCTTGCCGACAGCGACGCCCAGCTCAAGCAACAAGCCGCCTACGTGCGCAGCGCCCGCCGCAGTGAAGCGGCTGTCGCCGTGCCGTCCACCAAACGTTGAGCCCTCTCGACCGCCCATGACTCCGTCCACCACCTCCGTCTTCCACCGCGACCCGCGCAAGACGCTGCCCACCGCTGTCGGCGGCGAGGGCATGACCCTCATCGACTCCGACGGCAAGCGCTACCTCGACGCCTGCGGCGGTGCCGCCGTCTCGTGTCTGGGCCACGGCCACCCACGCGTGGTGGACGCCATCTGCAAGCAGGTACGCGCGCTGGCCTATGCGCACACATCGTTCTTCACGACGGATGTGGCGGAAGAACTGGCTGCGCGCCTGACCGCTGCGGCGCCGGGCGATCTTGATCACGTGTATTTCGTCTCTGGCGGTTCCGAAGCGATCGAGGCGGCGCTCAAGCTCGCACGCCAGTACTTTGTCGAGATTGGGCAGCCGCAGCGCCAATACTTCATCGCGCGGCGTCAGAGCTATCACGGCAACACGCTGGGCGCTCTGGCGATCGGCGGTAACGCGTGGCGGCGCGAGCCGTTCCTGCCGCTGCTGGTGCCGGCACACCATGTCTCGCCGTGCTATGCGTATCGCGAGCGCCTGGATGGCGAGAGCGACGCGCAATACGTGCAGCGCCTGGCCGATGAACTGGACGCGAAGATCGTCGAACTCGGCACGGAAAATGTCGCGGCCTTCGTCGCCGAGACGGTGGTGGGCGCCACGGCCGGCGCGGTGCCGCCGGTGGCCGACTACTTCCGCAAGATCCGCACGGTGTGCGATCGCCACGGCGTGCTGCTGTTGCTCGATGAGGTGATGTCCGGCATGGGGCGCACCGGCTACCTGTTCGCATGCGAGGAAGATGGCGTGGTGCCAGACATGGTCGCCATTGCCAAGGGGCTGGGCGGCGGGTATCAGCCGATCGGCGCGACGCTGGTGAATCGCCGTATTTACGACGCGATCACGACCGGCAGCGGCTTCTTCCAGCATGGCCACACTTACATTGGCCACGCGACGGCGTGTGCGGCGGCGCTGGAAGTCCAGAAGGTGATCGAGGAAGACAACCTGCTCGCCAACGTGCAGGCGCGCGGCGAACAGCTGCGCGCGGCGCTGCGTGCGCGCTTTGCCGACCACCCGCACGTGGGCGATGTACGCGGGCGCGGCCTGTTTGTTGGCGTGGAGTTGGTGGCCGATCGCGCAACCAAGGTGCCGCTGGCACCTGCATGCAAGACGCACGCTCGCGTGAAGGCCGAAGCGATGCAGCGCGGTCTGATGGTGTATCCGATGGGCGGCACGATCGACGGCCAGCGCGGCGACCACATCCTGCTGGCGCCACCGTTCATTGCCAGCGCGCAGGACATCGACGCGATCGTCGAACGCCTGGGCGATGCGGTCGACGCCGCCACGGCCAAGGCCCAGGAGGCTGCATGGTGACCCGGCCCATCGCCATCGCCGTGGCGCCCAACGGGGCGCGCAAGACGCACGCCGATCACCCCGCGCTGCCGATCACGCCCGACGAACTGGCCGCCTGCGCGCGCCAATGCGTGGAGGCCGGCGCGGCGATGCTGCATCTGCATGTGCGCCGCCCAGACGGCACGCATAGCCTGGAGCCTGGCGACTACCGCCCGGCCATCGCCGCCGTGCAACGCGCCGTGGGCGATGCGCTGGTGATTCAGATCACCACCGAGGCCGTCGGCATCTACACGCCCGAACAGCAGATGGCCTCGGTACGCGCGCTGCAGCCGGAGGCGATTTCCGCTGCGCTGCGCGAGCTAGCGCCCGATGCCGCGCACGAGGCGGAAGCGGCGCGCTTCTTTGGTGAGCTTGCAGCCACGCGCACGGCCATCCAGTACATCCTCTATTCCGCCGACGACGTGGTGCGCTACCGCGACCTGCGTGCGCGCGGCGTGCTGCCCGACACACCGCATTGGGTGCTGTTCGTGCTCGGCCGCTACAGCGCAGGCCAGCGCTCCGATCCGTCGGATCTGTTGCCCTTCCTGCAGGCGTGGGCTGACGGCGGTGACATCACCGCTAACGTGCCATGGGCGATGTGCGCATTCGGACCGCGCGAAGCCGAATGCGCGCTCAGCGCAGCGCTGCTGGGCGGCCACGCGCGCCTGGGGTTCGAAAACAACATGGCGCTGCCCGACGGCAGCACGGCACCCGACAACGCGGCGCTCGTCACCAACCTGCGACGGCATCTCGACGCGCTGCATCGGCCGGTGGCCAGCGCCGCAGAGCTGCGCAGCTGGTTCGGCCGCTAGGACTCTCCGCATTCATCACCACGAAGCCAAAGCACAGACGGCCGCAACACAACAGGCCGCGCACCACAACCATTGGAGGAAGTATGCGTTTGACCACCCGCTGTATCCGATCCATCCCGCTAGCGCTGGCCAGCCTGCTCGCGATCAGCGCGCACGCCCAGGCACTGGACGGCACGCTCAAGAAAATCCAGGACAGCAACACGATCCTGATCGGCGTGCGCGAATCGTCGATTCCGTTTTCTTACCGCGACAGCAAGAACGAGGTCGTCGGTTTCTCGGCCGACCTCTGCTCGCGCGTGATCGACGCCGTCAAGAAAAAGACGGGCAAGCCCAACCTGGACATCAAGCAGATTCCGGTGACGTCGCAGAACCGGACATCGCTGGTGCAGAACGGCTCGGTGGATCTGGAGTGCGGGGTCACCACGCACCTGAAATCGCGCGAGCAGCAGACGGCGTTTTCGACCACCTTTTTCATCGCCGGCACGCGCCTGCTGACCAACGTGAAATCGGGCGTGAAGGACTTCCCTGACCTGGCGGGCAAGTCGGTCATCACCAACGCGGGCACGACGTCAGAACGCATCCTGCGCAAGATGAACGACGAGAAGAAGATGAACATGAACGTGATCAGCGGCAAGGATTACGGTGAATCATTCCTCACGCTGCAAAGCGGCCGCGTGGCGGCATTCATGATGGATGACGTGCTGCTGGCCGGCGCGCGCACACTGGCACAAAAGCCTGACGACTGGGTCGTGACCGGCACGCCGCAATCGTTCGAGGCCTACGGCTTCATGCTGCGCAAGGACGATCCGCAGTTCAAGAAACTCGTGGACGACACGATGATCGGCGTGATGAAGAGCGGCGAGATCAAAACGCTTTACGCCAAGTGGTTCGAAAAGCCGGTGCCGCCCAAGAACCTGAACTTCAACTTCCCGATGAACGATCAGTTGAAGGCGCTGTACGCCAACCCGAGCGACACGCCGTTCGAGTGAGCGGCGGCACGGCCGGCTTCTGGGGCCAACCTAGATGCCGGCCTGCGCAACGGCCTCGATGCGGGCCTGATGCACGGCTTGTTTGATATGCGCCGGGTTGTCGGCGTGGCGTTTGGCGACAGCGCCCGCGTCGATGGACGATGCGGCCTCAAGCGCGCGCAGCAGGCGTTCCGTCTGCGGATAGCTGCGGTCTTCAAACCCGAGACGGCCGCGTGCGTCTGCCTCGCACGCCTGAAGGGCCTGACGGAAGCGATCGGGCTTGCGCAGCGCATCGCAGCGCTCCAACAGACGCACCAGCGCTGCCGCATCAAAGCCATCGCAGCGGTGGATGTTGCCGTGCTCGCGCGCAACCACCAGCGCCAGTTCGCGGCACTCGGTCGGTACGCGCAGGCGCTGGCACACCGCTTCGATGAGCGGCACGCTGCGCTCTTCGTGGCCGATGTGGCGCGGCAGAATGTCCTCAGGCGTCGTGCCCTTGCCGAGGTCGTGCACCAGCGCGGCAAAGCGCACCGGCAGCGACGTCGCCATCGCTGCGGCCGTTTCAATCACCATCATGGTGTGCACGCCGGTATCGACTTCGGGGTGATAGTCGGCGCGCTGCGGCACGCCCCACAGCCGGTCAAGCTCTGGCAGCAGGCGCACCAGCGCACCGCAGTCGCGCAGCACGGCAAACATGCGCTGCGGATGCGCCTCCATCAGGCCGCGGGCAATTTCCTGCCACACACGCTCGGGCACCAGCGCATCGACTTCGCCAGCCTGCACCATGCGCTGCATCAGCGCGTTGGTTTCGGGTGCGACATGAAAGTCGGCAAAGCGCGCAGCAAACCGCGCCAGGCGCAGGATGCGCACCGGGTCTTCCATGAACGCATCGGACACATGCCGGAACGTGCGCGAGGCCAGGTCAGCCTGCCCCCCATACGGATCGACGACGGGGCCAACCAGCGCGCCGTCTTCCGCCACGCGCTGCGCCATCGCGTTGATGGTCAGGTCGCGGCGGATCAGGTCGTCTTCGAGCGTGACGTCCGGCGCGTAGTAGACCGAGAAACCTTTGTAGCCGGCAGCCGTCTTGCGCTCGGTGCGAGCGAGCGCGTATTCGGCATGCGTCTCCGGGTGCAGGAACACCGGGAAATCCTTGCCGACGGCACGAAAACCACGTGCTTCCATGTCTTCGGGCGTGGCCCCGACCACAACGTAGTCCCGGTCCTGCACCGGCAGCCCGAGCAGCGCGTCACGAATGGCGCCGCCGACGGCGTAGACATCCAGTCCGTGCGTGGCCGGATCGACGATGGCCTCGGTCTGTGCTGCGCGTTCCGTCATTGATTGGCGGCGACCAGCGTGTCTTCGTCCGGCGCGGTGCGATACGGCTCGTCGTCGGCCAGGAAGTCATGCTCAGCACGTGCGCCGTCGATCCACTCCTGCATGGCGGGCAGGTTGAGGATGTAATCGGCGTAGGTCTTTGCGGCCTCCGGCAGACGCACGCCGTACGTGGCGAAGCGGCTGACCACCGGCGCGTAGAACGCGTCGGCCACCGTGAAGTGTCCGAACAGGAACGGACCTTCCGCAGCGTATTTCTGGCGCAGCTCGGTCCACATGGCAGCAATGCGGTCGATGTCGCGCTGCACGGCCACGTTCCAGCCCATGCCGGGCAGCACGGCTGTCACGTTCATCGGCATGTTGTTGCGCAGGTTGGTGAAGCCGCTGTGCATTTCCGCGCAGATCGAGCGTGCGTGTGCGCGGGCCTTCGGGTCAGCCGGCCACAGTTGTGCGCGCGGAAAACGCTCGGCCAGCGTCTCGCAGATGGCGAGCGAATCCCACACGTTCATGTCGCCGTCCACCAGCACCGGCACGCGGCCGGCCGGCGAATGACGTGCCACGTCGGCGGCAAAGGTCTCGCTCAGCAGGCGCACGCGGATCTCTTCGAACGGAATGCCAGCCTGCTTGGCGAGCAGCCACGGGCGTAGCGACCACGACGAATAGTTCTTGTTGCCGATGACCAGTTTCATGATTCCCGTCCTTGGAGAGTGCACAGCAATTATTGTGGGAGCCCGCCGGCATCGCGCGGGAATGCCGGGGCGCTCTAGTCTTGTTGTATCGGAAGCGGCGAGCGGCAGCGCGAAGGCGAGCGAACCATTCTAGCCTTGCGCTGCACCGCCACAAAATGAAACGGATTGGCCACGGTTGTGAAGCGGATTCACAAACGGGGCACATACCCCGGGTTTTCGTAGCTTCTAGCGATGCGCCCGTGTGCGTGCAGCACGCAATCCGCGGTCCGGCCCAAAACCGGCCAGCGCGGGCAGCATCACCGCCTCCATGCCGAGCGGGTGGATGCCGAGTTCCGGTGCGACCGGTTCCATGCTGACGTTATCCACGCGCATGGAGTCGAGGTTGTCCCGCGAGATGGGCGCGCCTGGCAGATGCTCAAGCAACGCGGCCTGCATACGACCCAAGCCTTCGGGAAGTGGCACGATCCAGCGCGGGTGGCCGCTGGCACGTCCGGCAAAGCGCATCAGCTCTGCCAGGGTGTAGACGCGCGGCCCGACCAGCGGATAAGCATGCCGGATCGTCGCGGGCTTCTTGAGCGCGTTGATGAACGCGGCGGCCACGTCATCCACGTAGACAGGCTGGAAGCGCGCGTCGGCACAGGCCAGCGGCACAAACGGCGCCATGCGCTGCATGCTCGCGAACAGATTCAGGAAATGATCTTGCGGGCCGAACACCACCGACGGGCGGAACACCGTCCAGTCAAGCTCGCTGTTCATGACGACGCGTTCGCCGTCGCCCTTGCTGCGCAGGTACATCGACGGGCCGGCGGGGTCGGCGCCCAGCGCGCTCATGTGCAGCAGCCGGTTCACGCCATGGCGTCGGCATGCGGCGACGATGCGGCGGGGCAGATCGACATGCACGCGCTGGAAATTCGGCCCGTACGGCATCCCGCGCGCGTCCTGCAGCACGCCAACGAGGTTGATGACGGCACAGTGCTCGCCACCGCGCTCGGTGAGCGCCAGAAACAGCGCGTCGAGGGCATCGTCGGCGTAGATGTCGGCGTCCATCACATCCACACGCGGCAGCAACGTGAGGTTGTGTGCGCGGGCGGACTCAGGATCGCGCGTGGGCACGATCATCCGGCCCTCGGGTAAGCCGGGCGCGGAAAACGTCTCCGTCACCAGCCGTGAGAGCAACTGCGAACCGATAAAACCGGTACCGCCAAAGACGAGCAGATTGGAGGGCTGCATAGAGGCATCTCCAAGACGGGAGGGGGGCAACACCACAATACATCCCGAAGGCGATCGCCCCCAAGATATGTCGATGCGGCGTGCCGCAAGCCACACTTCTGTGCGCCAGCCAGCGCACACACCCAAGAAAAAACGCCCGCGTTGCGGCGGGCGTTTGATGTGACGGCGGGATGACGATAGGGCGCTTATGGCAAGTCGTCCGGCGTCACGGATTCCGGCGCCACCTTGCCCAGGCGATCCTTCAGCGACTGCGGGCGGCCGGTCAGCAACGCGCTGTAGTACGTCGCGTTCGACAGCACGTTTTTCACATACGTGCGGGTCTCGTTGAACGGAATCGTCTCGGCGAAGATCGCGCCCTCCACCGGCCGCGCGAGCGTCGAGCGCCAGCGTTTCGGGCGGCCTGGGCCCGCGTTGTAGCCGGCGGTAGCCAGCGTGAGCGAACTGTCCAGGTTGGTCAGGATCATCGACAGGTAGGCCGTACCCAGCAGCACGTTGGTATCGATGTCGCTCATCTGCGAAACGCGGAACCCTGGCAGGCCGATCTTCTTGGCAATGTGCTTGGCGGTCTCCGGCATCACCTGCATCAGGCCGGAAGCACCCACCGACGACCGCGCATCCATGATGAAGCGCGACTCCTGGCGGATCAGGCCGTAGGCCCAGGCAATGTCCAAGCCCACGGCATCGGCGTTGCGCTGGACCACGCTGAGGTACGGCGTCGGGAAGCGCAGCGAGAAGTCGTGCTCGGTCTTGGTCTTGTCCGCTGAGTTGACGGTGCGATCGAGCAAGCCCAGCTTGCGGCCATATTCGGCTGCGGCGAGCAACTCGCGGTCGCTCATGTTGCGCAGCTCCCAGTTCCACTCGCGGTTGCCTTCGAAGCGCAGATTCAGGTCGTACAGCTTCTTGGCACGCCCAAAGCCCGGGTGGTTACGGCCCATCACGTCGATTTCGGCGTCGGTCACGGCTGTGCGCGGCGGCACGGTGATGCGCTGGCCGAGCTCTTCCTGCGCCAGCTGGCCATAGAAATTGAACTGGCCGGCGATCGACTGGAACTGCTGGCGGGCCTCATCGTTGCGGTTGTCTGCCTTAAGCGCACGGCCGTACCAATACGTCCAGGCAGGATCACGATCACGCAGGCTGGGGCGCATTTTCTCAATGGCCTGGCGCACCATCTTCCAGTCACCCGCGCGCAGGGCGGTGCGCACACGCCACTCCTGCGAATCGTCCGACAGGTAGGCATCGCCGCCGAGCGTCATCTGGCGGCGGTAGGCATCCAGCGCATCGGGCGTCTGCTTCTTGGCGGCGTACTGGCCGATCACGCCCCAACCCGCGCCTTGCTCTTCACGCGACAGGCCGCCGCTTTGCGCCAGCAGATACGCCGTCGCCTGCGACGGATCGTTGCGCGCCATGCGCGTCACGTTGGCCAGCGTGTCGTTGTCTACGCGATCGCCCTCGGGCAGCACCGCCGCAATGCGCGATGCCTGCGTGACAAGGTTCTGCTCCAGCGACAGCCGCGCCGCATAGGCCACATCCGCACGGGTGAACTGCTTGGACTGCGCCAGATAGCCGATCAGGTCGACACAGCCTTCGCCATAGCCCTTGGGATCCGACAGCGTGCTGCGCGCATCGGCGGCCACGTTCTGGCCCTTCATCGCGCGCGAGAGCAGCGCATAGCACTCGACCTGCGTATCGTCCTTCAGCACGAAATTGGGGTACTCGGCATCGAAGGTAGCCCAGTCGCGCTTCTTGCCGAGCACGAGCAGCCAATCGTTGCGCAGCCGGTCGGCAATCGCCTCGCCCTTGTAGCGCTGCAGGAACGAACGGATTTCGTCTTCCGGGGCATCGGTGCGGGCATAGCCGCTGGCATCGAACAGCTGCGGCTTGATGCGGAAATACTGCACGTAAGACTGGATCGGGTAATCGGAGAGGCTGTCCGCCAACTCCCAGCTGCGCGACACATCGTTGCGGCGCGCGGCGTTGCGCAACTCGACAAACGCATCGTCCGGATTGGCCGGAATGCCTTGCGGCGCCTGGCGCTTGGCGGCCATCGCCAGCGGCGTCGGGCCAACCACGCTCATGCCCACCACGCCCGCAAAAGCCAGCGCTACCGCGCGATATACTGCCTTGGCCTTCAATGTCATCTCCTGCCCCATCCAATCACTGTTAGGTCTGCCGAATTATCCCATGTCAGCCTTAGGGAACCCGCACGATCCGGCCAATCCCACCACGCCAATCGAATCGCGCCGCACGCTGCGCACCATGTTGCTCGATGCACGCGCTGCACAGCCAGACCGCATCGCCCACGATGCCGCGCTGGCGCATCACCTGGCTGGGTTGCTGAACGCACTGCCCGTCAAACGCCTGGCCGCCTACTGGCCAACGCAGGGAGAGTTCGATGCGTTGACCGTGCTGGGCCATTGGCTGGCGGCTGACGCTACGCGCCATGCACTGCTGCCTGTGGTGACTGACAAATTTTCTCCCCTGCAGTTTCGGCGATGGACGCCCGATTGTGAAATGACGCCCGGCGCGTACAACATCCCCATCCCCCGCTCGGGCGAGATGGAAACGCCCGATGCTCTGCTGATCCCTTGCGTGGGCTTTGACGGGCAACGCTATCGCATCGGCTACGGCGGCGGCTTCTACGATCGCACGCTGGCTGCGCTGCATGCCGCCGGGCACCGCCCGCGCACGATTGGCGTGGCATATGAAGTGAACCGCGTGGAATCCATCGCGCCGGAACCGCACGACATCGCGCTGGACTGCATCGTCACCGAGCGCGGCGCGTTTTAACCCCTCACAGAAAGCCCATGTCCCACACGCTGAAAACCGTTGCCGACCTTGAAGCCGTGTATGGCGCCCCGAACCCGCGCTCGCTGCTTAAAGAGATCGACCACCTGAACGCCGACTACCGCGCGTTCGTAGAGGCGTCGCCGTTCATCGTGCTGTCGTCGGTGGGCGCGCAAGGCACGGACGCTTCGCCGAAGGGCGATGCGCCAGGCTTCGTGCGTATCCTCAACGAACGCCTGCTGGCGATTCCCGATCGGCCTGGCAACAATCGCATCGACAACCTGCGCAACATCGTCGAAGACGGGCGCGTGTCGGTGCTCTTTATCGTGCCGGGCGTGGGTGAAACGTTGCGCGTCAACGGCACGGCCACCATTTCGGCCGAACCGGAATTGCTCGCGTCGTTTGCGGTGCAGGGCAAACTGCCGCGCAGCGTGATCCTCGTGCAGGTGCAGACGGTGTATTTCCACTGCTCGAAGGCGCTGGTGCGCTCAAAGCTGTGGGCGCACGGCGCGCAGGACGCCAAGCCGGCCGTGCCCACCGCAGGCAAGATCCTGCAGCACATCAGCGGTGGCGCATTTGATGGCGATGCCTATGATCGTGAATTGCCCGAGCGCCTGAAGACAACGCTGTACTGAGCGTTCAGCGTTTGGCTGTCTTTTTTGCGGCGACCCTCTTGGTCGCCGTTGTCTTTGTTGCCTTGGGCGCCTTGGCAGTCTTTGCTGCGGCGCGCTTCGGCTTGGCCGCCTTGGCATTCGCGTCACGCAGTGCGGCTTCAATCGCCAGCCGCGCCCAGTCGCGCAACGGCTGCCCGCCGTCGAGCGCCTCTGCCGGCGTGCTCAGGTAGCCGGTCATGCTGATGGTGCGGCCGTTGCGCTCGTAACTGAACGGCGTGCATTTTTCAGCGAGAAAACGTTCGCGCGTGAGGTCGTCCACGCGCAGGTAAGACGTGCCGCGCAGCACCAGCGCAAACACGATGTCGTCGTAATACAGCGCCGCCCCGCTGAACATCCGGCGGGCGCGGATCTCGCCGATTTGCGCGGCGAGCGGCCGGAGTTCGTCAAGCAACCAGGCGATCAGCGGATCGGGTGCGGCTGCCATGACGATCTCCTCTGCTTTGCTGCTTTCTGCTTACAGGCCCAGACGCTGCCAGATGGCACGCGTGGAGCCGGCGGCGTTGAGCGTGTAGAAATGCAGGCCCGGCGCGCCGCCTTGCAGCAGGCGGTCGCACATGGCCGTCACCACGTCCAGGCCGAAGGCGCGGATCGATTCACGGTCGTCGCCGAAGCCTTCGAGGCGCTTGGCGATCCAGCGTGGCACTTCCGCGCCGCACATCTCGGAAAAACGCATGAGCTGCGACGAATTCGTGATCGGCATGATGCCGGGCACGATGGGCACGTCCACGCCGAGCTTGCGTGCGTCGTCCACGAACTGGAAGTACGCGTCCGCGTTGAAGAAGTACTGCGTGATGGCGGAGTTGGCACCGGCCTTCACCTTGCGGGCGAAGTTCTCCAGATCGTGCCGCGCCGAGCGCGACTGCGGGTGGTATTCCGGATAGGCCGCCACTTCGATGTGGAAAGCCTCGCCGGTTTCCTGGCGGATGAACTCGACCAGCTCGTTGGCGAAGCGGAATTCACCGATCTCGCCCATGCCCGAGGGCATGTCGCCGCGTAGCGCCACGATGCGGCGGATGCCGTGCTCGCGATACGTGTTGAGGATGCCGCGAATGCTCTCGCGCGACGAGCCGACACACGACAGGTGCGGCGCCGCTTCGATGCCTTCGCGCTGGATTTCCACCACGGCGTCGAGCGTGCCCTGTTGCGTGGTGCCGCCCGCGCCGAAGGTCACGGAGATGAAGCGCGGCTTGAGCGGCGAAAGCTGCGCGCGTGTGTTGCGCAGCTTCTCGGCGCCTTCCGCCGTCTTGGGCGGGAAGAATTCGAAACTGAATTGACGATCTTGCATGACAGAAACCTTAAGCCTCGCGCAGCAGCAGGCTCGAGAGCAGCCACGAGATCACGCTGTACAGGATGGAGCCCAGCAGCGCCGCGCCAAAGCTGGCCACCTGAAAGCCCGCCAGCAGGTTGCCGACAAACAGGAACAGCAGCGCGTTGATGATGAAGATGAACAGCCCAAGCGTGAGCAGCGTCACCGGCAGGGTGAGGATCACCAGGATCGGGCGGATCAGCGTGTTGACCAGACCCAGCACGAGCGCCGCGATCAGCGCGGAGCCGAAGCCGTTGACGTGGATGCCTTTGAGCAGATAGGCGACAAGAAGCAACGCCAGGGCGTTGATGACCCAGACAGCGAGCAGTCTCATGGAGCAGTCCTCGGTTGGAGAGCCGGCGGCGGGAAATGCCGCCGGCAGGTACGGCTTAGTAGCGGTAGTGGTCAGCCTTGTACGGGCCTTCCTTGCTCACACCGATGTACGCGGCTTGCTGGTCGGTCAGCTCGGTCAGTTGCGCATTCAGCTTCTTGAGCTGCAGGCGCGCGACCTTCTCGTCCAGATGCTTGGGCAGCGTGTACACGCCCACCGGGTACTTGTTCGAGCCCTTCTGCGCTTCCGTCCACAGCTCGATCTGCGCGATGGTCTGGTTGGCGAACGAGCTGCTCATCACGTACGACGGGTGGCCCGTGGCGCAGCCCAGGTTCACCAAGCGGCCCTTGGCCAGGATGATGATCTTCTTGCCGTCGGGGAAGATCACGTGATCGACCTGCGGCTTGATCTCTTCCCACTGGTACTTCTCAACCGAGGCGATGTCGATCTCGTTGTCGAAGTGGCCGATGTTGCAGACGATGGCCTGGTCCTTCATCTTGGCCATGTGGTCGTGCGTGATGACGTGGTAGTTGCCCGTGCAAGTCACGAAGATGTCGCCGTGCTCGGCGGCGTAGTCCATCGTGACCACGCGGTAGCCTTCCATGGCGGCCTGCAGCGCGCAGATCGGGTCGATCTCGGTCACCCACACCTGCGCCGACAGCGCGCGCAGCGCCTGTGCCGAGCCCTTGCCCACGTCGCCGTAGCCGGCCACGACCGCCACCTTGCCGGCGATCATCACGTCGGTCGCGCGCTTGATGCCGTCGACCAGCGATTCACGGCAGCCGTACAGGTTGTCGAACTTGCTCTTGGTGACCGAGTCGTTCACGTTGATGGCCGGGAAGCGCAGTTCGCCGCGCTGGGCCATCTGGTACAGGCGGTGCACGCCCGTGGTGGTTTCTTCGGTCACGCCCTTGATGGCGTCAAGGTTGCGGCTGTAGAACGTTGCGTCCTTGGCCAGCTTTTCCTTGATGGCCGCGAACAAGAAGGTTTCTTCTTCGCTGGTGGGCTTCGAAATGACGGAAGCGTCCTTCTCAGCCTTGGCGCCCAGGTGCAGCAGGATCGTTGCGTCGCCGCCGTCGTCCAGGATCATGTTCGGCGTGCCGCCGTCGGCCCATTCGAAGATGCGGTGCGTGAAGTCCCAGTATTCCTTGAGCGATTCGCCCTTGTACGCAAACACCGGCGTGCCCGATACGGCGATCGCCGCGGCAGCGTGGTCCTGCGTCGAGAAGATGTTGCACGAGGCCCAGCGCACGTCGGCGCCGAGTGCCTTGAGCGTCTCGATCAGCACGGCGGTCTGGATGGTCATGTGCAGCGAGCCGGCAATGCGCGCGCCCTTGAGCGGCTGGCTCGCGGCAAACTCGTCGCGAATCGCCATCAGACCGGGCATTTCGGTCTCGGCGATGGCGATTTCCTTGCGGCCCCAGTCGGCCAGCTTGATGTCGGCGACGAGGTAATCGTGTTTCAGTTCGGTGACAGCGTTCATTGGATCACTCCGGAAAAAATGGGTGACCGCACGCAGGGAGATAACCACTGAGACGGGGCCCATGCTGGGGCCCCGGATAGATGCGTTCTCGCCATCGTGTCAGCCACGATACTGCGAGCGCCGTTTGAACTTCCGAGCCTGGCGGCCGCCCCGTCTGAACTTGGGCCGGTCGTTGCAACGCTCCTCGGAATGGGCTGGATTGTAGCGGATTCGGCCGTCCGTCACCACGGCCGTTCATTGCTCCAGCAGCATGTTCAGCATCCGCTGCGGATTCGCCAAAAAGTCCCGCGTGACCTGAAAGTGCTCGGTCTCTTCGTAGGCGACGCGCCGAATGCCGTCTCCGTCACATTGATAGATCCACGCGTCGGGATAGGCCATCAGGATGGGCGAGTGCGTGGCGATCACAAACTGGCTTTCCGCCTGCACCAGGTCGTGCAGGCGCGTGAGCACGGCCAGCTGCCGCTGCGGCGACAGCGCCGCCTCGGGTTCGTCGAGCAGGTACAGGCCGTTCGGGCCAAACCGATTCATCAGCAGCGCGAGAAACGATTCCCCATGCGATTGCGCATGCAGCGATCGGCCGCCGTAGGAATCGATCACGCGCCCGCCCAGGCCGGGCTCCTCATCCATCTGCTGGATATTCGTGGCCACATTGAAGAAGCTCTCGGCGCGCAGGAAGAACTCGGTGCGCGGCTTGCGAAAGCCCCTGGCAATGCGCAGATGCGCGTGCAGCTCGGAGTGCGATGCGTGGGTGCTGAAGTTGAAGTTGCGCGAGCCGCCCTCGGCGTTGAAGCCAAGCGCCACGGCAATCGCCTCCATGAGCGTGGATTTGCCCGAACCGTTTTCGCCAACGAGGAACGTGACCTTGGGATGCAGCTCCAGCGTGTCGAGCGCACGCACGGCGGGCAGGCTGAACGGATACGCGTCGAACGCGGCAACGGTGTCGCGCCTTAGCGTGACGTGGCTGACGAACTGGCGGGTGAGCATGGGGGCGCGGAGCAAATCGCAGATGCCGCATCGTATCGCGCCGCATGCTGGCTCGGGGTCGGTTGCCTGCTCAGGCAATCGAGCCTCCGTAGCGCGCATCACGCCGCAGTGTCAATGCGCTGTCAGAGGCGAACCTTGCGATCCGGTTAGGAAGTGGCGCACCCGTATCACGGATGTGCAACACGCGGCCACCAAAGTGCCGGGCATCGTTCAGGGAGCCAACGATGCACAACCATAAACTCACGAAGTACGCCGCCGCCGTGGCAGCCGCGCTCGCCATGGCAGCGTGCGGCAGCGACGGCACGTCCAGCAACGCCGGCAGCGCCGCGCCGGACGCCAACCCACCCAGCACCACGCCCGCCAAGAACGTCGTGTTCTTCCTCGGCGACGGCATGGGCATGACCACCATGACTGCCGCGCGCATCTACAAGGTGGGCGAAGACGGCGAACTGACCATGGACACGCTGCCGGAAACCGGCTTCGTGCGCACGTTCTCGAACAACGCGCAGGTGACCGACTCGGCACCGTCGATGTCGGCGTACATGACCGGCGTGAAGATGAACAACGAGGTCATCTCGATGTCTGCGGACACGATGGCCTATGACGCGGGCGGCAAGGATTACCTCTCGGGCGCCGACAGCACCTGCCCGAGCAGCAACGGCAAGCCCGTCACCACGCTGCTCGAACTGATGAAGGCCGCAGGCTATGGCACGGGCGTGGTCACCACCACGCGCATCACGCACGCCACGCCAGCCGCCACGTACTCGCACATCTGCCACCGCGATGGCGAGAACACCATCGCCGCGCAACTCACCCCGGCGGGCAAGGGCTTCAACGCCGCGCTGGGTGATGGCGTGGACGTCGTCTTTGGCGGCGGCCGCAAGCACTTCCAGCCGAGCACGGCGGGTGGCGCGCGCACCGACGGCCGCGACCTGATCGCCGAACTCAAGGCCGGCGGCTACCGCTATGCCAGCAACAAAGCCGAGTTCGACACGCTGCAAGCCACCGACGGCAAGGTCGTGGGCCTGTTCACCAGCAGCCACATGTCGTACGACCTGGATCGTGATCCGAGCAAGGAACCGAGCCTGGGCGAGATGACCAACAAGGCCATCGACGTGCTGGCCGCCAAGAAGAAGGGCTTCTTCCTGATGGTGGAAGGCGGCCGCATCGACCACGCACTGCACGAAACCACCGCCCGCAAGGCACTGCAGGACACCGTGGCGTTCGACTCCGCCATTCGCGGCGCAATCGACAAGCTCAACACGATCGATCCGGGCTTGAAGAACACGCTGATCGTCGTGACGGCGGACCACGACCACACGCTGGTGCTCAACGGCTACGCCAAGCGCACAGGCCCGACCAGCGACAGCAACCCCGGCGTGCTCGGCCTGCTGAAGAACTACGTGACGGGCGCCAACGCCACCGACACGGGCGGCAACCCGTTCACCATCATCGGCTTCGGCACGGGTGAGAACCGCCCCGCCACGCGCGGCGCGCTGACGGATGCTGCCGTGTACGACAAGACGTATCACCAGGAAGCCGTGATCCCGGTTGCGCCGGGCGGCGAAACGCACGGCGGCACCGATGTCTTCATCGGCGCACGCGGCCTGGGTGCCGAGCGCTTTACCGGCACGATGGACAACACCGAGGTCTTCGGCCTCATCAAGCAGGCCGTGGGTCTGTAAGAGGGAGAGGGCAATCATGAACAAGCAATCGAACCGTATCCTGCGCGCCACGCTGCTGGCGCTGGCAGCCGGTGCCTGCGCACAAGCGCACGCCGCCGGTGAAGCCAAGAACGTGATCTTCTTCCTGGGCGACGGCATGGGCCCGACCACCGTCACCGCCACGCGCATCTACAAGGTGGGCGAGGCCGGCCGCCTGACGATGGAATCGCTCAAGCGCACGGCGCGCATCAAGACGTATTCCAACGATGCGCAGACCACCGACAGCGCGCCGTCGATGTCGGCGTACATGACCGGCGTGAAGATGAACAACGAAGTCATCTCCATGTCGGCCGACACCAAAGCCAGCGATGCCACCGGCAAGGGCTACGTGAGCGGTGCAGACAGCACGTGCCCCGCCAACAACGGCACGCCGGCCGTGACGCTGCTGGAACTGGCCAAGGCTGCCGGCAAGTCGGTGGGCGCGGTGACGACCACGCGCGTCACGCACGCCACGCCGGCCGCCACGTACTCGCACATCTGCCACCGCGACGGTGAAAACCAGATCGCTGCGCAGGGCGCGCCCGGCAACGCGCTGTACAACGCCGCGCTCAAGGATGGTCTGGACGTGCTGCTCGGCGGCGGCCGCCGTCACTACCTGCCGCAAGGCACCACGGGCAGCAAGCGCACCGACACGACCGACCTGACCGCCCAGTTCCAGACCGCCGGCTACACCTACGTGACCACCGGCACGGCGCTGACCGCCGTCAACCCGGCGACGACGAACAAGCTGCTCGGCCTGTTCAACCTGGACCACATGAACTACGAGCTGGACCGCAAGAAGAACAATGTGGATGAGCCCAGCCTGGCCGACATGACCGAGAAGGCCATGCGCGTGCTGCAAAAGAACGGCAAGGGCTACTTCCTGATGGTGGAAGGCGGCCGCATCGACCACGCGCTGCACGGCACCAATGCCAAACGCGCACTGGAAGACGCGGGCGCATTCGACGAAGCCATCAAGCGCGCGCTGTCGATTGCGGATCTATCGAACACGCTGATCGTCGTCACGGCCGACCACGACCACACGATGACGATCAACGGCTACCCCCGCAAGGGCAATCCGATCCTGGGCGTGTCGAACGACATCAAGACCGGCCAGCCGCAATTGGCCGCCGACGGTCTGCCGTACACCACGCTGGTGTTCGGCAACGGCGGCACGCCGCGCAAGGCCACGCGCGACAACGTGGCCGCGGTCGATACGGCTGCAGACGATTACCTGCAGGAAGTGGGCGTGCAGCTCGGCACCCCTGGTTCGGAAACGCACGGCGGCGGGGATGTGATGCTGTTCTCCTCTGGTCCGGGCAGCGCACCGCTGAAGGGCACGCTGGACAACACGAAAGTGTTCGGCGTGGTCAAGACGGCCATGGGCCTCTGATTCCTGCGTTTCCATTGATGCGCATGCCGAGGCAATCGGCATGCGCTTTTTTCGTTTCAGCCTGACCAAATTCGTATGACCCGATCTGCTCGCTTCCTTCTTTCGCTCGCGTTCGCCGCGCTTGCCGGCACGGCACAGGCCGCCGGCCCGGCTTCATCCAACTCGCTGACCGCCCTGCGCGTCGAACATCAACTCTCGTCGCTCGGCACCGACGGCATCCAGCGCGACGTCCGCTTTGCCGAGCGCGTCTATCGCCAGGGCGACCGCGTCTGGATCGCACGCGAACTACCGCCCGCGTCGGCGCACGCCGAGCATGACCACGCCAACACCCACGCCGGCCACAAGCACGCCGACACCGACACCGCCCCACGCTGGATCGAACGCGACGCCAAGGGCGCGCTGACCGTGCGCGTAGTCAGCGAATCGCAGCAGAAGAACTACGCCGTGGAACCGGCCGAATACTCCAACATCGGCTTCGACGGCTCGTGGGCGACGGCCTATCACCTGCTCGACCCGGCCGCGCTCAAGGGCATGCGCGTCGAAGGCCCGGTACGCAATGGCGTGCAGACCTACCGCGCGACGCAGGGCGAGCGCACCGTCACCGTCGATTGGGACGTGGCCGGCCAATACCCGCGTCGCGTGGAATCGCGCAACGCCACCGGCACGCAACGCAAGCTCACGCGCGTGACGGCATTGCCGGCGCCCACCGCCGCACCGTGGGAACGCGCCCAACGCTACGCCGCCGCCGATTACACCGACCTGATGGACTGACGCGCCGCCGTCTGCAGCCGGAGCGCGGGGCAGAAGGCCTCGTGCTCCAGGGTCGGAGAGTCGATCGCCAGCACCCAAGGCCGGTGCTCCGCTCTCCGAGCTTCAAATTTTCGACCTCGGAGGGCGGCCTTCCACGCTCCAACCCTCACGCTCCAGCCTTGGAGGGTGGGGAACGGCGCTCGGAGCCCCACGCGCGGCTCTCCAAGAGCCAACAAAACGGTGCTTTGACAGCGGTGCGCCGCGCTCTGAGCCCCGCGTTCGACCCTCGCGGGGTGACGCTCCACGGTTTGGGCCTCGTGATCGAGGGTCAGGGCGTCGCACTCCACGGTCTGAGGCTCGCCTTCGGGCCGGAAACGATCGCCCCTCACGGTTTGAGCCTCGCGCCCGAGCCAAAAACCGTCACGCTCCACGGTTTTCGCTTCGCGCTTGGGCCTGAAACCGTCGCCTTCCAAGGTCAGAGGCCGGCGCGTCGATCCGGCCGCGATAGCGCTATAGTGCGAAACACCCCCCCAAACATTCGCACCGACATGACGATCACCGACCCGACCCTCGCTGCGTTTGCCGCTCCCGCCTCGCACGTGCCGCGCGTGCTCACCATCGCCGGTTCGGACAGTGGCGGCGGTGCGGGCATCCAGGCTGACCTGAAGACGTTTGCCGCGCTCGGCTGCTACGGCATGTCGGCCATCACGGCCATCACCGCACAGAACACGCTGGGTGTGACGGCGGTGGAATCGCTCACACCCGACATCGTCGCCGCGCAGATCGATGCCGTGACAACCGACATTGGCGTGGACGCTGCCAAGACCGGCATGCTCGGCACGCCGCAGGTGGTGGAGGCCATCCTCTCTGCGCTGGACCGCCACCCGATCGCCAACCTGGTCGTCGATCCGGTCATGGTCAGCACCAGCGGCGCGCAGCTCGGCAGCGATGCCACGGCGCAGGCGATGGCGAAGTGGCTGTTCCCCCGCGCGCTGCTCGTCACGCCCAACCTGCCGGAAGCCAGCGCGCTGCTCGGCCGCGAGGTGCGCACGGCCGACGACATGCTGCCCGCCGCGCGTGACCTGCTGGCGCTTGGGCCCCGCGCCGTGCTGCTCAAGGGCGGGCATCTGAGCGCCACGGCCAACGCCGGCGAAGACGGCGTGCTGCAAGACGTGCTCGTCACCGCCGACGGCACCGAGCGCGTCTACGCCCATACCTACATCGACACGCCGCACACACACGGCACAGGCTGCACGTTGTCCGCCGCCATTGCCGCGCACCTGGCGCGCGGTGATGTGCTGGAAGTGGCCATCGAAGCCGCGCTCGACTACCTGCTGCATGCCATCGGTGCGGGCCGCCATCTGGCGCTCGGGCGTGGCGCGGGTCCGTTGAACCACGGGTTCGCACCGCGGCCGCTCGCAGCACCGCGCTCGCTTGAAGTGGATGTCGAGGAAGACTGATCAGGGGAGCTGCCATGAAACGCCTGCCGATCGTGCTGGTTCGCTGCCTTCCGGTGGCTGCGCTGTGCGCGCTGATCGGTGCCTGCAATGGCTACATCAGCCTGGGCTCGCCCATCGGCAGCGTCTTCTCGATTGGCGGCACGCTGACCGGGCTGCCCGGCGGCCAATCGATCGTATTGCTCAACAACGGCCGCGATTCGCTCACGCTGGCGGCCAACGGCCCGTTCGTGTTTGGCGGGCTGGTGCCATTCGACAATAGCTACGTGGTGACGATCAGCGCGCAGCCCGCATCGGCCAACTGCGTGGTGACCAATGGCAGCGGCACGGTCAATGGCGATGTGAACAACGTGCAGGTGACGTGCCAGCCGCGCTAGGCCATCAACAAACATGGGCAAAAAAAAGCGCGGCTCTCGTCCGCGCTTTTTCTTTGCCACACCGATATTCACGCCGACGCCGCCGCCTGCTCCTTCGTCCACTTCTCCATGCGCTTGGCCATCTCATCGGGCGCCACGTCTTCCACATGCGTTGAGACCGTCCACACGTGGCCGAACGGGTCTTTGAGCGTGCCGGAGCGGTCGCCGTAGAACTGGTCCACCACCGGGCGGACTTCCGTACCGCCGGCCTTCAGGGCATTGGCAAATACGGCGTCCACGTTGGGCACGTAGATCATCATCCCGACCGACGTGCTCTGCAGTGTGTCGGGGCTGGCGCAGGCCATGTTGGGGAATTCATCGGCCAGCATGATCGGTGAATTGCCGATGCGCATTTCAGCGTGCGCGATGGTGCCGTTGGGGCCGTTCATGCGCATGATTTCGGTGGCGCCGAAGGCCTGCTTGTAGAAGTCGATGGCGCGCGCGGCGCCTTTGATGCTCAGGTACGGGGTGACGCTGTGGTAACCCTCGGGGATGGGCTGGACCGCCATGTCTTGTCTCCTGCAGCGTGATTGGGGTTCACCACCGCGGCAGCAGCCGCAGCGGCGCACGAACAGGATAGGTCAGCGAAAACCCGGGTGCGCGGCGCAAGCGCGCTTGCGTGCAGCGCGCGATGCTTACGCGCGCACGTGCGCCGCGAACGTCGCTTGCAGCGCGTCCACCGCAGCCGGCACATCGGCTGCCTGGGTGATGGCACGCACCACCGCCACAGAGCCCACGCCGGATTCCAGCACGCGCGGCATCGCTGCCAGATCGATGCCGCCGATGGCCACCAGCGGCGGGGCCGGCACACGCGTGCGCATGGCGGCGGCGTAGGCGAACAAGCGGCCGAGGCCCTGCGGCACGGTCGGCATGGTCTTGGTGGGTGTGGCAAACACGGCACCCAGCGCTAGGTAGCTCGGGTTTAGCGGTGCGACGCGCAGCATTTCGGCAAAGCCGTGCGTGCTGATGCCAAGGCGCAGTCCGGCCGAGCGGATCGCCACCAGGTCAGCATCGTCGATATCTTCCTGGCCGAGGTGGATGCCGTAGATGCCGCTGTTGGGTACTTCTGCGTGCACGTCCAGCGCCACGCGCCAATGGTCATTGATGAACAGGCGCGTAGCACTGCCGCGTGCCGCTGCATCTGCGCGGCGAACTTGGTCGACCACGGCATGCGCATCGTCAGTTTTGAAGCGCAGTTGCACCGTCGGCACCTTCAGCGCGACGAGGCGCTCGACCCATTCAGCGTCCGGCACAACGGCGTAGATGCCGAGTTGCGTCGGGCACGGCGCAAAGGCGAGGTCCGCTGCGGTCGGGCACGGCAAGGCCGGTTCGAGCACGCGGGGCAGGGCGTTGAAGTGCGTCGGCCAGGCGAGCGCGTCGGCATTGCCTTCGGCGATCCACGCGCGCGCCACGCACAGCGCATCGCGCGGCTCGAATGCCAGCGCGAGCGCCGCACCGAAGATGGCGGCAAAGCGCGCATCGAATGCATCGCCTTGTGCCGAAGACGCGAAGCGGTACGTGCCGAGGCGGTCGCACACGGTGTCGACGCGTTGATCGCCTTCCACTGCCATCAGCACAACAGCGGCGCCAGCAGAGCGAGCTCGTTCGGCTTGCGCCGCATCCGTCGTCAGCAGAACAGTGTTGGGAGTGGTGGCTTCGTCAGCACGGTCGGTCACGCTCCAGGCGTGCGGCGCGCGACCAAACGCTTCCACATGGCGATCGATGATCTGTGCGGCGAATGCAGCGGCTTCCGGCCACGCAGCGGAAAAACGCAAGGCGGATGCACTCATGCCTGCTTCTCTTCCGCATGCCAGAACGGCAACCCAACAACCGGCGTGCTGGCCTGCGCAACATCACGCTCAGGCATCGGGCCAGACAGGCGCGCGAGACGACCAGCCTGCGTGGCCATCGCAAACGCCTGCGCCATCGCCACCGGGTCGCCCGCTTGCGCGACAGCGGTGTTCAGCAGCACGGCGTCGTAGCCCCATTCCATGACTTGCGTGGCGTGAGACGGCACACCCAGGCCCGCATCGACGATGAGCGGCACGTTGGGCAGGCGCTCGCGCAGCAGGCGCAGGCCGTACGGGTTGGTGGGCCCGCGGCCGGTGCCAATGGGCGCGGCCCAGGGCATCAGCGCCTGGCAGCCGACGTCGAGCAGGCGGCGGCACAGCACGAGGTCTTCGGTGCAATACGGCAGCACCTTGAAGCCATCGCGGATGAGGCGTTCGGCGGCGGCCGGCAGCGCGAGCGTGTCCGGCTGCAGCGTGTAGTCATCGCCGATGACTTCGAGCTTGATCCAATCGGTCTCGAACACTTCGCGCGACATCTGCGCGAGCGTGTAAGCCTCGTCGGCGGAATAGCAGCCAGCGGTATTCGGCAGCACGGGCACGCCGAGCGCGCGCAGCATCTTCCAGAAGCCGGCGCCGCCCTCGGGCGAGCCGGCGCTCTGGCGGCGCAGCGCGACCGTCAGCATGGCCGGGTTGGACACGCGCACCGCGTCTTCCAGCGATTGCGGCGACGGATAACGCGCCGTGCCGAGCAGCAGGCGCGAGGCGAAGGTCTCGTCGTACAGGCGCAGCGGGTCAGCCACGGTGGAAAGATTGGTTGTCGACATCAGAAACTCCTAGCCGCCCACGACAGGCTGCACGAGTGCAATGCGGTCGCCCGTGTTGAGCGCATGCTGCGCATGGCGCGCCTTGGGCACGAAATCGCCATTCACCGATGCGGCAAACGGCGGGGCGATCTGCAGTTGCGGCGCGGCAGCACCAATGGCATCGGCCAGCGTGCTGCCCGCAGGCAGCGCGAGCGACAGGTCGTTGAGGGTGACGTTCAGCGTCATGACAAAACAGGTTCGGGGGATACGGCGCCAGCGAACAGCGCAGGCCATTCGCAGTCGTCCGTATCGAAGGCACAACCGTCCAGCACGTCGCACGCCGCTGCCACCGCGGCTTGGGTGACGGCGGGCGCAATCATGTAGCCGTGCCGGTACAGGCCATTGACCGACAGCGTGCCAGCGCCATCCCAGCGGATGGCCGGACGGTGGTCCGGGAGCGTCGGCCGGCACTGTGTGTTCAGCTCGAGCACGCGCGCCTCGCCAAACGCGGGGTGCACGGCGTAGGCCGCAGACAGCAATTCCAGCGTGGAGCGCACGCTTGCCGGCGACATGTCGTCGGATTCAAGCTCGGTCGCGCCAATCACGTAGACATTGCCCGGCTTGGGCGCGATGTACAGCGGATAGCGCGGATGCAGCATGCGCACCGGCCGCGTGAGCGACACGTCGGGCGCATGGATGCGCGCCACCTCGCCGCGCAGGCCACGCAAGCGCGGCCATTGCGGCTTGGCACCCAGGCCACGGCAATCGAGCACGAGGCGCGCGCCAAGCCCTGCAGCGGCCAGCGCGTCGGGGCTCGGATCGGCAACTTCCGTGTTCCAGCGCAGTTGCACGCCCAGCGCTTCAAGCTCGGTCGCCAGCGCATCCAACACGCCACGCGGGTCCAGTTGGCCTTCGCCTGCCAGATACAGCCCTTGCGTGAAGCGCTGTGCGAGCAGCGGCTCGAGCTGGGCAATGCCCGTTGCGTCTACGGCACGCAGATCAGCCGCCACGCGCTCGGGCGGGGCGGCATTGCGCACGTGGTTGGCAAACAGCGATGCCTCTCCACGGTCCGCCGCATGCCACACCACCAGCGTGCCGGCCTCCTGGAAGAAGACCGGCGTGCGTAGCTTGGGCAACCAATCGCGCCACAGCGCCAGGCTTGCCAACCCCAAGTCGACGACGAAACGATCGGCCACGGCAGCTTCGGCCAATGGCGCCAGCATGGCTGCAGCAACATACGCGGCGGCACCGCTGCCGTCGCGCGGGCCGCGCTCCACCACGGCAATGCGCGCGGGGGGCACCCCCGTTTGCGCGAGCTGCCAGGCACACAGGCGGCCAGCGAGGCCGCCACCGAGGATCGTTACGTCGAATGAAGTCGAGGTTGGCATTGCACCGGTTGGTTAGCTGTAGATCTTGCTGCCGCTCTTGCGGAACTCGATCGACTTCTCTTCCATGCCCGCAGTTGGGTTAACTGCGGCGGCAGTGGCGTTGGCGTCGAGCGATGCCGCGTAGTCGCGCACTTCCTGCGTGATCTTCATCGAGCAGAACTTCGGACCGCACATCGAACAGAAATGCGCGATCTTGGCGCCCTCGGCCGGCAGCGTTTCATCGTGGAAGGCGCGTGCCTTCTCCGGATCGAGGCCGAGGTTGAACTGGTCTTCCCAGCGGAATTCGAAACGTGCCTTGGACAGCGCGTTGTCACGCAGCTGCGCGCCCGGCCAGCCCTTGGCAAGGTCAGCCGCGTGCGCAGCGATCTTGTAGGTGATGATGCCTTCGCGCACGTCTTCCTTGTCCGGCAGGCCCAGGTGCTCCTTGGGCGTGACGTAGCAGAGCATGGCGGTGCCGTACCAGCCGATGTTGGCTGCGCCGATGCCGCTGGTGATGTGGTCGTAGCCCGGGGCGATGTCGGTCACCAGCGGGCCCAGCGTGTAGAACGGGGCTTCGAAGCAGTGCTTCAGCTCTTCGTCCATGTTGGCCTGCACGCGCTGCAGCGGCACGTGGCCCGGGCCTTCGATCATGACCTGCACGTCGTGCTCCCACGCCTTCTTGGTGAGTTCGCCCAGCGTGTGCAGCTCGCCAAATTGCGCGGCGTCGTTCGAGTCGGCAATGCAACCCGGGCGCAGGCCATCGCCCAGGCTGAACGACACGTCGTACGCCTTCATGATTTCGCAGATCTCGTCGAAGTGCGTGTACAGGAAGTTTTCCTTGTGATGCGCCAGGCACCACTTGGCCATGATCGAACCACCGCGCGAGACGATGCCCGTGATGCGATCGGCCGTGAGCGGCACATAGCGCAGCAGCACGCCCGCGTGGATGGTGAAGTAGTCCACGCCTTGCTCGGCCTGTTCGATCAGCGTGTCGCGGAACATCTCCCACGTCAGGTCTTCGGCCACGCCGCCGGTCTTGTCCAACGCCTGGTAGATCGGCACCGTGCCGATGGGCACCGGCGAGTTGCGCAGGATCCATTCGCGCGTCTCATGGATGTGCTTGCCCGTGGACAAGTCCATGATCGTGTCGGCGCCCCAGCGGATCGCCCACACCATCTTTTCCACTTCCTCGGCCAGCGATGACGTCACCGCCGAGTTGCCGAGGTTGCCGTTGATCTTCACGCGGAAGTTGCGGCCGATGGCCATCGGCTCCAGCTCGGTGTGGTTGATGTTGGCGGGGATGATCGCGCGGCCTGCAGCGATTTCCGCACGCACGAATTCCGGCGTGATGTCTTCCGGGCGCTGCGGCAGATTGGCGCCGTACGAGAAGCCCGGATGCTGCTTGAGCAGTTGGCGGTACTCGGGCTTGTCTTGCAGCGCCTGCAGGTTCAGCGATTCACGCAGCGCGACGTATTCCATTTCGGGCGTGATGATGCCGCGACGCGCGTAGTGCATCTGGCTCACGTTGGCGCCGGCCTTGGCGCGGCGCGGGTTCGTCAGTTGTGCAAAGCGCAGGTGGGCCGTGGCCGGATCATTGGCACGCGTGCGGCCGTATTCGGACGACAGGCCCGAGAGGATTTCCGTATCGCCGCGCTCGTCGATCCACTTGGCGCGCAGCGGGGCCAAGCCCGCCTTCAGATCAATGTGCACGTCCGGGTCGGAGTACGGGCCCGAGGTGTCGTACACCGGCACCGGCGGGTTCAGCATCTCGCCCTTGTCGGTGCGCGTGGCGGTCTGCTTGATGGTGCGCATCGGCACGCGGATATCCGGGCGGCTGCCGTTGATGTAGGTCTTGCTGGAGGCCGGATAGGCGAACTTCTGGTCGAGCTCGGACTGCAGCGAGTCGAACGATGCGGCGGGGGCGTTTTTGGCTTGGGGCATGGTCTCGTCCTAGATTCTGTGGCCTGGTGGAGCAGGCAGTGGACGAAACCGGGAGAGGTGGCGTGACCCGAAGAACTGAGGGGTGGCTGCCAGAGACTACGCGGTGTTCTGAAACTTCCCACGCCGGTACGAACCGGATCGGGTGCGAAGGGACTCTCTCAGCCGCACGGCCCATCCGTACGGCACCCCTGTTTCATCCAACGAGGCTGAATTTAAGCACAGGGCTGCCGGCGTTGCCAGCACGAAAACCAATGAGGTGACGGCCGACGGGTCATTTCAGTCCAAACCGCCATGCAATGTGCGGCGGCGCGCACTGACGCAGCCGGCCTTGATCTTGCGCAACCCCGCTGCGTTTCACCTATGCGACGCTCAATCCCTTTTCTATTGCATTGCGGCATTGCCGCTGGGAGTTGTCATGCTGGAGCGTCGGTTCACACTCGCGGGGCGCAGCCTCGTACCCATCGTGCAGGGCGGGATGGGCGTGGGTATTTCGGCGCACCGGCTGGCCGGCGCCGTGGCGCGCGAAGGCGGCGTCGGCACCATCGCCAGCATCGACTTGCGGCATCACCATGCGGACTTGGTTGCCGCGACTGAAAAATCGCGCGACAAGGACGCCATCAACGCCGCCAACCTCGTCGCGCTGGACCGCGAGATTCGCGCCGCGCGTGAAGGCAGCCAGGGCAACGGCATGATCGCCGTGAACGTGATGAAGGCGGTGGAATCGCACCCCGCGCTCGTGCGCCAGGCCTGCGAGAGCGGCGCGGATGCCATCGTCATGGGCGCGGGGCTTCCGCTCGATCTGCCCGAGATGACCGCCGAGCACCCGAGGGTCGCGCTGATCCCAATCCTTTCCGACTCGCGCGGCGTGGGCGTGGTGCTCAAGCGGTGGATGAAGAAGTCGCGGTTGCCGGATGCGGTGGTGATCGAGCATCCGACGCATGCGGGCGGGCACTTGGGCGCAGCCCGCATTGAGGATTTGCGCGACGAGCGCTTTTCGTTCGCGCGCGTGCTGGACGAATGCCGTGAACTGTTCATCAAGCTGGGGCTGGCTGCGGAACAGATTCCGATCATCCTGGCCGGCGGCATTGATTCGCATGCCAAGGTGAAGCATTGGCTCGACAAGGGCGCCGCTGCGGTGCAGCTCGGCACTGCGTTTGCGGTGACGGAAGAGGGCGATGCGCACGTGCGCTTCAAGCGGGTGCTGACGGGCGCGGAGCAAGGCGATATCGGCGAGTTCGTCAGCGTGGCTGGGTTGCCGGCTCGCGCCGTGA
Source organism: Ralstonia sp. Ralssp135 (assembly GCF_047304345.1). Lineage (NCBI taxonomy): Bacteria > Pseudomonadati > Pseudomonadota > Betaproteobacteria > Burkholderiales > Burkholderiaceae > Ralstonia > Ralstonia sp. Ralssp135. The sequence goes on from NZ_JBGLYZ010000040.1 coordinate 31,740, forward strand.
TGACGCCTTGGCTGTCGCGTTATCTCTCACGCGAAAGCGCGCTGCAGGCCAAGGCCAAGGTGCGGGATTGCCTGCAGGGGTTCGATTGTTTGCAGACCTGCGGACTGCGGGATGGGATTGGCAAGGTCGGGCAGTTTTGCATTGACCTGAAGCTTGCGCAGGCGCTGCGTGGGGATGTGGAGCGCGGGCTGTTTTTCCGTGGGGCTGGGAAGTTGCCGTTTGGGGAGGCGATTCGGCCGGTGCGGGAGTTGATGCATTACTTGTTGACTGGGGAGAAGCCGGCGGAATCCTCGACGGCAACCTGATGCGCTGACATCTCGTTCGAAAAAAAAGCCAGCCCGAAGGCTGGCTTTTTGTTGGGCGCTTACCGCTTATTGCCTCAGAACGGTGCAGCAAACGTCAACCGAATCCCCTGCTGCAAACCGCCCATCCCGGCCATCACGCTGTAGTCCAACCCAAACGTGAGCGGCCCGGTGCGGAACTTCGTTCCCAACCCGATCTGCATGCGATCGCGCCCAAACGGCGTACCCGGCACGTAGTAAGCCGGGCCCGCCGATGCCAGATCGGCATACGCCAACCCTGCATTGCTCTGCCCATTGAAGTCGTGCTGGTACTCCACCCGTGCGAACGGCAGGAACGTGCCCCACTTGGTCTTCTGCGTGTATTCCGCACGCAGGCCCAGCGTGCCGGATACCGTCGTCACCGTCTGATCGAAATACGTCAGCGCGTTGATGCCTGCGCCCGATTCGGTGAACTGATCCAGCGTCGATTGCGAGACCGCCAGGCGCCCGTAAGGCGAGATCAGCCACGTGCGATCGCGATGCTCATAGCCGGCCGACACGGAGGCGAACACTTGTTTGCCGTTGCGCTTGCCGGTGGCAAAGTCGTTGGAGTCCGTCACCCAGCGGCGCGAGTCAAAACTGAGCGTGCCGAAGCCGGCCACACCATCGACGAACAACGAAGGCAGCGGGCGATAGCTGCCGTAGAGCGCAAGGCTATAGCTGTCGCCCGTGCTCTTGGTGCCCGCGTTGCCGATGTCGGTGGAGTCACGCCCGTAGCCGAAGCCGCCACCGATCGAGAGCTGATCCGACACTCGATAGTCTGCGCCGGCCGTCACACCGCCTGTGGTGAAGCGGAAACCGGAGCGTTGCGTGCCAGCGTTGGCGAAACCAAAGTCCAGCGTACCGGCGCTCCAGAACGCGAGATTCGGATCGGTGTTGTCCGGGCCAGCGCCGGCTGCATCAGCACCGGGCAGGTCGGGACCCGCATCGGCGTTCGACTTGTCGGTGTTGCCGTTGGCCGCATCGGTGTTGCGCTTGCCGCGCGCGAATGGCCGCACGCCCAGGCCGTCACCGCGCATGCAGGCATCGTGCGCGGCAATGCCGGCGACATCCTGGCAACGCGCTTGCATGTCCACGCGCTGGCCCGGCATGGCGACAGTCAAACCGTTGCCCGACGGTGCCCGGCCAGTGCCATGCAGCGCTTCCAGGCGACGGTTGTAGTTGTCGATCTGCGTGGTGGCAAAGCGGCGCGCGGCCTGGACTTGCGCGTTGATCAGACCTGCCACATCCGGGTCGGCCGAGGGGTCCTTGCGCGGCGCCACGCTCACCTGCACGGTGGCCGGTGTCGAGGTGGCAAAGGCGTTGGACAGCGTGTACGTCAGCACGGCCTGGCCGCTGTAGGTGCCCGACGGGGTGAAGTTCAGCACATAGGTCGATGCCGCCGCAGCCGGGCTCCTCACGCCCGCCGGCGTCTGCACAGCCTTCTGCACGATCGTGGCCGTGCCGGCGTTGGCTGGCGCCACCGACACCAGCGTCGCCCCCGTGAAGGGGCCGCCCGTGGCGCCTTCGGTCAAGTCCACGCTCACCGCCTGGCCAGACGACGTGGTGGCCTGTTTCTGCGCCACGGCAATCGGCACCGCATTCACGTTGACCGTCACCGGAATTGGCGCGGATGTGCCAGCCGTGTTGATCAGCGCATAGGTGAAGTTGACTGCGCCGGAGGTGGTCGGGGTCGGCGTGTAGATGATGTCCAGACCGTTGACGACGGCGGTGCCGCTGGCAGGCGGACTGACAATTGCGATGGACGAGAACGGACCGCCCGTTGCATTGGCCGTTGCATGCAGCGTGATCGGTGCCGTCGACATGGTGGTGGCCGTGATTGCCGGCGCGGTGCCGATTACCTGGCCCACCGTGATCGTGTAGCTGCGTGTCCCGTTGTACGGGGCGCCGGTGCCGGTACTGCTGTCAGTGGCCTTCACGGTGAAGGTGCTGCTGCCCAGCGTAGTGGGCGTGCCTGACAGAACGCCTGTGCTGGCGTTCAGGCTCAGGCCCGCAGGCAACGTACCTGTGGACACGGCGTACGTGTAAGGCGCGGTGCCGCCGGCCGCACTGAAGGTCTGGCTGTAGGCCGTGGTGACCTGGGCCGAATTGGCGGCCGCAGGACTCACCGTGACCGTGGGCGCACCGATGGTGACGCTGTAGGCACGGCTGGCCGTGAAGCTATTGGCATCCGTCGCCGTGATGGTGAAGTTGAACGTTCCGCCTGCGGTGGGCGTGCCCGAGAGGACGCCGGTGGTGGTGTTCAAGCTCAGGCCTGCCGGCAACGCACCCGCCGTCACAGCGTAGGTGTACGGCGCGGTGCCATTGGCTGCCGAGATGGTTTGGCTGTACGCCGATGCAATCGCCGGGTTGGGCAGCGTGGCAGGCGATACCGTCACGCTAGGCGCGGCGATGGTGAGCGTATAGACCCCGCCTACCGCAAATGGAGCACCCGTCCCCGTCGAACTGTCGGTCGCGGTGACGGTAAAGCTGACCGTGCCGGCCGTGGTTGGAGTACCTGACAGCGTGCCGGTGGCGCCGTTCCACGTCAGGCCCGCGGGCATGGTGCCGCTGTTGACCACGAGGCCATAGATGTATGGGCTCGTACCACCACTTGCCGTGAAGTTGCGGCTGTACGCCGTGCCTGCTACGCCACTGAGAGAACCCGAGGCCGGTGTGATGGTCAAGGTGGGCGACGCGATCGTCAGCGAGTAGGCTCGGCTTCCGGTGTAGGGGCCGGTTCCGGTACTGCTGTCAGTCGCGGTGACAGTGAAGTTGAACACGCCACCCGACGTGGACGTACCCGACAGCGTGCCGTTACTGGACAGCGTCAGCCCCGCCGGCAGCGAACCCGCCGTGACGGCATACGTGTAGGAACCTGTGCCGCCGCTGGCCAAGATGGTCTGGCTGTAAGCCGTAGCGACGGTAGCGCCCGGCAACGTGCTCGGGCTCACCGTGACGGTGGCAGCGCTCACCGTCACGGTGTACGCACGCGAGCCGGTATAGCTGTTGGCGTCGGTGGCCGTGACGGTGAAGTTGAAGGTGCCGCCCGCCGTGGGCGTGCCGGTGATCGCCCCAGTGCTGCTGTTCATGCTCAGGCCCGCTGGCAGCGCACCGGCAGTCAGTGCGTAGCTATAAGGCGCGGCACCCCCGCTGGCCGTGGCAGTCTGGCTGTAGGCGGCGCCGACAGTTGCCGCACTCAGTGTGGTGGGCGACACAGTAATGGTGGGCGCCGAGGTGGTCAGCGTGTAGGTGCCAGACGTGCTGTACGGCCCGGTGCCCGTTGCGTGGTCGGTGGCAGTCACCGTGAAATTGACCACGCCCGTGGTGGTGGGCGTACCGGACAACACGCCGGTGCCGGTGCTGAACGAGAGACCGGTCGGCATCGTCCCGCTATTGACCGCAAGGCTATAGGTGTATGGCGCCAGACCACCGCTGCCTGTGAAGGTCTGGCTGTAAGCCACGCCGGCCGAAGCGCTGAGGCTGCCCGATGCCGGTGTGATCGCCAACGTGGGCGCATTGACGACCAGCGAATAGGCGCGGCTGCCCGTATACGGGCCGCTGCCGGTACTGCTATCGGTGGTGGTCACGGTGAAGTTGAACGTGCCGCCTGCCGTGGGCGTCCCCGACAGCACGCCGCCAGAACTGAGCGTGAGGCCGGCCGGCAACGCTCCAGCAGTGATGGCGTAAGTGTAGGCCGCCGTACCGCCGCTGGCCGTGATCGTCTGGCTGTATGCCGTTGCAACGGTGGCATTGCTCAGTGTGGACGGCGAGAGCGTGATCGTCGGCGCGGCGACGGTCAGCGTGAGCGTACCGCTGGTCGCCGTGAACGGGCCGGTGCCTGTGCTGCTGTCGGTGGCCGTAACGGTGAAGTTGAACGTACCGCCCGCCGTGGGCGTGCCCGACAGCGTGCCGTCGCTGGCCAGCGAGATGCCCGCCGGCAGCGCACCCGACGCGATCGTGTAGGTATAAGGCGCCGTGCCGCCACTGGCCGAAGCCAGCGTTTGGCTATAAGCCGTACCCACCGTGCCGGCTGCAGGCGAGGACGGCCCATACGTGACTGTCGGATTCGACACGGTGACGGTCACGGTGGCCGGAGCAGACGTGCCGCCCGCGTTGGTTGCCGTGTACGTGAATGAGTCCGAGCCAGAGTAGGACGCGCTGGGCGTGTAGGTGATCGACGTGCCCGACGCGGTGGCTGTGCCGTGCGCTGCCTGCGTTGCGACGGCCACGCCGGTCGGCGTGCCTCCGGTGATGTTCAGCGTGACGGGGTTGCTTGTACTGCCGTGTGTAACGGTGGTGCTGACCGCGTTCGCAACGGGAGGCGCCACAAAGGTGTATCGGTCGGCGATGCCGGTGGTGCTGGTTCCGCTAGCGTTGGTCACGGTGACGTCAACAGTGCCAGCGGCCCCTGCCGGCGAGGTGGCCGTGATCTGCGTGGCGCTATCAATAGTGAAGCCGGTGGCGTTGGTCGCGCCAAACTTGACCGCCGTTACGCTGGTGAAATTGGTGCCGGTAATGGTGACGGAGGTGCCACCGGCAGTCGGGCCTGCGGTGGGCGAGACGCTGGTTACCGTGGGCGAGGTCGGGGTGACGGTAATCGTCAAGAAACCTGTCGCAGTCCAAGCGCCGCCGTTATCCGTGATGAAGAACGTCGCCGTATCGGTGCCGCTGAAAGAGGGGCTTGGTGGCGTGTAGACAAAACCGTTGGCGGCACCGCCGCCGCCAGGAACGTTCGCAAAGATATAGAACGTGCCGCCTTGCGTGGTCGGCGTAGTAACGGCACCCGAGGTGGAGTTGAAGTTTTGATCCCCGATGGTGTCGAACGCCAACCCCGCATTGAGCGGGTCACATACCGAATTTTCACTGGACGTCAGCGTGTAGGTTTTCGTCGTGTTCTGCTGCATCGAAAACGAGACGGAGCACGAGATGTTTGCAAGCGCGCCCTGCGACAACACCGTCAGCCAAATCGCCAGAAAAGCCAGCAGGCCCCGGCGCATCCATTCCCGCCCCTGCGCCTTCAGGCACCTGAACATTGACCATCCGGCGACCCCACGCCGGCCATACGGGCTGCTTTGTTTCAGCACGCGCATTTCTCCCTCGCTCCGCCCGCTCTGTCGCGGGCTTTTCTCTTTGTGGCGTCATGGGAAATTCAGTGCCTGATCCCTATCAGGCACCCCCCGGTAATGAGGGGAAATAGCGCGCAGATTTGAACACCTACAATCCGTTGCATAGCGTCTAACCATGCAATGATTAAGCGTTAACCCTCACAAATACCCCCCGGCAGATCAATGCCCCTTTGTTTCTTTTAAAATGAGCAGGCGTAATGATCCCGACGCGATGCTATGAAAGGCGTCCCGTGTCGTCAATACCAACTTTCGGATGAATTGGCATGATGTGTCGCTTTTGGCACGCTCTTCTGCCTTGACACTGGATTTTCATATGGGCAACGCGAAAATCCCGTCCATTATGTCTGCTGATACACCATGACCAGACTGGCAATCAAATTGAGACGCAGAGACCATTAATAGAAAAATTTCTGCTTCGAAGCGAAGAATTCAATATCGTGGCGATGCCACATTACGAGGAGGGGTCGTGGATCAATACCTGGGCGAGATTCGCCTCTGTGGATTTCCTTTTCCACCAAAAGGATGGGCCTTGTGCAATGGCGCACTGCTGCCCATCCAGACGAACACCGCGCTGTTTTCGCTGCTGGGCACCCAATATGGCGGCAATGGCACGACCAACTTCGCGTTGCCGGACCTGCGCGGCCGCACGCCGCTGCACCGCGACCTCCAGGACTACGTGCAGGGCGAGGTAGGTGGCGCCGAGACCGTCACGCTGTCGACCCCGCAACTGCCGGCGCACAGCCACTCATTCACCGCATCGACGACGCCTGCCACATTGCCGAATACCGGCATCACGCAGAACCATCTTCTAGCCACCAGCAACATTTACAACGCGACGAATCCGGGGCCCCCAAGCGCGGGCACCCTGCTTTACGGCGCCCCGGGCACATTGACGCCACTGTCGAGCGAAGCCTGCGGCTCCAGCAGCGGCGGCAACCAGCCGCACGAGAACATGCAGCCTTCGCTGGCGCTGAACTACATCATCGCGCTGACCGGCGTGTACCCGTCACGCGGCTAGGAGATCACTCATGGCAGAACCATACGTTGGCGAAATCCGCCTGTTCGCTGGCAACTATGCCCCGGTGGGCTGGCTGCTTTGCCAGGGCCAGATCATTGGCATATCCGAGAACGAGGCCCTCTTCACCCTGCTCGGCACCACTTACGGTGGCGATGGCCAGAGCAACTTCGGCTTGCCGGACCTGCAAGGGAAGCTTCCCGTGGGACAAGGGCAGGGCCTAGGGCTCACCAACCGCCTGATCGGTCAGCAGTTCGGCGTCGACAGCGTGACGTTGACGACCGATCAGATTCCGGGGCACAACCACGCCATCAACTGCACCAGTGCGGCCGCCACCACCATCACGCCCGGCCCCAGCACACTGCTGGCGACCGTACCGAACGCGCAGGGCTTCTACGACGCCGGCACGGCAAATCCGCCGGGCAAGGCCGCACTGGCCCCCCAGACGATCGGGCAGACCGGTGGCAATCAGCCACATACCAATCAAATGCCGACGGCCTCCATCAACTACATCATTGCCACCGCGGGCATCTACCCGTCGCAAGGCTGAGTCGAAAAGGGAACCCCATGTCTGATCAATTCCTCGGAGAAATCCGGGTCTTCGGCTTCAACTTTGCCCCGGTGGATTGGGCAGCCTGCGACGGCGCGATCATGCCGATCTCACAGAACACCGCGCTGTTCTCTATCCTGGGCACCATGTATGGCGGCAACGGCACGAGCACGTTCGGCTTGCCCGACCTGCGGGGGCGGGCAGTAGTAGGCACGGAGCAGAACGGCGTGCCGAACGAGTTGCAAGGCTCGTCGACGGTCACGCTGTTGAGCGAGGAGATGCCCGCTCACACGCACACCGCATACGGTGACAACAGCCGTGCAGCTTCACAAACGGCAGCAGGCCGTCTGCCGTCGCGCTTCCAGGTGACATTCAACCAGGCGTTCATCGCGACGGATTCGTCCCCAGCCCTCACGACCCTGTCCCCGCAGGCAGTCGGCATAGCCGGCGGCAGTCTGCCGCACGAAAACATGCAGCCATACCTGGTGATGAACTACTGCATCGCCCTGCAGGGCGCTTGGCCGACGCGTCCGTAAGCCGAGCCCTCGTGGCGGACCGGCCGCGCATGTCGCACCGGTCCGCCTTTCGGCCCGCCGATTTCCGCATCTGTCTTTTCGTTGCCCCCATGACCCTCTCCGCCGAACTGTTCCAGCCGCATGTCGGCACCGCGTTCTCTGTGCTGCAGGAGCCCGGCCAGATCCCCAATCCGCAGTTCACCCTGCGACTGAACGAAGTGACCACGCCCGCGGCACGCCCGGGCCAGCAGGCGTTCTCGCTGTTCTTTACAGGCGATGCCTCGTTCACGCTGCAGCAGGGCACGTACTTCCTGCAGCACGACGCGCTGCCCGAACAGGCGATCTTTCTGGTACCGGTCGAACGCAGTGCCGACGGCTTCCGCTACCAGGCCTGCTTCAATCTCAGCTGAGGCACCGCATGCCCGTCTTCCGCATTGAACGGCACGGCACCGCACTGCGGCCGCTGACCGACACTGACCAGCCCTTCCTGCTGCACCTCTACGGCACCACCCGCGAAGCCGAGCTGCGGGCGACCGGCTGGACCACCGAACAGAAAGCGCAGTTCGTGCGGATGCAGTTCGATGCCCAGCAACGCGCGTACTTTGCCTACCCCGATGCGGAATTTTTCGTGATCGAACAGGATGGCATACCCGCCGGGCGAATCTACCTGCAGCATCGGCAGGAAGCCCTTCTGATCATCGATATCTCGCTGGTGCCGGAGCAGTGCGGTTCGGGGATCGGCAGTGCGGTGATTTCTGCTGTGTTTGCGCAGGCCCACGCTTCAGGAAAACGCGTGCAGATTCACGTGGAGCGCTTCAACCCTGCTCAGCGCTTGTATCAGCGGATGGGGTTTCGCCTGGTGGAGGACAAGGGCGTGTATCTGTTTCTCGAGTGGGATGGGGCCGCCAGGCAAGCGGCAACCGTATAGAAATCCTCCTCCACCCACCCCCACCACCGGTGGTCTACCATGGCCCACACAACCAAAGCACCACGCCAGGAGACCCCAAATGCCCACCGAGGCCACCCACCGCGTCTTCAACCAGGTCCCGGACCTGACCGGCTTCAACCCCTTCACGTCCGACACCACGCTGCAAAACGCACTCGAACGTCTGGGCGGCGGCTGGAACGCCAGCGCGTTGCAAGCCTTCGGTGATCAGCTCGGCGCCCCCGAGACGCTGCGGTGGGCCGCCGAGGCCAACACGTACCACCCCGAACTCCACACCCACAGCCGCACCGGCGAGCGAATCGACGCCATCCGCTTCGACCCGGCGTGGCATGCGCTGCTCGGCTTGATGCGCAGCCAGGGGCTGCAGGCGCTACCCTTCGCCGAGCCGCGTGCGGGCGCATGGACCGCCCGCACGGCGGGCTATTACATGCAAGCGCAGATCGAATCCGGCACGCTGTGCCCGGCGACGATGACGTTCGCGAGCATCCCCGTTCTGCAGAAAGAGACGGCGCTGTTTGCCGATCTGGGGCCGCGTCTCTACGCCCGCGAACACGACGCACGCGATCTGCCGTGGCGCCAGAAGACCGCCATCCTTGTCGGCATGGGCATGACCGAAAAGCAGGGCGGCTCCGATGTGCGCAGCAACACCACGGTGGCGATGCCCCTGCGCGGCGAGGGCCGCGGCGCCACATACGCGATCACCGGGCATAAGTGGTTCTTCTCTGCGCCGATGTGCGATGCGCACCTCGTGGTCGCGCGCATGGGCGCGGAAGACGGGCCGCTGTCGTGCTTCTTCGTGCCGCGCTTTCGTGACGATGGCAGCAAGAACCCGATCCAGATCCAGCGCCTGAAAGACAAGCTCGGCAACCGGTCCAACGCCAGCAGCGAAGTAGAGTTCCTCGGCGCAGAGGGCATCCTGATTGGCGAGGAAGGGCGCGGCATTCCGACCATCATCGAGATGGCCACGCACACGCGGCTGGATTGCGTGATTGGCAGCGCGGCCATCCTGCGCCACGCGCTGATGCAAGCCCTGCACCACGCGCGCCATCGCATGGCATTCGGCCGCCTGCTGGCTGACCAACCGCTCATGCGCAACGTGCTGGCCGACCTCGCGCTCGAGTCGCAGGCGGCAACGCTGCTGATGATGGAGTTGGGCAACGCGTTCGAGCGTGCCGACGTCGATCCGCTGGCCGCGGCGTGGAAGCGCATCGTCACGCCCGCCGCCAAGTTCTGGGTCTGCAAGCGCGCCATTGAGGCGACGGGCGAGGCAATGGAAGTCTGGGGCGGCAACGGCTACGTGGAAGAAGGGCCGATGGCGCGCCTGTACCGCGAAGCGCCGGTCAACTCCATTTGGGAAGGCTCGGGCAACGTGATGTGCCTGGACGTGCTGCGCGCCATCGCCCGCACGCCGGACGACGCGCTGCGCCTGGTGCACGACATTGGCGAGCGCGCGCAGGGCCACCGTGCCGTGCGTGCGGAGCTGGCTGCGCTGCAGGCGATGCTGCATCAGCCGGACGACATCCAGGAAACCTCCGCACGCCGCATCGCGCAGGGGCTGGCGCTCACGGCGCAGGCAGCGCTGATGCTGTCCCACGCCCACCCGGACGACGCCGAGCGCTTCATCGCCAGCCGCTTCCATCATCAGCACGGTCGCGTGTTCGGCACGCTCGACGGACATGCGCAGGAGCTGGGTGCGGTGCTGCAACGCGCGTGGCCTGTATGAAGATTCTGTGAAGAGTAAAGCGGGACGGCCGGCGTGAAAGCGGGATGAAAGATCACATCGCCTAGGGTGGGGGAGCCGCGCGAGCGCGCCGGCACCAAAAAAATAACCAGACAGGAGACATTCCGTGCCGCACCCGACCCGCGCATTGCTCGCGGCCGGCCTGGCGTTGTGCACTTTCCAGGCGTTGGCTGCATCCCCCGTGCTTGACCGCATCCGCGATACCGGCGCCGTCCGGCTGGCGTATCGCGAAAATTCCGTACCGTTCTCCTATGTCGATGGCGGCAAGCCGGTGGGGTATTCGATCGACCTCTGTGCGCGGTTGGTCGACGCGATCAAGGTGGCGGTCAAGCGGCCCGACCTGAAGGTGCAATACGTGGCCGTGACGCCCGCCACGCGCATCGGCGCCATCGCCGAGGGCCGCGCAGACCTCGAATGCGGTTCGACCAACAACACGCGCGAGCGGCGCGAGAAGGTAGCGTTCACTATCCCGCATTACATTGCCAGCAGCCGCATGCTGGTGAAGACCAGTTCAGGCATTCACCGCTGGGAAGATCTCAACAACAAGACGGTGGTGTCCACGCGCGGCAGCACGAACGGTGGGCAGATCCGCGCGATGGCCGATGCGCGCGTGCTCAAGGTCAACGTGGTGGAGGCCCGCGACCACGCCGAAGCCTTCGGCATGGTGGCGGCCGGCAAGGCCGATGCGTTTGCGATGGACGATGTGCTGCTCTATGGCTTCCGGGCGACGTCGCCCAACCCGGCGGAGTACGCAGTCGTCGGCAGCAACCTGGCGGTGGCGCCGTACGCGATCATGCTCGGCAAGGACGATGCCGAGTTCAAGAAAGTGATTGACCTGGCGATGTCACGCACAATCCTCGATGGCGAGGCGGAAAAGCTCTACAAAAAGTGGTTCCAGCAACCCATTCCGCCAAATGGCGTGAAGCTGGAGATCCCGATGAGCTTCCTGCTGCGCGATTCGTTCAAGTTCCCGACCGACAAGGTGGCGGATTAGCGCAACGCTGATCAACCATGCACCGAGAAGGTGCTTGAGGGTATACCCGCATTCAGCGCATAATGCGCGCCCATGGCGGCGCGTGACATTGCTTCACGTTTTGGCATTCCCGGGGGGAGTGACGGCGCGCCCCAGCCAATGCTGCGCAGCCGAGCGGACGTCGCCCGGCAATCGATTGCGCGCACGGCCGCGTCGATAGGGCCCCGATGCGGTCGGCTGGCCATTAGAAGCCCGAACCTCTCCTAGGACCTTTGACGATGCCGTTCGCTGCGCGCACGTGGCTGCTGGCCGCGCTTGCCGTTCCCGCTGCTGTTTCCACCGCTGTCTTCCCCTCCACCGCCGTTGCCGCCACCCCGACGCTCGATCGCATCCGCGATTCGGGCACGGTGCACGTGGCGTATCGGGAAGACTCGATTCCGTTTTCGTACCTCGATGGCAACAAGCCGGTCGGCTACACGATCGACATCTGCTCGCGCCTGATCGATTCGATCAAGACCTCGCTCAAGCGCCCCGACCTGAAGGTGCAATACCTGCCGGTGACAGCCGCCACACGCATGGACGTGGTCGCCTCGGGCAAGGCCGACCTGGAATGCGGCTCAACCAACAACTCGCGCGAGCGCCGTGAGAAGGTCGCCTTCACCATTCCGCACTACATCACCAAGGGCCGCATGCTGGTGAAGGCTGGCTCGCCGATCCAGCAATGGGAAGACCTGAACGGCAAGACCGTGGTGGCCGCACGCGGATCGACCAATGCCGACCTCGCACGCAAGCTCAACGAGACGGGTATGACGATGCACGTGGTGGATGCCAACGACCTGCGCAGCGCCTTCGCCATGCTGGCCGATGGCCGCGCCAATGCATTTGCCGGTGACGACATCCTGCTCTCGGGCATGCGCGCCACGGCCAAGAACCCGGCTGACTACCGCCTGACGGGCAAGACGCAGCTTGTGTCGTCATACGCGATCATGCTCAGCAAGCAGGACCCCGAGTTCAAGAAGCTGATCGACCAATCGATGACGCGGCTGATTGTCGATGGCGAGGTGCCGAAGCTGTACAAGAAGTGGTTTCAGCAGCCGATTCCGCCGAATGGGGTGAATCTGGAGGTGCCGATGAGTTATTTGCTGCGGGATTCGTTTAATACGCCTACGGATAGTGCTGGCAACTAATGCTGGCGGCTGTTTTGTCCCCTGCCGGGGGTGGGCGTTTGTGGTCCATCCCTGGTTTCATCCCCTGCCGGGGCTGACTCACTTTCTTTGTCTTGCCAAAGAAAGTAAGCAAAGAAAGGCGCGCCCGAGATGGCGGCTTCCCCTTGAATTTCTGTGACCGTGCGGGGAAGGAGGCAAACTCGCTGCGCTCAGACAGGCCTCCTTCCTTTATCCGCCCGCTCACACAAATTCAAGGCGCCATCTAGGGCATCAACGGCCACACCGTGGGTGTGCCTGGGTTGGCGCCCAGGTGTGTCTTGCTGTCTTGTTTCTCAGTGCACCTCGGCCGGGGCAGCTTGTGCGGGGATGCTGCTCACCACGTTCAGCGTCGGGCGGCCGCCTTGGCGCATGAGGTCTGCGGCGCGTTCGGCAATCATGATGATGGGGGCGTTGGTGTTGCCGCCGATCAGCGTGGGCATGACCGAGCCATCGATCACGCGCAGGCCCGTGAGGCCGCGCACGCGCAGTTCCGGATCGACCACGGCCATGTCGTCGTCCGCACTGCCCATCTTGCAGGTGCCGACGGGGTGATAGATGGTGTCGGCATGCTGGCGGATCAGGGCGCGGACGGCTTCGTCGTCGGAGCCATCGCCGCGGATGTTTCCGGAATACAGCTCACGCCCGCCAAGGTCAGCCAACGGACGCTGCGCGAAGATGCTCTTCACGGCGCGGAAGCCGGCGAGCATGCCGTTCATGTCGTCAGGGTCAGACAAGAAACGTGGATCGATCAGCGGTGCCTCGCGCGTGTCAGCGGAGGCCAGGCGCACTTCGCCGCGGCTCTTCGGGCGCAGCACGCACACGTGGCACGAATAGCCGTGGCCGTAGTTGAACGTGCGGTTGTGGTTGTCGGCCATGGCCACCACGAAGTGCAGTTGCAGATCGGGATCGGCCAGATCGGGCCGGCTCTTGATGAAGCCGCCGGCTTCGGCAAAGTTGGTTGCCAGCATGCCGCGACGCTCGCGCCGATAGCGCAGGATCTCGCCCAGCATGTGGACGCTGCCGCGCGCGGAATAGCCGATCAAATCCAGGTTGAAGACTTTCTTGTGCAGGATGATGTCGAGGTGATCCTGCAGGTTCTGGCCGACGCCTGGCAGGTCGTGCACGACGGGAATGCCGAGCGAGCGCAGATGCTCCGCCGGGCCCACACCCGAGGCCATCAGCAACTGCGGCGAGCCGAACGCGCCCGATGAGACGATCACCTCGCGACGCGCGCGCAGCGTTTCTGTGCGACCGCCGCGCTCCACCGTCACACCGGCCGCGCGCTTGCCCTCAAAGACGATGCGCAGCGCTTGTGTGTCGGGCATCACCGTGAGTTGGCGGCGGTTGCGGCTGAAGGTGGCGTCTGCCTTGTCCCCGCCATGCAGGTAGGCGCGCGCGGCATTCCAGCGCTCGCCGTTGTACTGCGTGACCTGGTATGAGCCGACGCCTTCCTGATCGGGGCCGTTGAAATCGTTGTTGCGGCGGTAGCCTGCTGCCACGCCGGCATCGACAAAGCGTTGTGCGATCGGGTTGCCGGTGCGCAGGTCGCTTACGTGCAGCGGGCCGGTGCCGCCGTGCAGCGCGTCGTCATCGCGGCCGGCAAAGCGTTCGTTGCCTTCGGAGCGCTTGAAGTAAGGCAGCACGTCGTTCCAGCTCCAGCCGGTGCAGCCGAGCGCCGCCCAGTGGTTGTAGTCGCTGGGCGTGCCGCGGATGTAGATCATCGCGTTGAGCGACGAGCTACCGCCCAGCCCCCGCCCGCGTGGCTGATAGCCCTGACGCCCGCCCAGCCC
>NZ_JBGLYZ010000041.1:0-43782 GCF_047304345.1 Ralstonia sp. Ralssp135
GTGTGCCCGAAGGGCCTGAACCCGACCAAGGCCATCGGCAAGATCAAGGAATTGATGGTGCGGCGCGCGGTGTAAGCGCGCAGTGGCTCAGACTTTAAGAGCCACGGCGCTCAAATTCTTTTCGGCCTTTTTCCGGCACGCCGTTCAGCCGCCTTTCCCGGGGCAGCTAGCGGAGCACTATCGCGCCGCCCATAGGCGGAGATATGCCCCCTCGGGGTCGTACTCGGAGGCTTGCCTCCGGGTATTGAATCGCCTGCCGCCACGTGGGTCTGTGCCACGCCCCGCGATATACAACCAATTGCCCTGATTGCTGTAGACGTCGTAGTCAACGAGTTGCGATTCGAACCACGCGGCACCCGCGCGCCAGTCGCCTTTCAGGTCATGCACGAGGTAACTGGCGACCACCTGCCTGAGCCTGTTGCTAAGGTACCCGGTGGCCTCCAGTTCGCGCATCGCGGCATCGACAAGCGGTTCCCCTGTCGATGCACGACGCCAGCGCTCGAAACCCTGGGCATCGAGGCGCTCGGCATGCTGCGGTTGATCGGAGAGCCCGCCTGCACGGTACAGTCGCGCGCCATGCTGAAGATGCAGAAAGCGGAAGTAGTCTCGCCACAGCAGCTCGAACCACAGCCAATAGCTGCCATCACTCTTGCCGTGCAACTGTTCGAACCGCTGCAGCTCCGCCACCACGCGTCGGGGCGACAACGCGCCGCTGGCCAGCCAAGGAGACCATTTGCTTGAGAAGCCCAGGCCGGCCAAGGCGTTGCGCGTGCGCTTGTACGTATGAGGCAGCTTGCGCTGCAGGTAACTGGCAAGGTGCTGAAGGCCTGCCGTCTCACCTCCATCAAACTCCGGCCTGCCATACGGAAACGACGAGCGCGAATCCGCCGCTGATACTTTGGCTGCGTCGGGAGCGGGCGCACGCACCAGGCCAGGCGGAAGAACGAGTCCAGGCGGCCGTGGCGGAAGGTAAGCCGGCGGAGGTAGAGGCTGCGAAGGTTGGATCCGCGCTTGTTCAATCGCTTGCCTGAACGTTGTGAACACACGCGGCAGCGATTGAACGGGCCAAGGCAGAGCAAACGGATCAATCAGACTGCTCTGCCAGACGGTCTGCACATGCAGTCCCGCACTTCGCAGTTCGGCCACTTCTGCTTGCTCGTATGGTGCGGCGATGTCTTCGCAAAACACAGCCGTGGCGCCCATAGCGTGCGCCAATGCGGGCAGGACCTTTCCTGGCGGACCGCAGCACTCGACCAGCGGGTTGCCGAGATCGGCCAACTGGCGCTTCAGATCCCGGACAGCTGCCGCAAGCACGGCCCGACGGTGCTCGCCCACGCGTGCGAAACCCAAGGGCGTCGGCTCATCGTAATCCGCATGGCAGTACACCGGTACGAGGTGCCTGGCCCCGCTCTCGCACGCTGCGCGCAGTGCCGGCTGATCATGCAGCCGTAGATCGTTGCGGAACCAGAACAGGACGGTGCTCAACGCGCTTCTCCATCGCGTGCCTTGCCTTGCTTGGCTTCTTTGCGGCAACGCTCGGAGCAGTACTTGACCGCATCCCAGTCCCTTGCCCACTTCTTGCGCCAGGTGAATGGCAAGCCGCAGTGCACGCAGTGCTTGCTCGGCAGATTTAGCTTCTTGTGCATCGACGGATTCAAAAGTCGAGACTGAGCTGCGAATACCTGGCCCCATTCCCACGGGGGGTGTCAACACGATCGCGGCGCAAGCGGGAGGCGTGCCTCTTCACGATGGCGTCATTGGCGGCACGAACCTCCGGCTGGGCGCGCAACGCATGCACGCGCGTCTTTGCCTGCCGCGTTGCAGACTCAAGATCGACCAGCGGAACAGGGATGTCTTCGCCAACCCGCACACCGCAGCGGGCCTGCACATCGGGTGGCATGCGCCACGGCTGCAGGAGCCACGCGTCGGGCACGCGGCGCAGGGCCGGCAGCCAGCGCTTGACAAACCGGCCATGGCGGTCCTGGTCTTGCGCCTGTTTGATGGGGTTGTAGACACGCGTGGTGTTGATGCCGGTGGTGCCGGCTTGCATCTGCATCTGGCTCCAGTGGATTCCCGGCTCGTAGTCGATGAACTGCCGGGCCAGCCAAAGGCCCACCGGCCGCCAGTGCAGCCATAACGGGTAGGAAGCGACCGAGACGAGCATGGCCCGCATGCGAAAGTTGATCCAACCGGTTTCTCTGAGCATGGCCACACAGGCATCCACCATCGGCCAGCCGGTACGCCCCGCCACCAGGGCGGCAAAGTGGGTCGGGTTCCATGCCGCTTCGCGCAGGCCGTCGTAGCTACGGTGCAGATTGCGGAACTCGATGGCGGGTTCAGATTCCAGCTTCTGGATGAAGTGGCAATGCCAATGCAGACGACTGACAAACGCGGACAGCCCTTTACGCTGCCACACCGCATCGTCGTCTGCGTTGCCCTTGAGTTGGAGCAGGCGTTGCTCTGTGCCCTGCACCACTTCGCGCATGCTCAAGCATCCGTATGCCAAGTAAGGGGAGAGACGCGAGCAGGCACTTGGCGCCGTCAAAGGTGAAGAGATGCCGCCTCGATAGTGCCGGCTTCGCTCGGACAGGAATTCGCGCAGCACCTCAGCGCCGCGCGTTCGTCCGCCGCGCTGGCGGCGAGGTGGCGAATATGCATCCAGGCCCAGTGCCTCGCACCCAGGCCAATCCATCGTCTTCCATGGCAGGGCGACATCTCTCAAGCTGCCCGCTTCGGGCGCAGCCACACTCGGCGCGTACATGTGTTCGGCCCAGCGGTCGTGCCAGACGTCCCGGGTGGGCAAGCGCCGCACCACCCCATGCTGGGGCCACTCGCGCCAAGTGACGCCCCGATCGACACACCAACGGGCGACGGCCTTGTCGCGCGCGAATGTATGATCATTGCCCGTCTCTTCGTGAGACACGAGATGGCTGAAAGGCGCCGCCGCGTGCAGCCGCCCGAATACCTCTGTCACTTCACCTACGGCGACCTGCAATCGTGCCCCGCACGCACGCAATTGCTGCGCGAGATCCCGCAAACATTCCTGGATAAAGAGATAGTGCTGCGATGCGGCGTCCGGCTGGGCCCAGAGGCTTGGCTCGATAACGTACAGACACAGGACCTTTCCCTGGCGGGCGGCATGGACAAGCGGGGCATGGTCGTGCACCCGCAAGTCACGCTTGAACCAGACGACGGTGTAGCTCATTGGACTTCGGTGGCTTACAGCACAACTTGATCGCGTCGCCCGAGTATAAGAACGGCAGGCCCGCTATGGACGACTAACCCGGCCAGCAGAGCCCTAATTTCCAACACATTCCCGATTCAGCCAGCCTGGCACGCGGTAGAAAATCCGCTTCGCGGCCCCGTACCGCACAGCTGCATGGCGCGCTCAGGCGCTGGCCACGAAGCGCGCCACGTCGGAAAGCACAGGCCCCAGAAACTGCAGCGGCGAAGCCAGCGCGGCCACGAGTGTTTTATGGTCCAGCTGCGGGTAGACCTTCAGTTCCACCGGGTGCCGATATTGCATCAGGCGTTCGGCAAGCGAGAGCGTATTTCGCCGGACATCAACGTACGCATCGTGCTCCCCCGTGAGCAGCAAAGCTGGAGGCAGCCACCCCTGGCTTACGTGGAACACCAGCTGGCTATCCGCTGTTTCGTTCGGATGGTTGAACACGGGCAACACGTCGGCCGCTTGAATCGGCAGGAAGTTGTAGGGGCCGGCCATACCGATCCAGCCCGACAGCGTTTCGATGCGCAAACCCTGCGCTTCGAGCCAGCGGCTATCGGTCGCCAACATCGCAGCGTTGTAGGCGCCAGCGCTATGCCCCGCGACAAACAAGCGCGAGCCTGCATGGCCCTGCCGATCCAGCCAACGCCGTGCGAAAGCCGTGGCGGCTGCGCAGTCCAGCAGGAAGTCGGGGTAGCGCACTTCCGGATACAGCCGGTAGTCGGCAACCATCGCAATCGCTCCAGTTGCGGCCAATGCTTCGCCCACGAATGCGTAGTCCTTGCGCTCACCCTCGCGCCACGACCCGCCGTAGAAGAACACAACCGCACGGGGCGGCCCTTCCATCGGCCGGACGGGTCGATAAATATCCAATCTCTGGCGCGGGTGTGGACCGTAGGCCAGACCCAGCGTCGGCACGCTTGCGTCGGACTTGGACACGGCGTTGAGCACATCCAGGGCAGAACACCCTGTGAGGCTCGCCAACGCAGCTGCCATCCATGCTCGGCGAGTTACGCCACGCATCGACTTCCTCCTTGCAGCCCAAAAAATGTCGAGCAAACGCACGGGTAGCGGTTAACGCCGCCCATGCTCGATGAGATATGAATCAAGTGCAGGCACATACAGGTTGAGGTCAAGACAGAGCGCTCGAAAATATACGCACACCCGTGCGCGTTGGATGCAGTGCCCAGGATGGTTCGCGAAAACGTGATCGCACAGCTGGCCAACCTGCGCACGCACCCGTCTGCGGCGCTGGCGCTCGCGCAGGGCCGCATGAATCTGTACGGCTGGGTGTATGACATCGAAACGGGCAGCATCGATGCGCTGGATGGCGCAACACGCCGCTTTGTCGCGTTGGCTGAATTCCCCGCCACGGTGGCGGTTACGTCGCGCAACCTGCGGCAGGTCTGGCGAGGATGGCCGGGAGCCTTCGGGCACCGGTCGCTACCCGGCTATGCGCTGCGGGCGCAATGCCCGCCGCTGGAAGTCATTCTGCGGGGCGCCGTGTAGCGGGATGTCTCTCACGCCCCAACAGACAACCCAACGCCGTTTTCAGATGCGGAAAGCGAAATTGATAGCCGGCTTCCATCGCTCTCTTGGGTTGCAAATGCTGGCTGCCCAGCAGCAACACTGACATTTCGCCCAGCGCCATCCGCAATGTCCACGCGGGAACAGGCAAGAACATCGGCCGGCGCAACGTAGCCGCCAGCGTGCCGGCAAAGTCCGCATTTCTGACAAGATGCGGTGCACATGCATTGAAGGCGCCATGGCAATCGGTGCGGTGCAAAAGAAAATTGATCAGGCCGACCACGTCGTCAAGATGGATCCACGGCATCCATTGCCGTCCACTGCCGAGCCGTCCGCCAAGTCCCATGCTGAAGGGCAGACGCAGCCTGGGCAACATGCCGCCGTCACTTGCAAGCACGGGCGCCGTGCGCAGAAATACGACGCGCATGCCTAGCCCCTCCGCACGGCGGGCTTCGTCTTCCCATGCGACGCAGAGTTGACTGCCGAAGTCGTGCTCGCCTGGGCGGCTGCCTTCATCCAGGGGCTCCTGCCCTCGATCCCCATACCAACCAGTAGCGGATCCGGAAATAAGCACGCGAGGCCGTTGCTCGCAACGGCTCAGCCAATCCACGAGCTCCCGTGTCAGGTCGACCCGACTGCGCCATAAAACCTTCCGCCGTTGAACCGTCCATGGGCGATCGGCAATCGGTGCGCCGGCCAGATTGATGACCGCATCAAACGGGGCGGCGCCATCCAACTCACGCAGCGTTGCGACACCGTGTGCCCCCTCACACAACCGAGCTACCCGTTCAGGCGAGCGGCTCCAGACAACCAGATCGTGGCCCTGCGCACGCCACTGGCGGCAAAGCGCACGCCCGATCAATCCGGTGCCGCCAGTCAACAAGATGCGCACGATGGTTGGTCTCCTGATTGAAGTTGAGCCGCGCGGGCCGTCGCATCCGTCATAACGTTTCGAGGCTCGCACGCACTTGGGCTGCACGCATGCGCAGAGCATCGCGCTCCTCAGTGTCCATCTTGGCGAGTTGCCGATACACCATGGCCAGGCGCGGATTGCGGCCGAACACGTCAATATGGCGTGCGAAGAAATCCCAGTACAACGCGTTGTAAGGGCATGCGCGCTCTCCGACACGCTGCTTGCTGTCGTAGTGGCAGCCCTTACAGTAATCGCTCATGCGCGAAAGGTAAGCGGCACTGCTGACATACGGCTTGGTGGCAATGCGTCCGCCGTCTGCCCACTGGCTCATTCCCACCGTATTCGGCAGCTCCACCCATTCGAAGGCGTCGATGTACACACCGAGATACCAGCGGTGGACCTCATCGGGTGAGAGCCCTGCCAGCAAGGCGAAGTTGCCGATCACCATGAGGCGTTGAATGTGATGGGCGTGGGCCGTTTGCAACGACTGGCCAATCGCCAGTTGCAGGCAGCGCATCTGGGTCTTTCCGCTCCAGAACCAAGATGGCAGCGGCGCATCGTGATTCAACACGTTGCACGACGCGTATCGGGGCATCTGTGCCCAATAGATGCCGCGCACATATTCCCTCCAGCCCAGAATCTGACGGATGAACCCTTCCACTGCTGGCAACGGCGCCCTGCCATGCCGATACGCTGCCTCTGCCCGGTCGATCACCTCGCGCGGATTCAGCATCTTCACGTTGAGGGAAAACGACAGTAGCGAGTGGAATAGCCGCTGGTGGTTGCTGCTCATGGCGTCTTCAAAATCGCCAAAGTTCGGCAGCGTCTGTTCGATAAATGCGTCAAGGCAAGCCAGCGCTTCCGTGCGGTTCAAGGGCCACCGGAACTCGCCGGCCTGCGCTTCGCCGAACGACTTCACTCCGCTGCGTTCCACCGTGAGCCACAACGCTTGGTGGTCATGCACGGGGCGCGCGTCGGCAGGTTCGGGGGGCGTGCCGCGCCACGGCTTGCGGTTGTCATGATCAAAATTCCATTGCCCGCTTTCCGGCCCACCCGTGTCGTCGAGCAGCACGTTGAAGCGGCGGCGCATCTCGCGATAGAACCGCTCCATGAGCCACTGCTTGCGGCCTGCAAACATGGTGGCCAGATCGTGCCTGCCCGTGAGGAAGTGTTCGGTGTCGACTTCGCACGTCGAAAGCGATTGCGCTTCGGCCCATTCGCGCAACTGTGCATCCACGCGCCACTCGTCCGGGGATTGCCACTCCAACCGCTCGGCGCCGTAGTGTGTGGCGAGTGCGGCGAGATTCTCGGTCAGGGACTGGCAGTTGCTTTCATCATCGATCGCCACATAGCGCACCCGGTGGCCGCCGGCCCGCAGCCATTGTGCAAAGTCGCGCATGGCAGCAAAGATGGCGAGGATCTTTTGCGCGTGGTGCAGCACGTAGTCGGTTTCTTGCCGCACCTCCATCAGCACGTAGACCACGTCGTGGTCTACACGCGCAAACCACGAATGCTGCGGGTTGAGCTGATCGCCCAGCACCAGCCGGAGCGTCTTTGCACGCTGGTTCATGTCATTGCTCGCCGGAACATGGCGCCACGATCTCGCGCTTCGTGCTCGCTCTTGGAGTGGTGCATGCGCCCTCGCCGCTACTGAGACGGATCTTGCCGCTCGTGTGACACGGAAATCAGCGCGGACGTATCAATGCCAAGCGCACGTGCACGCGCAAAGATCGCGTCCCGCTGTGCGGGGTCCAGATGCTTGTCTCGTGTCAGCACCCAGCAGTAGCTGCGGTCCGGCCCGACAACCAGGGCCCAGCGATAGCCTGGATCGAGCGCCGCAACGTGGTAACCGCCGTAGAACGGACCGAAGAAGGACACCTTGAGCGAACCGGTGTCGTGCTCGCCCACGAACAGCGCTTTGCCGACCGCCTCACGCCATTCGCCCTTGGCAGGATCAAAGCCACGGTTGACCACGCGAACGCTGCCATCGGGTTGGGGCTGGTACGTGGCCGACACATCGGTCAAGCCCCGCTCGAACGAATGATCGAGCCTGGCCTGCTCGTACCAGCGCCCCTGATAGCGTTGAAGATCGAACGGCGTGACGGCCGTGATGCCCGCGGGAGGGCTCGTGGGCGCACAGCCGGCCAGGAATGCCCCCGCGAGCAGCGGTGCGAGCCAATACACGCGCGCACGCATTGCGGACAATGCTGTTGCCCGCACAACAACGCTGATCTGCTTGAACACGCCCTGGCCACGCAGCCCTGCGCGCTTCGCGAATTGAAATGCAGCTGTCAACGCATCTGCCATTCAAGTCCCCTTAGAGTGAATGCCGCTACTTGCAATATGAAACGCTGCGCTGCGCAGCCCGTCAACGAAATGCAGCAGAACACGCGGCTCATTTCCGCCAATGAACATGCTTTGAGTTGGCATATCGGCTCACGCTACCGCAATCCCGGTGTTGCTCAGCAATGTCAATCGTGAGCAGGTTTTGCATCAAGAAAACTTTGTGCCAGCGTTTCCGTGTCATACGCTGCGTCAGTAGACTTTGGAAGCGGACAGTTCACCGCTTGACCCACTTGTAAGCATGCCCTCGCGATATGCCTGCCCACCGCACTCACGCCGTCCGAGCCCTGATCCTCACGCTTTGCACGCTCATGAGCGTTGGAGCGTGGGCCGACTGCCGCGACACGGTGCCCGCACCGCAACTCTCCGGCAAGGGCGCGCTGTGCCTTTTCGGATTCTGCCTCTACGATGCGCAGCTATGGAGCGCTGAACTCCCACCTAGCTATGACGCACCCTTTGCATTGGAGGTGACGTATCGGCGTGCGATCGAGCGGAGCCGGCTCATCGAGACCGCCATCGATGAAATCCGCAGACTCCAGGCGCCCGTTCCGTCAGACGACACCCTCGCGCAATGGCAACGCGCAATGACCCCCGCTTTCCCCAACGTCAGGCCGGGCGACACCTTGTGCGGCGTGTATTTTCCCGGGCGCGGTGCACGCTTCTACGCCAATGGACAATTGACGACCGAGGTGGACGATCCAGCCTTCGCGCGTGCCTTCTTCGATATCTGGCTGGCACCCGGCACGCGCGCTCCATCCCTGCGCCGTCATCTCCTGGGCAAGTCACGTTGATGCGCGCAAGGCTAGTTGGCATCTCCCGGCGATTGGAAGCCCGGTTTCCCAATCTGGCTCGGCACTTGCGGCACACGCCGGAAACGCGAAATGTCATAACCCATCGCGTCGAATCGGCTCAGTGCAGCGCGATAGTCGGCATCGCTCATGTTGGGGTCGCGCGAGAACACCCAGCCGAGGCTCTTGTCTGGATAGCCGAGCAGCGTCACCCGGTATTCCGGATCGACATACAGCGTCAGTTGCGACACGTAGATCGGCCAGAACAAACGCACGCGCCACTCGCCACCACCGCTGCCTTCCACCACCGAATCAACGAACTGCATGCGTTTGAGGGGGGCATCGAAACTGCCCGGCCGGTAGACATAGGCATCGTCAATACGGCCATCGGGCCGCAGGGACCATTCGGCATAGCTGCCGACATTGCCGCGCTCACCAAAGTACGGAATGTTGGCGATGACATACCAGCGCCCCATGTAGCGCGGCAGATCAACCGGTACCGTCTTCAGCGGCACCGCAGCCCTCGGGTTGGGATTCGGGGGCGGGCTGGAGCAGGCAGCGCTGGCGACGGCCAGCGTGAACACCGCCAAACGACGTGCCCAACCTGACAGGGTGAGCCAACGGTGGCCTTTTTGATGCGTTCTCATCGTGCTCTCCTCTATACGGTAGCCGGACAAGCCGGCTGGTTTGTCTGCGTGCTGAGTGCCGCGCGCGATGCCGCTTGGGTCGGCATCGTTTTTGTCGCCGCACTGCTGGCGCTTCATCTGCGGCAAGCCCACCGGCCATACCAGGAATTGCGGCTCGTGATGTGGGTGGTGGTGCTCGCGGCGCCGTGGGAAACCCTGCTGATACGCACCGGGCTCATCGTCTATCCGCACGGGACCGTGTGGGCCGGGTTCGTACCGCCCTGGCTGCTTGCGCTTTGGGTGCTGTTCGCGATCCAAGTGAATGTCCTCTTTCGTTGGCTGCGCGGCAGGTGGTGGCTGGCCATGGCGCTGGGTGCCATTGCGGGCCCGCTGTCGTTTCGTGCGGGAGCGGCGCTGGGAGCGGCGCACATTCCCGATGTGCCCGCCACGCTGGGGGTGTTGGCCATCGGGTGGGCGTTATGGATGCCGCTCCTGGTATGGATGGGCCAGCGCAGCGACGGAACCGGCACCCTGCCCTGACTGCCACGGCGGCCGGCCTTCCGCTAGCGCTTGACGAACCGGTAATGCGCCACGCCCCACTCGTTGCCGCCGGCATAGCCGAACAAGCTCGACACCGCCAGATAGAACATGCGCCACCGCTGAAACCACACGGCGGCCTGGCGCTCGCCATAGGTCTGCACGAACACCGGCATCAACCGGTCACGGGCCGCGTCAAGATTGGCCAGCCAATGGTCTGCCGTGCGCGCGTAGTGGGTGCCGCTGACCCACCAGTGACGCGCCACACGCAGGTCGTCCTGGAACTCCAGCAGCAACGCTTCCGATGGCATCGTGCCGCCAGTAAAGAAATACTTCGACATCCAGTCGGTACCGTCCTGCACCTGAAAGTGATACGCCAGCGTGCGATGCGCAAAGATGTGCACGAACAGCACCGCATCCGGTCGCATCCAACGCGCGATCTTGCCCAGCAACAGGCCGTAGTTCTTCATGTGTTCGAACATTTCGATCGAGACGACGCGGTCAAAGCGACCTCCCGCGGGCATGTCTGCAAATTCGAAATCGACGATGTTTCCTGTGTGCACGCTGAGGTTCGTCAGCCCGCGCTCGGCTGCCCGGGCCTCGATCCAGCTGCGCTGACCGCGCGAATTCGACAACGCCACAATGCGCGCGTTGGGATACCGCTTGGCCATCCATAGCGATAGCGATCCCCAGCCGCAGCCCAGGTCCAGAATGCACTGGCCGTCGGCCAGGCCGGCGCGTTCGGCATAGCAGGCAAACATGGCCTCTTCTGCCTCGGCCAGCGTTTCATTGCCGCTCGGGTATAGCGCGCAGGAGTACTTCAACTGCGGCCCCAGATGGGCCTCGAAGAATGCGGGCGGCAATTCATAGTGCTGCGTGTTGGCCGCGTCGGTCTCAATCGCAATGGGGCTGGCGTGCAATTCATCCAGCAACGCATTGAAGCGTCGTGAACGCAGTTCGCCGTCATGAAGGCCTTCGTCTTGCAAGCGCTGGCGCATGAGGGCACGCATACCAGCACGCACCAGCGCATCCGGCAACCATCCTCGCTCGCAGCACTGGATGAGCCAGCCTTCGCGTGCGTCGGCCGCGGCCTGCGGCGGTAGGGTCGGCGTGGACAGCGCAGTCATGTCGGGGCTCCTTGGGTCGGTATGTCTGTACATCAGTGGCGCGGCGGCCAGGGGATCAACACGCTCGTTGTGCGGGCGTATTCGGCATAGTCGTCACGCGTGGCACGCATATGGGCTTCGAGCATGGGAACGCCCGAGACCTTCACGAGCAGCCACGCCATGGCCACCGGCGGCAACAGCGTGAGCCATGCCCACGGCGTGCCGATCGCCAACGGTACGTAGGCCAGCCAGTGCACGCATTCAAAGAAATAGTTCGGGTGACGCGAATACCGCCACAGCCCCGCCCGGCAGGTCTTGCCCCGGTTGACGGGGTCCGCCGCAAAACTGCGCAGTTGCCTGTCGGCCAGGGCCTCGCCGGTTACCGCAATCAGCCACAGGGCCGCAGCGGCCGCCATGGCAAGGGCACCCGGTGAATCCGGCCGATAGCTCGGCACGGCAAACGCGATCGACAGAAACATCGATACCGCCGCCTGCAACTGGAAGAAGCCAAACATGTTTCGCGGTGCGGCTGCGCCCCACTCCTCGCGCAACTTGCGGTAGCGCGCGTCTTCCGGCTTGCCTGCATTGCGGCGCCACAGGTGCCAGCCAAGGCGCGCGCCCCACACTGCGCCTCCTACCCCGACCAACACACGTGCGAGCAACGACCCCGCACCCAGCCACGCGTAAAGCAATGCCACCATGCCCAGCGAGAACGCCCAGACCGGATCGACCATGCCTGCATTCCCACTGCGCAGCTGCCACACCCATACGGCGCTGAACACCGCCATCAGAAACACCAGCGCGACGAGCGCGACGCCGATCGCCGACATGGTCAGCCCCGCTCCAGCAGAAACTGCGACACGCCGATCCGGCCCTCGTCAAAGCCGGCCTCGCAATAAGCGAAGTACAGGCGCCAGATGCGGATGAAGGGCTCGTCGAATCCGAGTGCGCGCACGGCATCGAGCCGCGCTTCGAAACGCTGGCTCCAGCGGCGCAGTGTCTCTGCGTAGTCGCGACCGAAGTCGAGGCGGTCGACCAGTCGCAAGCCGTGCTGCTCCGCCAGCTTGATAAAACGCTCGCGGCTGGGCAACATGCCGCCCGGGAAGATGAACTGCTGGATGAAATCGGTGCCAGCGCGGTAGCGCTCGAAGTGCGCCTCGTCGATGGTGATGCTCTGCACCAGGGCCCGTCCGCCATGGCGCAAGCAGCGCACCAGCGTCTGAAAGTAGGTCGACCAATAAGACTCGCCCACCGCCTCGAACATCTCGATGGAGGCGATGGCGTCGTAAGCACCGTCCAGGTCCCGGTAGTCACGCAGTTCAACGCGGGCACGTGGCTCGTCGGCCAGGCGCTCGGCCGTATAGCGGCGCTGTTCTTCCGAGAGCGTGATGCCGTGAACATGGGCACCGCGCGCGCAGGCCATCTCCATCAGGCCGCCCCATCCGCAGCCGATTTCCAGCACATCCATGCCGGGCCCCACCCTGAGCAGATCGCACACGCGCCGGTACTTGGCGGCCTGCGCGTCTGTAAGACCCTGCCGCAGGTTGCCGTTGAACCATGCAGACGAATACGCCATGCCCTCGTCCAGCCACAGCCGATAGAAATCGTTACCGAGGTCGTAATGCAAGTGGATGTTGCGGCGACTGCCGCGGCGGCTGTTCCGGCGCAGCAAGTGGCGCAAGCGAAGGACGGAACGCGCCAGCACATTCCCGAAGATCGCCTGATCGAGCGTGGCGGCGTTGACGATGGCCAGGCGCAGCAGGTTGGCGAGGTTGCCCGTCTCGATCCATCCGTCGCGATAGGCCTCGGCAAACCCCACATCGCCGCTACGCAGGATGCGCCCGCACGCCCGCCAGTCTGTGATGCGCAGATCCGCCGCCAGCGGCGACGCGGCATCGCCGATCTGCACATCGCCATCGGGCGTGACAAGGTGAAGGAAGCCGTGCCGCAGCCGACCGGCCAGCGCCACGAACAGCCGGCCGGCCGCAGGAACATGAGGCGGCACCCAGGCCAGGGAGCGCGAAGCTGTCATCGGGAATTCTCCGGAGAAGTTCTGTCGTGGGCATCACGGCCAAAGAACGGCACGCCCTTGACCCACAAGCGCAGAGCCTGCCAGTGGATGCGGCCGATAACCTGCAGCGCAAGCAACGGCTGCTTCAGCAACGCACGGCGCAGGTGAGCCGCATCAAACGGCTGCAGCCGTCCGCCGATGGCGGTATGCAGCAGGAGACCGTCTTGGTCGTGATAATCGATACGCGCCAGCGCTGTTGCTGCCGTCTCTGTAAAGCGGAACCGGTAACCGCCCTCGACCCTGCAAAAGGGCGAGACATGCAACTGCTTGCGGCACGTCAGCACGGTTTGTGCGCCGATGGCTCCGCCGTCCTGTGCGCACAGCAGGTAGCTGTGGTGCTGCCCAAAGGTGTTGTTGACTTCAGCCAGCACGGCGCACAGCGTGCCGGCCGCGTCGTGGCAATACCAAAACGAGACGGGGTTGAACATCCAGCCGGCAATGCGCGGAAAGGTCTGCAACCAGACCTCGCCATCGGCAGGCAAACCTGCGCTGCTCAGCACGCCGCGTATCCAGGCAAGCAGATCCGTGCCGTCTCGCGGGCCATAGTCACGCACGCGCAAAGACAGCGGCCGCAGGCAGTCCACGCCAAACCATGTGCCGGTCAGGCGCCCCAGCGCCGAGAGCTTCACGCGCACGGCAAACACCGGGTAGACAAAGCGGTTGGCCACCGGCCGCAGGCGGCGGTGCATGACCTGGCCGACAAGAAGTTCTGCGTCGCCATTCATGACGCCACCTTTGCCCATGCGGGGGCGCAGCCGAAATCCTCGACCACGCGCAGGGCAGACTTCAACCCGTCTTCGTGGAACCCGTATCCCGTCCAGGCACCTGCAAACCAGGTGTGGCCGCGACCTTGCAGTGCCGGCAAGCGGGCCTGCGCGTCAATGGCGGGTTGATCGAATACCGGGTGCTCATATTCGAAGCGCTGATACTCCAGCTCGGGTGCGGGCGGGTCGGACGGATTCAAGGTCACGACCACCGGCGTCGACACCGGCAGCGGTTGCAACTGGTTCAGCAGATAGCTGACGCACGGCGCCGCACCCGTTGTGCCTGCCCGCGAAGCATCGAGATAATTCCACGCCGACCACACGCGCCGCCGACGCGGAAGCAGGCGGGTATCGCGGTGCAGAAAGGCGGTGTTGGGCTGATAGCGGAAGGCGCCCAGCACGGCGCGCTCGTCGTCCGTGGGATCGTCGAGCAGACGCAGCGTCTGCGGGGCGTGCGTGGCAAGCACGACGGCGTCATAGCGCTCGCTGCCGGAATCGGTCCGCACGTCGACGTGGTCCGCCGCACGGCGGATGCCGCGTACCGGCGTGCCGACACGCACGTCTGCCAACCCGCGCGCAATCGCGTGGACATAGCTGCGTGCCCCGCCTTTGACGGTGCGCCAACGCGGCCTGTTGAAGACCTGCAGCAAGCCGTGGTTCAGACAAAACCGCAGGAAGGTTTCCGCCGGAAATGCCAGGATGTCCCGGCTGGGCGTGGACCAAATTGCCGCTGCCATCGGCAACAGATAGTGCGCACAGAACGGCTCGCCATACCGGCCGGCGGCCAGCAGCGCACCCAGGCTGTGGCGCTCGTTGCGCGCCGCCGTCAGATTGGCGTGGGCTTGCCGGTTGAAGCGCAGGATGTCGCCCAGCATCGACAGAAACCGCGCCGACACCAAGTTGCGCGGCTGCGCAAAGACCGTGCTCAGACTGGTGCCGGCCCATTCCAACGCCCCGCCGTCAACCGACACGCTGAACGACATGTCGCTTTCGCAATGGGCGACGCCAAGCTCGTCAAACAGCGCGATGAGGTTGGGATACGTGCGCGAGTTGAAGACCAGAAAACCGGTGTCGACGCCAAAGACTTGCCCGCCTTCTTCAATATCGACTGTATTGGTATGCCCGCCAAGCCGAGGGGCGGCCTCGAACAGCGTCACGGCGTGCCGCTTCGCAAGAAAATGCGCAGCCGCGAGCCCCGAGATGCCGGAGCCGACCACGGCAATGCGCTTTGCAGGAAACTGAAGAATGTTCAAGGCGATGCCTCTTAGGGTGGCTTGGCGCTCAATCGCCGTGGCGGCCGGGCAGCAGCGCAAGAAACTCGCGCCGCAGGCTGGGATCTGTCAGAAACACCCCGCGCATCACGCTGCTCACCATGCGCGATCCGTCGTCCTTCGTGCCGCGCCAGTGCATGCAGTAGTGCTCCGCCTCCAGCACGACCGCCAGGCCGTCGGGCGCCATGCGGTCTTCCAGCAAGTCGGCAATCTGCTTGATGGCTTCTTCCTGGATCTGGGGGCGGCTCATGACCCAGTCGATCAGCCGGGCGTACTTGGACAGCCCAATCAATTGGGAGTCTTTGCGTGGCATGACACCAACCCACGCACGCCCCATGACCGGGCACAGATGGTGAGAGCAGGCGCTGCGCACGCGCAACGGCCCCACCACCATGAGTTCGTTGAGCCGCTCCGCATTCGGAAACGCGGTCACTTCGGGGGCCTCAACGTAGCGCCCCGCAAATACCTCGCGCACGAACATCTTGGCCACGCGGCGAGCCGTCTCCCGGCTGTTGTGGTCTTGCTCGACATCGATGACCAGCGCGCGCAGAACAGCTTGCAGGCGCTCCTCGACCTCGGCCTGCAGGAGATCCAGTTCGCCATCGCGCAGGTAGGCCGCGATGTTGTCATTGGCGTGAAAGCGGTGGCCGGCGCTCATTAACCGCTCACGAATCCGGACAGAAAGCGGCACGCTGCCAGCCGCACCGGAAAACCCGGGCGGATCCAAAGTCAGTTTCATTGAAGTTGCTCCGAAAATTCGGCGGTGCTGTCGCTGCCCACGCCGCCTCAGGCAAGCTCCCGAGCGAGGCGGATGGGTCGCATACGCTATATACGTAGCTAACCTGCTGGTGGATGCAGCGATTCCGCCCGGATTGCGAATTCCATGGCGTCTTCGAGCATCAACCGGGCGCGATTGGCGACATCCCCGAGATAGCGGTGCAGTTGTTCATCAAGCGAAGACCGCACCGCACAGCCATCGCTGAAACGCTCGAATGCATCGAGCTGGCGAATCAGCCCGACAAGGTGCCGCGGGCATTCGCAGGCAATCGTCTGCGATGCGTTGGCAAAAATCTCCAGCTGCCGGTCTGTGAACCGGCGCGCATTGCGTCGCAACGGTTCGAGCTTTCCGTAGACCGCGTCCACGCGCACGAGCTGCGCCAGTTCTTGCAGAACCTGGTCAAGCTCACCCTGTGCATTGGGCTCCCGATACAGCCGCACGCCGGCCGCGCGCAGCATGTCGGTGGCGCGAACCGTACCGAAGCTGTAGATCACACCGACGGCACTGGCACCGCACCACCGTGCCATCGCCAACAAGGCTTCTGCCGTTTCCGGATGCAGGGACGCGGCTTCCGCGATCAGCGCATCTGTGCTCGGCGGCGACTCAAGCTGAGCCTCGGCGTCCAGCGCGGGCAATTCGATGACGGGCTCGATCCCAAGCGACACCAGCGTGCTTTTTCTGCGCCGGACGCGCTCAGCCAGCAACGTGCCACAGACGGAAAGCGAAATTGCGGCAGTGGGCGGCGCCAGCGCCGGTGCTTCAGCAGCGAGCGAGGCGTCCAGCAACTGCTGGAGCTCGGTGCTGTCTGCATGCGCAATCGCGCCGATCGCGTGCCCCTGATTGACGAGCGAGCGCAGCAGCGCAAGGCGTTTGACGTCCTCGCCCGAGTACAACCGCTGGCCGGACTCTGATTTGGTGGGCGAAATCACGCCATAGCGCTGCTCCCACACACGGAGCGTGGATACAGGCATCTTGGCCATGCGGGCGGCCGTTCCGCTTCGGTACATCGGGGCCGCGTTGTCTTCGTGTGGCACGTGCGTCTCCATGCAAGAGCTGCTTTGCTGACATGAAACGCTGTGCCGCCGACATCGTCAATGAAATGAGGCGCAAACCGCGCTTCTTGTGCACATATGAGTCGGAATTGAATCGCTATTCCGGAGTGAAGGAACAGGATCGCGGGGCCGCCATATCGGCAGGCTCCAGCCGCGCTCCCGCCAAACCGCTTCGGCGGGAGCCGTCTTCACGTTACGAAGCGCGTGCCGTCAGCCACTGGTTTGGTTGCAGCGGGGCGCCGACAATCCGCATCTCTCCGAGGCTGCCGAAGAACCCATTGCCCATGCTGCCGCCATACTGCGCACAGCCGATCGCCATCTGCTGCTTGCTCGCCACGTAGCGGATGCCGTCCATCCCGCTGTTGTTGCGCAGAATGGGCGCGCCTTCCACGTACATCGTTGTGCTGCCCTTTCCATCGTTGACGATGGCAACGTGCAGCCACTGCCCCGCCGAGACACCGCCTGACCAGCACGCCAGGTTTTCGGTGCTGTCGGTCGGGATAACCTCCCACTGGAACTCCATCAGGTTGGAAAACGCGAACATCGCCATCGTGTCGCCCTGGTCGACATCGCCCGGCCATGAAACGCCAGTGGCTGCGCTGCGTGCGCCAAGCCGATAAAGAATGCCCATCCACGCGTTGTTCTGCGCGGTCCAGGCCGAGTCGATCTTCAGGAACGCCTCGATCGTGTAGCCGCCGGCAAACGTTTGCACATTCAAGGGCGAAGTGGAGTCTGTCGTGAAATACGAAGCCCTCGTCTGGTTGGCGTTCTTGAACTGCAGGCTGCCCGGCGCGGAAGAGAGCGGGTGATGGTCTTTCGACCAGACCAGGTCGCCGGGTTGGCCGCCCATCCACGTGTTGAGCGAGATGGGATTCGCGCCCGCCGTGGTATCGCCCGGCACAGAAACATCCTTGATCTGGAAGCCCGGCTGATACGGAGACAGCGCCTCGCCTTCGGCAGCGGCTGTGTTGTAGAAGCGCCAGTGCGCCAGCGTGTTGGGCACCACCGGGTAGTCGTTCGGGCCGGACGCCGGCCTGCCCGCATCCTGCGGCGGGTTGTGATAGTTCGCGAGGATCAGCCCCTTGGCGACATCCGTCAGGCTGCCCGACACGGAGCCCGCCGCCGCCTTGAAGGTGGAATTGAAACCGGCAAAGCGCTTGGCAAAATCGATGTCGATCGAGAATTGCTGGTTGTCCGCCGTCAGCCATGCCGAATCGAACTGATTCAGGCTCACTTCCGGCTTGACCGGCACCCACGGCGAGAACGAACTGGCGATGATCTTGTTGTTCGTCAGATCGAATTCGTACAAGCGCATCAGGCCATTGCCGCCCATATACGCCATCTGATAATCGACGACCATGAAGATGACGTCGTTGCCGGCGGCGTTCTTCTTCGTCATCTTGCACGACCCGTGGTAGTGACCAGAAACGGCCATGAAAATCTGGTCGTTATTCTTGATCAGCTTGTCCCACAGGTAATTCGAATACGCCGTATCGGCTGCAGTAACAGCGTCCGGGCCAATGCCCGCAAGCTGGTGGCAAATCAGGATGACCGGAATGCCGGGGTTCTTTGCGATGACCCAGTTGGCCCATGCAATCGCATCGTCCGAAGCGCGCCACGACATCGACAGCACCAGGAACTGATTCCCTTCCGCCTGGAAGACGTGGTACTCGTGAAAGCCCGACCCATGGCGGCCGCCGAAGGTTGGCTGCCGTTGTGCACGCGCGGTTGGGAACACCTTCAGATACGGCTCCACCAGCCCTTGCCGATGGCTGCCGCCGTCCTGGTATCCGTCGGTGTTGTCAAAGCCCGAGACGCCGACGCCCCAGTCCGGCCCCCATTGCATCGACGAGCCGATGGCGCCAACGTCGTGGTTGCCGGCGCAAATCGAATAGCTGCAGTTGGCCTTTTCCAGCACCTGCATTGCCTGGCTGGCCAGTTCCCACTCTTTGGTCACCGTGCCGTTGCTGAGTTGGCTGTTGCTGAGCAGATCGGTGCTCGTGCTCCACGGCGCCGAACCTTCAGACGTGTAATACCAGGACTGATCGA
This sequence comes from Ralstonia sp. Ralssp135, assembly GCF_047304345.1. Taxonomy (NCBI): domain Bacteria; kingdom Pseudomonadati; phylum Pseudomonadota; class Betaproteobacteria; order Burkholderiales; family Burkholderiaceae; genus Ralstonia; species Ralstonia sp. Ralssp135. The sequence continues at coordinate 19,052 of NZ_JBGLYZ010000041.1, forward strand.
CAATATCACCAAGGTGCGTGGTAAACGCCAGTTTCAGCGCCTTTGCATTTTGGGCAATCCATTGCGTCTGCGCCTTGAATGGATTGTCGAATTGCGGATTGATGGTCGGATAATTCTTTTGATACAAACCGCCCATTTTTGCGGAGGCATAGCGCGGATAAAATTGCGTATCCGGCAGGGCCGCCAGCGTAAATGACGACACCAGCTTTTGCGTCGTCGTTCCGGTGCCCGGATCACCCGCCCCTGGCGAGGTTCCCGTTGAGCTGGAACCGGTTGAGGCGTCCGGCGAATCCCCGCCACCGCACCCGCTCAGCACGCCCGACAGGCCGACCGCCGTCGAAGCCAGCATCATCCGCAGCAATTGCCGGCGCTTCAGCTCAGGAACAGCGGCCAGATCATCCAGCGTCAGCTGCTGTTGATCGGCCCCACTTTTCATTGACATGGTTCTCTCCGTTACGTTTTAGGCTACCCAGAAGACAAAGCGATTGCCGTCGCAATTCGCAGGGTTGGTCCAACGTTCGAAGGGAAATGAAAGTGATGCCTGAAAAACCGCAATTCTCATCGACACAGATCAACCGCACTGAGCCTGCGAGACAAAACATTCTCAAAAAGGCTCAAATAGCGAATGCGTTCGATGCTCTTTTTATTGCCTGCGATTCATGAAATGAATCGGTCACATCGATTGGCACTCGCATGGTAGGAATGATGTGTGACAGGGGCATTTCTTTAAGTCGCGCTCATTCAATTGCGGTTGGATCGAATCGCAATTCGATACCCAGAAACAGAGCCCCTGTTTGATACTGTGCAGGAAGGCCCAATACCGCGCTGCCATGCGCTGCGCCGGCTCACAGCAGCACTCGCAGCGGGCGAGAAATGGACGCTCCGTTGTCGCCCCAGGCATGTCTGCAGGGGGCCATCGAGCCCAATGCGACGCCGTGCCGAGCGGGGTACATAGCTGCCGCCGCCCTGCGTACCCCGCCGGTGGGGATCGGGAAAACCCGCCCTTGACCACTAATATATCAATCAATAAATTCTGATATATCAAAAGACGTGCCCGGATTCAGCAGCCTCCTGCCGGGTCGACACGTCAGACAAAAACCAGACGAGGAGACCCAATGACAGCGCCCTTCCGTAACCGGCGGCGCCAGGCATCTGATGCCCGCGCCCCGCACAATCCGTCGCGACGTGCCTTTCTTGGTTACGGCGGTGCCGTGGTCGGGGGCGCGCTGGTGAGCGCCTGTGGCGGCAGCTCCGACGACACCGCAGCACCGGTTTCCACCACGCCCGCCGCGCCCGTTCAGGCAGACCCGATCTGGGGCACGAACGGCTTGGCCACCACCATCATTTCGTCGCTGAAGGGCGTGGCGCAGAGTGCATTCCCGGCAGTTGATTTCCAGGTCGAGGCGTATGGCGCGCAGCCGTGCAGCGTTGTCGCACAAACAAGCCCCTACACCGATCCGACCAAATCGCCGGTCAGCTCAGGCGCCGGCGCAACACAAGCGCCTGGCGCATTCGATTCGCGCCCGGCGTTCCTGGCAGCCATTGCGGCATGCAACGCAGCAGGTGGCGGGCGCGTGGTGGTGCCGTCGGGCACGTGGTATTGCGCCGGGCCGATCGTGCTCCAGAGCAACGTCAACTTTCACCTCAGCGCCAACTGCACGATCTACTTCAGCGCCAATCCGGCCGACTACGCCAAGGACGGCCCCATCGATTGCGGCACCAACGGCAAGCTCTACTACAGCCGTTGGCAGGCCGACGATTGCCTGAATTACGGCTCGCCCATCTACGCACGCAACGCCAGCAACATCGCGCTGACGGGCGAGGGAGCAACTTCGGTGCTCAATGGCCAGGCCATGACACCGTTTGCCGGCACGGGCAACACCAGCACGTGCTGGTGGACCTTCAAGGGCACCAACGGCGCCTATGGCTGCGCCAGCTCGAGCACGCCGTCGCAGGCTTACAGCAACCCGAACAACGTCGACTTGCAGACCGCAGTGCCGGGCATCCCGAGCGCGCTTTACACGCTGCTCACCAATCCGGCGACGCCCTGGCAGCAAGACCAGAATTACCTGCCCGCGCTGTCCGAAGCCGGCGTGCCGGTGGAGAAGCGCATCTTCGGGCTCGGCCATTACCTGCGTCCATGCATGGTGGAGTTCATCGGCTGCACCAACGTGCTGATGGAGAACTACCGTACGGTCAACACGCCGTTCTGGCAGCACCATCCGGTGCACTGCACGAACGTGGTCATCCGTGGCGTAACGGTCGATAGCATCGGCCCCAACAACGACGGCTTCGACCCCGACGCCTGCAGCAACGTGCTTTGCGAAAACGTCACGTTCAACACGGGCGACGACTGCATCGCCATCAAGTCGGGCAAGAACCTCGACACCGGCTACGGCCCTGCGCAAGACCACGTCATCCAGAACTGCACGATGAACAGCGGCCACGGCGGCATCACGCTGGGCAGCGAAATGGGCGGCGGCGTGCAGAACATCTATGCGCGCAACCTGGCGATGCTGAACCAGTTCTGGGCAACGAACTCGCTCAACATCGCCATCCGCATCAAGACGAACATGAACCGTGGCGGGTTCGTGAAGAATTTCTATGTCACCAACGTCAGCCTGCCCAACGGTGTGAACCTCACGGGGGCCGGCTACGGCAGCAAGATGCTGGCAGGCAGCCCGATCAACAGCACGGTGCCACTGGGCGTGGTGACAGCGGCCGCAGCAAACCCGTCAGCTTCGCAAGGCGGCCTGATCACCTTCGACTGCGACTACCAGCCTGCAGCCGATGCCATCCGTACGCGGCCGGCCCTCGTGCAGAACGTGAACATCTCCAACGTAACCGCCGGCAACGTCACCACCGGCAGCCTGACAGGCTCGTGCTTCCAGGCCATCGTTGCGCAGGGCCCCGTGGCGTTCGACTACAACGGCGCGCTGCCTGTGCCCACCGTTCCGCCCATCACGGGCGTGACGATCTCGAACTGCAACTTCGGCACGCCCACGGCGGCAGGCCCGGCAAGCGCCACCACGCCGGGGCCGATCTACGCCTACAACGTGCACGACATCACGCTGCAGAACGTCGTGATCGGTGGGCAGACTTTCAACACCACCGTAACCGACGCCCGCTGAGCAACCCGCCTCCTTCGCGCTTGGCTGGTTCTGCTGGCCAGCGCCTTTTTATTCCGACCCTGCTGCCCATACATCCATCATGAAACGCCCTACCGCAATCGCTCGTACCTCCCTGCTGTTCGCCGCACTGCTTGCCGCCTTCGCAAGCGGCGCTGTGCAAGCGCGCACCTTCCGTGTAGCCGACGTGCACGGCGACACTTACCCGACCAACATGGCCGTCAAGTTCATGGGCGAGGAGATCAAAAAGGCCACTGACGGCAAAGACTCCGTCAAGGTGTTCGGCAACAGCGCGCTGGGCTCGGAGAAGGACACCATCGACCAGGTGCGTATCGGCGCGATCGACATGGTGCGTGCCAACGGCGCGGCCTTCAACGAGATCGTTCCGGAATCGGTCATTCCCTCGCTGCCTTTCCTGTTCCGCGACATCGACCATTTCCGCAAGGTGATGTACGGCCCGGTCGGCCAGAAGATTCTGGATTCGTTTGCCGCCAAGGGCTTCGTCGCCCTGACGTTCTATGAGAGCGGCGCGCGGTCGATCTACGCCAAGAAGGCCATCCACACGCCGGCCGACATGAAAGGCGTGAAGATCCGCGTGCAGCCGTCGGACCTGATGGTCGACGAGATCAAGGCCATGGGCGGCACGCCCACGCCGATGCCGTTCAGCGAGGTCTACACCGGCCTGAAGACGGGCCTGGTGGATGCGGCGGAAAACAACATCCCGTCGTATGAAGAAACCAAACACTTCGAAGTCGCGCAGATCTACTCCGAAACGCAGCATGCGATGACGCCGGAAGTGCTCGTCTTCTCCAAGAAGATCTGGGACACGCTGACGCCGCAGGAGCAAGCCGCAATCCGCAAGGCTGCAGCCGACTCCGTGCCGTACTACGTCAAGCTCTGGACCGCGCGCGAGCAGGCGGCCACGGCAACCGTGACCAAGGGCAACGCCACCATCGTGCCGGCTTCGCAGGTTGACCGTGCCGCCTTCGTCAAGGCCATGCAGCCAATCTGGACGAAGTACGAAACCACTCCGCAGATGAAGGACATCGTCAACGCAATCGTGGCCACCAAGTAAGCCTGCATCACCGCTCAAGCGCAGGGCCTGCGACTTTCCCGCAAGCCCCGCGCCGGGCAGGCCCCCGATGTACGCCGTTGGTACACCGGGCCCGCCTGCCCACCTCCGATACCGCGCTCCCCTCCAGGTTCAGCATGCAATCGATGTCTTTACTCAAACGCATCAACGATGCGTTTGCGCTCGTGCTCACGCTTGTGGCGGCGTCATGCCTGGCCACGCTAACCGTGCTTGTCTTCTACGGCGTGATCATGCGCTACGTCTTCAACAACGCGCCGGATTTTGTTGAACCCATCGCCCTGCTCATGGTGGTGGCCATTGCCATGTTCGGGGCCGCGCTCAAGGTGCGCGAGGGCGGCCATATCGGCCTGGATTCCTTTGTTGAACGCCTGCCCGCAGGGGGCAAGCGCGCCGCGCACGTGCTGCAGAAGCTGTGCCTGATCGCCTTTGCCGTGGTGATCTTCATCGGCTGCTTGGAGATGGCCGAAACCACGTTCGGTGACCGCATTCCCATCCTCGGGCTGCCTGAAGCCGTTCGCTATTGGATTCCTATCGTGGCGAGTGTCGCCATCGCCCTGTTCGCTCTCGAACGCCTGGTCGGGCTGTTCGCGCAAGACGCAAGTTAAGTCACCATGGATCTCGCCATTCTCTCCGTCAGTTTTCTGGCGTTTCTTTTGCTGGGCGTACCGGTTTCGTTCGCGCTCGGCCTGTCATGCGTGCTGACGTATCTGCACGAAGGCCTGCCGGCGGCCACCGCCATGCAGTCGATGATCTCGGGCATGAACGCGTTCTCGTTCCTGGCCGTGCCGTTCTTCATCCTGTCAGGCGAGCTGATGCTGCACGGCGGCATTGCAGACCGCATCCTGCGCTTCGCGCAAACACTGGTGGGGCACTTCCGCGGTGGCCTGGGCATGGCCAACGTGGTGGCCTGCACGCTGTTCGGCGGCGTCTCGGGCTCGCCCACCGCCGACACGTCGGCCATGGGTGGCGTGGTAATTCCGCTGATGAAGCGCGAGGGCTACAGCGCCGCCTACGCCGTCAACGTGACCACGCATGCCTCGCTGGCCGGGGCGCTCATGCCGACCTCCACCAACATGATCATCTACGCCTTTGCGGCGCAGGGCATCGTGGGCTCGCTCAACGGCCAGCAGGTGAGCGGCGTGTCGATTGGCGACCTGCTGTTCTCGGGGCTGCTGCCGGTGCTTTGGGTCATGGGCTTCGTGCTGGTCGCCGCCTACTGGCAAGCCAAGCGCTACGGTTTCCCGCGCCGCGCCGATGGCTCGACCGAGCTGCCGCCCTTCCCCGGCTGGTTTGCCGTGGCACGTGCCTTTGTGGGCGCGGTACCGGGCCTGATGGTGATCGCACTGATCCTGGTGTGCGTGGCCATGGGCATTGCCACCGCCACCGAAGCCGCCGCCATCGCAGTCGCCTATTCGCTGTGCCTGACGGTGCTTGTCTATCGCTCCATGACGTGGGCCAAGTTCCGCCGTGCGCTGGCCCACGCCGCCAAGACCACGGGCGTGGTGCTGCTGCTGATTGCCGTGTCGAACATGCTGCGTTTCCAGATGGCCTACCTGGAGATTCCGGACGCCATCGAGCAGATGCTCACGCAAACCAGCGCCGCACCGTGGCTGATGCTGCTCTACATCAACATCCTGCAGGTGTTCCTGGGCACGTTCGTCGACATGGCGGCGCACATCCTGATCACCACGCCGCTGTTCCTGCCCATGGCCATGCATTGCGGCGTCGGCCCCGTGCAGTTCGGGATCATGCTGCTGCTCAACTGCTCGCTGGGTCTGGTGCATCCGCCCATCGGCTCGGTGCAGTTTGTCGGCTGCGCCATCGGCGAAGTCTCCATTGGCGAGACCACCAAGATCGCCTGGCCCTACTACCTCGCCATCTTCACCGCCATCAACGTGGTGACGTACATGCCGTTCTTCTCGACCTGGCTGCCGAGCGTAATCAACGGGCACCCGGTGTACTGAGGCAACCCAACGAATAACCAACATGCAGCCACGGCTGCGACATCAAGGAAGGAGTCATCATGAAGAGCCAAGTAGCAATCGCGGCAGCGATCGCACTCACGGGGGGGATCGCCGGTTCGGCGTACGCGCAGAGCAGCGTCACGCTGTACGGCAACATCGACGTGTCGGTCGGGTATCAGAGCAACCAGACCTCGGTCGGATCCACCTCGAACGGCCATTCGGTCGTCAAGCAGAACAGCGGCATCTGGTCGGGCAGCCGCTTCGGCTTCAAGGGCAACGAAGACCTGGGCGGCGGCAACAGCGCACAGTTCGTGCTTGAAGAAGGCTTTAACGGCGACACGGGCTCGCAATCGGTCTCGGGGTTGATGTTCAACCGCCAGGCCTTCGTGGGTCTGGCCAACCGCGAGCTAGGCACCGTCACGCTGGGACGCCAGTACACGGCGTACTTTTCGATCCTGGCCCCGTACAGCCCGATCAACTGGCTGACCGGCTTCTACGGTGCGCACCCGGGCGATATCGACTCGCTCGATACCAACTACCGCGTCAACAACTCCGTGGTCTATACCTCGCCCACACTGGGCGGCGTGACCTTCAGCGGCTCCTACGGCATGGGCGAGACGCCGGGCAGCGTGGGTAACGGTTCCACCTGGAGCTTTGCCGCGCGCTATGCCAATGGCCCGATCGGCGTGGGCGCCGGCTTCATGCGCGTGAACAACTCGACGGTGGGCGGCGGCGCCTGGGGCGCGAACTCGGCGCTGTCCAACAATGGCAGCCAGCCGGCCGTGTCGGCCATCAACGCCGGTTACCAACTGGCGGCGGCGCAACAGCGCTTTGCCGTGCTCGGTTCGTACACCTTCTCGCCCGCATGGGACGTGTCGGTGTCGTACTCCAACGTGCAGTACATCCCCGGCGTGAACTCCAAGTTCGCCAGCGAGGCGATCTTCAATACCGGCGGCGCCGTCCTGCACTACAAGGCCACCCCGACGCTGGACCTGGCGGCCGGCTATTCGTACACGCGCGCCACCAAGGCCAACGGCATTGCGGACGCGGCGACGTATCACCAGTTCAACCTGTCGCAGTACTACAGCTTCTCCAAGCGCACGGGCGTGTACCTGCTGGAGGCGTATCAGAAAGCAAAGGGTAAGACGATCTCCCCCACGGGGGGCATCATCGATGCCACGGCGTCCATCGGCGATGGCCAGAACGGCGCGCCCTCGGCAACCGGGTCGCAACTTACCGTGGCTGTCGGCATGATTCACCGGTTCTGACCGGTTTAAACGCCGGTCACGGCGTCCGCCCGGACGCTGTGACCGGGTTCACCTCAGTTCAAGTGCGCGGAGTTTGCCGCTATCATGGTGCCCGCGCTGCCCTTGGTCTCTGACCGCATCGACACCTCAGGCCGCGCCGTTGCGATCCCTTCCACTTCCCCCCGAACTCGTTGCGAGCTGTATGACTTCGCGCCCTTTCCCCTCGCCCCCTGAGGACGAGGCCACCATGACCGCCGCCCGACGCGTGTATCTGAAGCTGCGCGAGCGGATTGTCGAGATGGAACTGCTACCCGGAACGCGCATCGTCGAGAAGGATCTCGCAGAAGAATTTGGCACCAGCCGTACCCCCGTTCATGAGGCCGTCCAGCGGTTGGCCGAGGAAGGGCTGATCGACGTCCAGGCGCGCGTCGGGACGTTCGTGTCGCGCATTCCGCTCAATACGCTGGAAGAAGCCATGCTCGTGCGCGGCGCGCTGGAAGTCGCCATCATCGAGAAGGCTGCCGAGCGCATGACGCCCGAAGGCATCCACAAGCTGAACGTCGTGCTCGAACGGCAGGCTCAATGCGTGCGCGAGAGCAACCGGCGCGGCTTCTTCCGCACCGACGAAGCCTTTCACGCCACGCTGGCCGAGCTGTCGGGCTACCCCGGCGTCTGGCAGATCATCCTGGAAGTCAAAACGCAGATCGACCGCTACCGGCTGCTGACCCTCCCGCTGGAAGGCCGCATGACCGAGGTCCTGGCCGAGCACCGCGCGGTGATCGACGCCCTCGCTTCCAACAATCCGAAACGCGCCGTGCGCGCCATGCGTGAGCACCTGGATCACGTGCTGCCCGTGTTGGAAATTACCCGCCGGCTGCGCCCGGAGTATTTCACCATCTAGGCAGGTTCGGGCAAGTGGCCGCTTCAGGCTGGCGCGGCCGCTTGATCAACCGCGTCGAAGCACGGCCCTCGCCATTCCGCACCGCTGCGATCGGCTCCAACGCAGACGCGTGAGACGCCGGGAATCTACATTCCCGAATTTTTCTGCTGGATTCAGCTTTCGTTCGACCTTGGCTCGCTGTTAATCCTCGATTCACATGCGCAGTGGATCATGTCGGACCGACTTGCTCTCTCCCATGCAACGCCACTCCATGCCGAATTCCACTTCAGTGAATCCTTTGCCGAGCACCTTGCGTAGTGCCGTGTTGGCACTCAGCCTGGCACTCTCGTTGCCAGCGTTGGCGCAAACGAACGACCTGCGTGTGGCCTCCGATGTAAAGGACATCCGCATCAAGGCGCTGAACGTGCTGCCCAGGGCTACTGGGAGCAAGAGCGACCGAGCTGACTGCCCACAGGCCGTCATGAAGCCGGCGTCGGCCGCCGCCAAGCAGGTGGCGGCACAAGGCTGGGCGGTCATGGCTGATGTGCCGCTTGGCTCGGCATCTTCGGGCACGTATCGCGCCATCAGTTTTGCGGGCCGTCTGGAGGCCGGTACCAGCGCGACCTGCGGCATCACGCAAGGCAACGTGGCCGTGTTCGACAGCGACAAGCTCGTCGCGCTGGCCTACGGCAAATCCGCCGAAGACACCGCCATCGGCACCCTTACCGCGCTCGAAGGCGGCGCCGTGCGCGTGTGGGACGGCGACATGGTTACTTCTCCGGTCGGTGACTTGCGTGTCGACGCTGATGGCACGGTCCGCCTGGGCAAAGTTGCCGACGAAGATGCCGTCTGCCACGGCCGCGCCAAGGTACCGACCATCTACGGCATGCCGATCGACAAGGCCCGCAAGGCACTCGCCGCCAAGGGCTGGAAGCCTGTACGAGGCGGCCCCAACGGCGAGCCCCGCCAGAGCGCCCTCGTCAAGCGTGGTCTTGTGGAAACCGAGAACTGTGCGGGCACCGGCCGCGCCTACTGCGACTTCAGCTACACCGGCCCCGCTGGCAAGCTGACCATCACCACCGCAGGGGAGGACGACCCGCCGCACGTTGTCGACTACGAGGTCAAATGCCGTTGATTGGCTGAGGGGTGCCTTCAGGCGTCACTTCGTTACATGTTGTTACACTTTTGGTTGTCGGGTCTGTCGATTGCGCCCACGCTTCATTCGACGTCCAAGTAGAGGCGCGAACATCATGCGTCGCCTCCAACCCAACGCACCTAAGGAGAAACTCCATGCGATTCATGATTCTGCGACTGGCCGACAAAGACACCGAAGCCTCCGTCATGCCGAGCGAAGAACTGCTCACTGCCATGGGCAAGTACATGGAAGACCTGGCCAAGGCAGGCGTGCTGCTCGGCGGCGAAGGGCTACACCCCAGCTCGCGCGGCGCACGCGTGGAATTCAAGAATGGCAAGCCGACCGTGATCGATGGCCCGTTTGCCGAGGCGAAGGAGCTGATCGCCGGCTACACCATGTTGCAGGTCAAGTCGGAAGAAGAAGCACTGGAGTGGGTCAAGCGCTGGCCGGCACTGGATGCTGGTGGCAACGTGCGCCTGGAAATCCGCCGCGTGTTTGAAGCGGAAGAATTTGGTGCGGAGTTCACACCCGAGGCCCGCGAGCGCGAAGAACGCCTGCGCGCAGAACTGGCAGCCAAGCAGCAATAAACGGTGCCGTCATGGCCGATTCGTCGCCCGATGCGCTCGCCATCCATCGCACGATCGACGCGGTGTGGCGCATCGAATCGGCCAGGATTATTGCCGGGCTTGCCCGCCTGCTGCGCGACGTCGGCGTGGCGGAGGAGTTGGCGCAGGATGCGCTGGTCGCGGCGCTGGAACAATGGCCCGCATCGGGTATTCCCGACAACCCGGCCGCGTGGCTTACGGCCACCGCCAAACACCGGGCCATTGACCGGCTGCGCCATCACACGCTGACGGAGCAAAAACACGCGCTGCTGGCCATCGAGCTGGAGATCGAACAGGAGCTTGCCCAGGCCGATGCCGAAACAGCGCGCGGCGAGCCCATCGGCGATGATCTGCTGCGGCTGGTCTTCATTTCTTGCCATCCGGTACTGCCGCACGAAGGCCGCGTGGCCCTGACGCTGCGATTGCTTGGCGGGCTGACCACACACGAGATCGCCCGCGCCTTTCTGGTGCCGGAGCCCACGGTGGCGCAGCGCATTGTGCGCGCCAAGAAGACGCTCTCTGCAGCACACGTGCCGTTCGAGCTGCCCGAGCCGGATGCGTTGCCCCAGCGGCTTTCGGCCGTGTTGCAGGTGATCTATCTCGTCTTCAACGAAGGCTATGCCGCCACCGCCGGCGACGACTGGACGCGCCCCACACTATGTGAAGAGGCGCAGCGCCTGGGCCGCATCCTGGCCGGGCTCATGCCGGACGAGCCGGAAGTGCTTGGCCTGCTCGCGCTGATGGAGCTTCAGGCCTCGCGCCTGCATGCACGCGTAGGCCCCGGCGGCCGGCCCATCCTGCTCATGGAGCAGGACCGCAGCCGTTGGGACTACCTGCTGATCCAGCGTGGCTTTGCGGCGCTGGCACAAGCGGAGGCCTGCGGGCGCGGGCTCGGCCCGTATGGGCTCCAGGCGGCCATTGCGGCATGCCATGCAAGCGCACGCACCGCCGAACAAACCGACTGGACGCGCATTGCTGCGCTGTACGACGCGCTGGCGCAGATCACGCCCTCGCCCATCGTCGAACTGAACCGCGCCGTGGCGGTGGCCATGGCGTATGGCCCGCAGGCGGGGCTTGAGATTGTCGATACGCTGCTGGCCGAACCCGCGCTGCGCGGCTATCACCTGTTGCCCAGCGTGCGCGCCGATTTTCTTGCGCGGCTCAACCGCCCGGAGGAGGCACGTGTGGAGTACGAACGCGCAGCGGCGCTTGCACACAATCGGCAAGAACGCGCGCTTTTGCTGGAGCGCGCAGCCAAGTGCACCGCCCCGTAGTGACGTTGTGGCACGCCGCTTGCTAAGGAGATTGGCTTGTCGATAACACGACGGCGGCGGAACCTTGATTGCGCCGTGGTCGTCCATCCTGCGTGAACCGTTCTTCGTCTTCCCTTCTCAGCATTCAGGCACTGCGGGGCTTTGCCGCGCTGTATGTGGTGGTGTACCACTCCGGGCTCGCTCTGACCCATGCCGACATCCCTGCCCTTGCGTGGCTGACCACGCATGTGATCAAGCGCGGGCATGTGGGTGTGGATGTGTTCTTCGTCATCAGCGGTTTCATCATTGCGTGGGTCGCCATTCTTGGGCCGAAGGGGCCTGAGCCGGCCGGCGAATTTCTCGTCAAGCGTGCGTTCCGGCTTGCGCCACCTTACTGGTTGATGTCGGTGCTGCATTCCACGTGGCTCAACCCGGTGTCTGCCGGCGTGCTGCTCACCTCGCTCGCGTTTGCGCCGCAGGCCAATGTGGATGCGCCGTACTTCGGGTATCCGGCACTGTATGTGGGCTGGTCGCTCAACTACGAGGTGTTCTTCTATGGGCTGTGCGCGGTCGGGCTGGCGCTGTTCGGCCGGCGTGCGCTTGGGCTGGTGGCACTGGCGCTGTTCACGACCACGATCATCGTGCCGTTCTGGCACAGCGGCGTCGTGCAACGCAACCCGGAAGCGCTGTATGACTGGGCCACACCGCTTCAGGCCATGGCAGCCAATCCGCTTGTGCTGGAGTTTCTCCTGGGCGCGGGGCTGGCGTGGCTGTATGCAGCGCATCGGCATCGTCTCACCCCGGCCTTCGCGCGGGTGCTGATGGCCGTGGGCGTGGCGACGTTCGTGATATCAGTCGTTGGCCCCGTTCCCAAGTTCGATCTGCTTGCCCGCGGGCTGCCAGCAGGCGCGTTGTTGATCGGCATGGTAGCCATGGAGCACTGCGGCGAGCTTCGCGTGCCGCGCGTCGCCGTTTGGCTGGGAGAGCTGTCGTACGCGCTCTACCTCGTGCACCCGAGCGTGATCGAAGCCACGCACCGACTGGTAGGCAGGCTGGCGCCGGAATGGATCGGCACGCAGTTGATGCTGTTTGCAGTCAACCTTGCGCTCACGCTGGTGCTAGCCATGTTGCTGCATCGCTATGTCGAGCGACCGTCCATCGCCCTGGGCCGCCGCGCAATCGAGTGGATGCGCAACCGCCGGCACGCCTGGCGTACGCGCCTGGGCCAACAGGAATCTTGAGCAGCGACGCCTCTCCACCGCCTGCGCCGCGTAACGCGATACCGATGCCGCTACCTGCTCTCCTCAAACTGTCACGCTGAACATCAACGCCTGGATCTTGCCCTCGACCGGGCCGGCGCCGAACTGCGCGGTCAATGCATCGGTACATACGTCGGTGGCGTCGGCCAGAGCATCGGGGCCGAATGCCTCCAGTTCGCCGCGCACCGGCGTGCCCTGGCAGTACGCAATAGCAACCGCGCGCGCCGTGTCTGCCCGGCTGCGCGCTGGGACAACGTCGTACATGACCTCTGCGGTAAAGCCGCCCGCGCGCGCGTCGGCTTGAATCGGCGCCGGGTCGTAATGGCCATGCGGCGTACGCGCTAGAAACATCGGCGGATTCTCGGGAAAGCGTTTCGCCAGCGCCTTCGTCACCACATGTGCAAAGTCGTTGTCTTCAATCCGGCCCCACACGCTCAGGAGCAGCTTGCCGCCCGGTGTCAGCACACGCCGCGCCTCTGCAAAGGCCCTGGGCCGGTCGGGAAAGAACATCGCGCCAAACTGGCAGATCACCACATCGAAAGAGCCATCGGCAAACGGCAGTTGCTGGGCGTCGGCCTGCTGCCATGTCACGGGCCGGCCTGTGCCCACGGCAGCCGCGCGATCGAGCATCGGCGGGTTCAGGTCGGTTGCAACAATCTCGGTGGTTGCAGGCAGCGCACGCGCCAGCGCGCGCGTCACGGCTCCGGTCCCTGCCGCAACTTCCAGTACGCGCTGCGGCTCACATGCCGCTGCCCGCGCGGCCATGTCCACCGCATAGGGCTCGAAGATCAACGGAACCAGCAGCGTGTCGTACAACTCGGGAATGGAGCCGGAGAAGACCTGATTGGTGCCATGCGCAGCCATCGTTCACCACCTTTGCCCGAATAGAGGGTTGGGCATGAATGGTTATAGTGCGGAACCGCGCGGCGGGCACTCCGCCAAGTCGACTAGATGACATGCCTGCCAAGGCATGAAGGATCGGCAAGGCGCGGGACTACCCACGTTTTCTGGCGGCCGCCCCCGCCTGACGCGGCATGCGGCCCAACGCCGGCTTGAGCACCGGTGCGTGGTCGCCGAGGAAGTCCCACAGCAGATTGGCGACCGGCCCGTGCGGCTGATCCCGCCGCCGCGCAACCGCCAGCTCCTGCACCATGCCAGGAAAATGCCGCCCCGCAATCGACAGCAACGTCCCCTCGCGCAATTCCGCATCGATCAGGAAACGCGGCAAATGCCCCCACGCCATGCCGTGGAGGATCAGCTCTTTCTTCATCAATTGATCTGGCACGGCACACTGCGGGGCCCCTTCGATGACGTAGTGGGATTGCTCCGGCGGGTTCCGCGCGGAATCGTTGATGACGCACTGCATGAAACGCTGCATCTGCTGCGGCGTAATGGATGACGTGATCGGGAACGGCAGAAAACCCGGCGCCACCACCGGCACCATGGCGATCTTACCCAGGTCGATCCATTCCATGCGCACGTCGCCCTTTGGCACGCGGTGGACGATCAGGTCGGTGTCGTCTTCCAGTAAGCGCTCCCACGGTCCGGTGACGGCTTCAAACTGCAATTGCAGGCGCGTCTGCGGGCACTGGCCGAAGAACTGGCTGAGCAATGCCAGCACGGGCTGCAGCGGGCACAGGTCACCCAGCACCACGCGCAATTCGGCTTCTTCGCCCATCGCTAGCTGCTTTGCGTGGGTTCGCAGTTCATCACTCTCGCGCAGCACGGACTGCACCTTGCGATGAAACGACCGCCCCGCTTCCGTCAAGCGCACGCGATAGCCGCTGCGGTCCAGCAGGCTCAAACCCACCTGCCCCTCCAGCTTGGCGACAGCCGCAAACACCGAGGGGTGCGAGCGATGCAGCCGGTCAGCGGCCGCTTGAAAACTACCGCCAGTCACCACCGCATCGAAGCACTGCAACTCGTGGAGCGTGAAGTTCTGCATTGTCGGCAAAACCTACAAAGTTCGTCAGAACTTCATAGTATCCACGAATCTCATCGGCTCCTAGGATGACGACATCCCAACCGTTTCAACTGTCTTTCTCAGGAGCCCGTCATGACCAATCGCAACGACCTTTCCTTCATCACCACCGGTGACGGCACGCGCATCGCCTATCGCTTTGACGGCGCGGCGGACAAGCCCGTCCTGCTGCTGTCCAACTCCATCGGCACCGACCTGCACATGTGGGATGTGATCGTGCCACGCCTGGCCGAGCACTTTCACGTGCTGCGCTACGACGCGCGCGGCCATGGCGCCTCGGACGCCCCCGCTGGGGCCTACTCGATGGACCGGCTTGGGCGTGACGTTGTGGAGCTGCTTGATGCGCTGGGCATCCAACGCGTGCATATGCTGGGGTTGTCGCTGGGCGGCATTGTGGCGCAATGGCTGGCGATTCATGTGCCGGAGCGCATCGACCGGCTGATCCTTTCCAACACCGCTGCGCACATCGGCCCGACGCAGTATTTCGACCAGGCCATTGCAGAGCTTCAGCAGGCGCCCGACATGCAGACAACGACCGAAACATTCCTGCGCAACTGGTTTCCAGCACGCATGCTGGAGGCACGCGACCCAGCCGTTGAGCCATTCCGCCGCACGCTGCTGGCAACGCCGCGCGAGGGCATCATCGGCGGCTGGACGGCGGTGCGCGATTCCGACCTGCGCCGCACGATCACGCTGATCACGCATCCGACGCTCGTCATTGCCGGCCAGCACGACACCGTGACGTCCGCCCGCCACGGCGAGGAAATTGCCGCCGCCATTCCAGGAGCGCAACTGCACATGCTGGACACCGTGCACCTCGCCAACGTGGAGCTGCCGGACGCGTTCCTTGAAGTCGTGCTGGATTTCCTGGGCGTGCACGAGACCGTCTGACGCGTCAATGCAGCATCGACACGCGGCAACCCAGCCGGTTAACATGGCGGCCATCCAACCGATGTGCCGCCAGCCATGTCCCGCGTCAAGAACGAAGACGAATTCGAGCTACGCCGCGAAAGCGTGCTCGACACCGCCGCCGAAGCCTTTGCGGCCGACAGCTACCCGAGCGTGTCGATGAACCAGCTTGCCGCTGCGTGCGGCGGCTCCAAATCGCGCCTGTATCACTACTACGAAGGGAAGGAAGCCATCCTGTTCGACCTGCTCGACCGCTACACGCGCCGGTTGGCCGATCTGGTTGAACGCGCCGAGAGCGACGCGCGGCATGCCAAGCTTTCGGCGCGCGCCACGCTGCATCTGCTGATCCGCACGTTCTTGGCCGAATACGCCACTTCGCGCACCCGGCATGTGGCCTTGCTCAATGACGTGAAATACCTGGCGCCGGAGCAGCGCGACATCGTGCTCGCACGCGAGCGGGACGTGGTGGCGGCCGTGGGCCGGCAACTTGGTGCGGCCTACCCGGACAAGGTGGATGAAGCCAACCGCACGCCCATCACGATGATGCTGTTCGGCATGATGAACTGGACGTTCACCTGGCTCAAACCTGACGGGCCGCTCTCGTACGAAGGCTATGCGGAAATGGTGATCGACATGCTGGAGAACGGGCTCGGCGGCCCAGGCGCCAGAAAAGGTTGACGTTCACCGCTCGTCATAGCTGACCACCACGCGCTGCGTAAGCGGCCGCGCCTGGCAGGTCAGCACGAACCCTTGCTGGATTTCCCAGTCTTCCAGCGTGAAGTTCTTGTCCATCTCTACACGGCCTTCCAGCACCTTGGCACGGCACGTACAGCACACCCCGCCCTTGCACGCATAGGGCAAATCGAGCCCGGCGTTCAACGCGCTGTCGAGCACCTTGGCGTCCCCCGCCATGGGCACTTCGTGCGATTTGCCGTCGAGCACCACAGTCAACGCCACATCGCCAGCCATGGCGGCGTGTTTACGCGGCTTGGCCGCCGCCGACGCATCGCCCACCGGCACACCAAAGCGCTCTGCGTGCACGCGGTCGCGCGGCACACCGCGCTCGAGCAGCGCAGCTTCCACCGCGTCGATCATCGTCGACGGGCCACAGATGAAGGCTGCATCAATATCGTCAGGCGGGATCAGCGTGTCCAGAAAAGCCCGCGCCTTCGCAGCGTCCAGCCGCCCGTTGAACAGCGCAATCTCCTGCGCCTGGCGCGACAACACGTGATACAGCGCGAAGCGATCGAGGTAGCGGTCTTTCAAATCTTCGAGCGCTTCGCCAAAGATGATGCTGTCGACGCTGCGGTTGCCGTAGACCAGCGTGAAGCGGCTCTGCGGCTCGGCCGCCAGCGTCGTCTTGATGAGCGAGAGGATGGGCGTGATGCCGCTGCCGGCCGCAAAAGCAACGTAGTGACGTGCGCTTTCCGCGGCAAGCGGCACGTAGAAGCGGCCGTCTGGCGGCAGCACATCGAGCGTCTGGCCTACGCGGATGCGGTCGTGCAAGTGGTTGGAGAAGACGCCCGCATCGACACGCTTGACCGCCACGCGCAGTTCGCCGTGCGCATCATAGTCCTGCACGGCGCAGCAGATGGAATACGAGCGCCGCAGCTCTTCCTGTCCGGGCAGTTGACCAGACGGCACACGCAGCGTCAGAAACTGGCCTTGCGTAAAGCGGTATGCATTACGCAGATCGTCCGGCACGTCAAAGCGCACAGAAATCGTATCGGCCGTTTCGCCGCGCACTTCGGCAACGCGCAAGGGATGGAATTGCGGAGTCATGGCGGTTGCGCCCAGGGGGCTTAGTAGGGCTTGAAATAGTCGAACGGCTCGCGACAAGCGCGGCAGCGGTACAGCGCCTTGCAGGCTGTCGAACCGAAGGCGGAAATGAGCACCGTATCGTGCGATCCGCATTGCGGGCAGGCGATTTGCTCGGCCTGCGTTGGGCGCGTGAGACGAATCGGGCGGGCGCCATCCACTTCGGCCACATGTGCCGGCGGCGCGATACCAAAGTCGCGCAGTTTGCGGCGCCCTTCGGCAGTGATCCAATCCGTCGTCCATGCCGGCGACAGCACCGAACGCACGCGATACGCGCCCACGTCTGCCGCCTGCAACGCGCGGCTCACATCATCGGCAATCTGCTCCATGGCCGGGCAGCCGGAATACGTGGGCGTGATCGTTGCCACCAGTGTGCCGGCCTCGTCGAGCTGCACATCGCGCAGGATGCCAAGCTCGGCGAGCGTGACCACGGGAATCTCCGGATCGGTCACGGCCTCCAGCGCGATGCGCGCGCGGTCCACCCGCTCGCTTACCACGATGCCCCCGGGAACTGGCGCGCCAGCCCCTGCATCTCGGCCAGCAGATAGCCCATATGCTCAGAATGCACGCCGTGCTTGCCGGTGCTGACGTACGGGCCAGGCTCCGGCCAACGCAGCGTCGCCTCTTCCAGTGCGTCACGCACGGTGGCTTCCCACGCGTCGCGCAGGTCTGCCGGACGCACGCCAATGCCGGCCCCAGCCACGGCAGTTTCAACGTCGTCCGCGGCGAAGTATTCGTTGGTGTACGGCATCAGCCAATCGAGCGCGGCTTGGGCCCGCGCATGCGACTCCTCAGTGCCGTCACCGAAGCGCACAAGCCAGTCGCGCGTATGGGCGAGGTGGTAACGCATCTCCTTCACCGATTTGGCGGCAATGGCGGCCAGTTCGGTATCGGTCGAACGCGTCAGCGCCTCCCACAGCGGCACCATCAATGCGGCGTAGAGGAAGTGGCGGACGATGGTGACGGCGTAGTCGCGCGCGGCTGCGGAAGTCGCCACCATTGGCCCCGCATGCGGCAGCTCAAGCAGCGTGTAATTACGGAAAGCAGCCTCCGCACGCCAGTAGGCGTAATCATCTTCCTTGCGCGGCGTACCGGTGAGCGTGCCTTCAATCTGCCCCGCGTGCGTGTAGAGCAACCGCGCCTGGCCGATCAGGTCAAGACTCAGGTTGGACAGCGCGATGTCTTCTTCCAGCACCGGGCCATGGCCAGTCCATTCGGCGTTGCGCTGGCCGAGGATGAGCGCGTTGTCAGCCAGACGAAGGATGTATTGCAGATGCGCGTCGGAAGTCATGACCGCGGCTCACATGTGGTTGACTTCATCGGGCAGCCGATAGAACGTCGGGTGCCGATAGATCTTGTCGGCCATCGGGTCGAAGAGCATCGGCTTGTCGTCGGGTTCGCTGGCGGTGATGGCGGCCGATGGCACAACCCAGATAGAGACGCCTTCCTGCCGGCGCGTATACACATCGCGCGCCATCTGCAGCGCCTGCTTGGCGTCCACCGCGTGCAGGCTGCCGCAGTGCTTGTGCTCCAGACCCTGCTTGCTGCGGATGAACACTTCCCACAGCGGCCATTCGTGTTGATGCATGGTGGGCTCCTTCCGGTTCAGGCTGCTTGTTGGTTGGCGGCGGCGCGTTCGACCTGCTTGCGCGCGTAGGCGAGCGCGGCCTCGCGCACCCATTCGCCTTCTTCGTGTGCACGCTTGCGGGTGGCAAGGCGCTCGCGGTTGCACGGGCCGTGGCCGTCGAGCACGCGCTTGAACTCAGACCAATCGAGCGGTGAGAAATCGTAATGGCCGCGTGCTTCGTTCCATGTGAGGCCGGGGTCGGGCAGCGTCACGCCCAGCACGCGCGCCTGCTCAACGGTGGCATCGACAAAGCGTTGCCGCAGATCGTCGTTCGAGATGCGCTTGATGCCCCAGGCCATGGTCTGCGCGCTGTTGGGCGATGCAGTATCGGGCGGTCCGAACATCATCAGCACCGGAAACCACCAGCGGTTGACGGATTCCTGCACCATGTCGCGCTGCGCCTGCGTGCCGCCCATCATCGTCAGCAACGATTCATAGCCCTGACGCTGGTGAAACGACTCTTCCTTGCAGATGCGGATCATGGCGCGCGCATATGGGCCATACGAACAGCGGCACAGCGGCACCTGATTCATGATCGCCGCGCCATCGACCAGCCAGCCGATCACGCCCACGTCTGCCCAGGAGAGCGTCGGGTAATTGAAGATGGACGAATACTTTGCGCGCCCTTCGTGCAGCGCGTCGATCATCTCGTCGCGTGAGCTGCCGAGTGTTTCTGCGGCGGAATAGAGATAGAGGCCGTGGCCCGCTTCATCCTGCACCTTGGCCAGAAGGATGGCCTTGCGCTTGAGCGACGGCGCACGGCTGATCCAATTGCCCTCGGGCAGCATACCCACCACCTCGGAATGCGCGTGCTGCGAAATCTGTCGCAGCAGCGTCTTGCGGTACGGCGCCGGCATCCAATCTTGCGGCTCGACCTTGTGGTCGGCCCCAATGCGGGCGTCAAAGCGCGCCTGCAAATCGGCTTCGCCTTGGGAGGCGGCGGCCAGTTCCTGCTCTGTGGGCAGACCGCCGGGCTGGTCGAGGCTTTGGGTGTACATGCGATCCTCCGGCCGCTTTTTGGGCATGTGCACGGCACGTCATGCGCGCCGTGTTTTGGGTGGATCGATTATAAACCGTCCGACCGGTCGGTCAATAACGGGTTTTACCGCATGCCTCGTTTGAGACATGCGGTGAAACCGGTGTCCTCTTTGCCCTTCTCGGACCTAGATTGGCGCCGCAGACGACGCTTCCCCCTGCGCAGCCCCATGCGTGCGGGTGCGCACAAACACCCCGGCCAACACAGAACCAAGCAGGGCTGCAACCGCGCCTAACAGGAACGCGAGGTGGTAGCCGCCATTAAGCGCGGTCGTGGCATCGGCGCCTGCCGCGGTCAAACCTTCGGTGCGTGCAGCGGCCAAGCTTGCCAGGATGGCCAGGCCCAACGCACCGCCCATCATGAACGACGTGTTGACCACGCCAGACGCCAGGCCCGACTCATCCGGCGCCACATCACTCATGGCCGCCAGAAGCACCGGGTTGAATGCCACACCGGCGCCCAGACCCAGCAACAACATGCCGGGCAGCACGTCCATCACAAAGCTGCCGCCGGCAGGCGCCCGCGCAAACAACGCCAGCCCCACAGCGGCCACCAGCAAACCCAACGACAGCGGCGCGCGAATGCCAAAGCGCATCACCAGCTTGGCCGACAAGCCCAGCGAGAACACCGCCATGATGATGTTGGCCGGCAGGAAGGCCAGCCCCACCTGCATGGCGCTGTAGCCGAGCACGCGCTGCATGTACAGCGCCGAGATGAAGAACCACGCGAACATCGCCGCCGCCCACAACACGCCCACCACGTTGGCCGTGGCGACGTTGCGCAGCGCGAACATGTGCAGCGGCATCAACGGATGCGACACGCGCGATTCAATGATCAGGAACGCGATCATCAGCGCAATGGCAATGCCCAGCTGCGTTAGCGTTTGCGTGGATGTCCAACCGGCTTCGTTGCCATGCACGACCGCATACACCGCCAGCATCAACGATGCGGTCACGGCAATTGCACCTGCCACGTCCAGCTTCGTGCGATCGGCCAACGGTTTGCCCGCAGGCAACAACGCCACGCACGCGGCATACACCGCCACGCCAATCGGCAGGTTGACCAGGAAGATCCAGTGCCAGCTCAGCGTGCTCGTCAGCAAACCACCTAGCAACACGCCGATGCTGCCGCCGCCCGCACACACAAAGCCGTAGATGCCCATCGCCTTGGCGCGATCGGCCGGCGAGGTGAACAGGTTCATGATCAGCGACAGCGACACCGCCGACACCACCGCGCCGCCCAGCCCCTGCACGGCGCGCGCCGTGATCAGCAGCCCTTGCGAATTCGCCAGCCCGCATGCGGCCGAAGCCAGCGTGAACAACGTAAGCCCCAACAAGAACAGCTTGCGATGTCCGAACAGGTCTCCCAGCCTGCCACCCAGCAACAGGCAGCCGCCAAAGGTCAGCATGTAGGCGTTGACGACCCACACGAGCGAGGTTTCGGTAAAGCCAAGGTCTGCCTGGATGGACGGCAGCGCAACGTTCACGATGGTCGTATCCAGCACGATCATCAGCACGCCCAGGCAGAGCACGATGAGGGCAAGCCAGCGCTTGCGTTCGTCGATGGCATGCGTCATGGAGTCACTCCTATGATTGGCCGCTGCGCCCGAATGTCGCTCAGGATTGCGCAGCCGATTTCAGGTTGGTGAGACCGGCTTCAAAGTCTTTGCCGATCATCGCGTCCATACTGAAGAACAGCCCCATCACCTTGGAGATGAATGGGCTCGGGCCATACATGGCCCAGGTGACGTGCGTCACATCGCCGGCAGGCTTGAGCGTGAATTCCGCCGTGTTGTGCGCTTCGAACGGTTTCAGAAAATCAAGCTGAATCCGGATGCGGCTGGGCGACGTTGAATCGACAATCTCCATGCGCCCGGCCCCAACTTCCCGCGAGCCATCCCACGCATAGTTCGCGCCCTTGCCGTTGGCGGGACCGCCATAGCTGCGCTTCATCGCGGGGTCACGCTTTTCCCACGGAGACCAGGCTGTCCAGCGGTGGAAATCGTTGATCAGGGCGAACACCTTTTCAGGCGGCGCCTTGATGTCGATCTCGCGCTGCACGTGGAAGGTATCGGGGCGCGTGGTGGCAAAACCGAGCACAGCAGCAATTGCGACGACGATGACGATCGCAATGATCTTCAGCATGAAGAGCGCTCCAACAGATGGGGACAGCAGGTGAAGGGACGCCTTTGCGCAAGCCGTGCAAAGGGTCGCGGCCAGAACAGCCGGTCGTCACCCAGGGGCTGGTTTCGTTGATATTAGTAAGGCGCCGATGATCGCGCAGCCTAGCACCGGACCGTCACCCTGCGCCAAGGCAGGCTTCCTACGATTTTTCGTAGAACGGCCACCGAGCGGCGGCCGTTTGCACGCGCCTTGCCATTACATCGGCTTGGGCGCAATCACCATCCACGTGATGCCAAAGCGGTCGGTCACCATGCCAAACGCGTTGGCGAAAAACGTTTCGGACATCGGCATCGTGACTTGGCCGCCATCACCGAGTGCCTTGAATGTGCGCTCGGCTGCGGCGTTGTCGGGCACGCTGACTGACAACCCGAAACCCTTGAAATCCGTCTTGCCGCCGGCCATGCCATCAGAGGCAAGGATCTGGGTTTCGCCCACGCGGAAGGCGGCGTGCATCACCTTGTCGAGCGGGGGCGCCATGCCGCCGCATTGCTCGCTGGTGGGCTGAGCATCCTTGGGCGCATCCTTGTAGTGCATCACCACATCGACCTTGGCGCCAAGCGTCTTCTTGTAGAACTCCAGCGCTTCTTCGCAACGACCTTCGAAGAACAGATACGGTTGAACTTGCATCACAACTCCTTGGGGTGGACTTGGGGGACTGCAAAGCCGCGCATTGCGCCACGCGGTCGGGGGGAAACCTCGCTCAGCCGCACGCCGGTTCAGGCACCGGCAGCGGCACCGATGCATGCTCGTGTACGACTTGCCAACGGCCATCGCGCTTGCGGAAACACACGGTGGCGCGCGTCTGCGCATCGTGCTTCGCACCGTCGCGATAGCGCGCACGCAGGCGATTCACGCTGAAGCAATAGGCCAGATCGCCACTTACCTCAAGGTGCAACTCGGTGAATTGGAAATCGGCCTGACCCTCAAGTGCATCGAACCAGCCTTGCCAATTGCGGCGGTATGCATCGACGCCTTTGACAAACAGCGGCGGCATCACATCGAAGACCACAACATCGGGCGCGTAATGACGCATGACGGCGTCGACATCCTTGGCGCGGACGGCGGCAGCCCACTCGTCAATCAACGTGCGCAGTTGGGCTTCGTCATCCGCTGCGTTTGTGGCAATCGTCATGCTGGTCTCCGAAGAAGCTGTTGCACTAAAGGCTTGGAAATTTGCGTAACAGCGCCTAGGGTTGAATTGTGAACACTGTCCACAAACAGTAGCAGACATAATGGACGGTGTCCACATAGAACTTGCGGAGTTGCATTGCATGACTCAGGAACCGCCCCGACCGCCCGTGCGCACCACGTATCGCCATGGCGACTTGCGACGTGCGCTGCTCGACGCCGGGATTGAACTGGCGCGCGCCGGCGGGCCCGACGCCATCGTGCTGCGCGAAGCCACGCGCCGCGCGGGCGTGGTGCCGAATGCCGCCTACCGGCATTTCGCAGGGCGACAGGACTTGCTGCAGGCCGTCCGGGCAGAGGCTTTGGCCGCATTGGCGCGCGCAATGGAAGCCGAGCTGGATGCCATCGACCCGGCGTGGCCCGAGGATGCGCGCGCACGCGCGTCGCTACGTGCCATCGGTGTGGGCTATCTGCGGTTTGCGCAGACGGAAACCGGTCTCTTCCGCACAGCCTTTGCAGTGCCCGATGAAGTGGAAAACGACGCGGACCCCGCCAAGGCTGGCAATAGCGGCCTGAACCCGTTCCAGTTACTGAGCCTGGCGCTGGACCGGATGACAACTGCCGGCGTACTGCCGCCCGAACGCCGTCCGGGCGCCGAATACCTCGCCTGGTCGGCGGTGCATGGGCTGGCCCTGCTCATCATTGATGGGCCGTTGCGCGGGCGCCCGCCCGAGCAGACCGGCGCCATTGCATTGCGTGTGGTGGAAATGGTGGAAAACGGCCTGTAGAGACTGCCGGACCGGCTGGCCGATGGAATATTGCTTGCACCCAAAGTGTTTACCATCAGCACAAGCCACACACCGGAGAACCACCATGCAGATGCGACCAGGCAGATGGATCAGCGCCGTCGCGCTCGTGCTGAGCGCATGCGCGGCGCTTTCGCCAATCCAGACGGCGCAAAAGATGATCGGCCAGCCCGAAAGTGCAGTACGCGAGACGTTTGGCGCGCCCACCGAGACGTACCAGTTGGCAAACGGCACGCACCGCTGGATCTACTCCAAGCAGCCGATGGGACATGAAGTCTATGCCGCGGACTTTGACGCGAGCGGCAAGCTCACCAACTTCCGGCAGATGCTGACTGAAAAGGAAATCTACGAGGCCCGGCCCGGCGTCTGGACCAAGCATGATGTGGCGGAGCGCTTTGGCATGCCGCGCGAGCCAACGCAGTACTACCCGCTGATGAAGCGGGAGGCGTGGTCATACCGGATGTACGTCACCGGGTATCAGCAGGCGCACTTCAACGCCCTCTTCGACGACAATGGCGTGCTCGATCGCACCATGATTGTCGTCGACCCGCTTGGCGGCGATCACCACAGCCGCAAGTGAACAGAGGCCCGGGGGGGGGGGGGGGGGCCGCCCCCCCCCGCGCGGGGGGGTGGGGGGAAGAACACACCCCCCAGGCCAGAGAGGGGGGCGGGGGGGGGG
>NZ_JBGLYZ010000042.1:0-41741 GCF_047304345.1 Ralstonia sp. Ralssp135
CAAGGGCGCCATCGTGGGCGGCGCACTGGGCGGCGGCGTGGGCGCGGCTGCTGGTAATGCCATGGGCGGCCGTACGGGCGGCATCGTGGGCGCGGGCCTGGGTGGCGGCGCGGGTGCAGCCCTGGGTGGCAACGTACAGCGCAATTCGTATTCCGACCGCGACGACCGCGGCCGCGGCTACCGTCGCCACGGCAAGCACCATCACCACCATTGATCTGATGCGCCGTTGCGCTCGCCACTGAGCGCAACGGCCGCCTTCTTGCTTTCCTTCCGGCGACGACGCTGTCCGCGTGCGTCGCCCGCTGCGTCGGCCAAAACAGTCGCCGCGGCTCGCTGTTGCCCCATGCGCCGCCTACCATACCGAGACGGCCGCGATTGGCCCGCACACGAAGGAGAGCGCCATGACGCAACGCTTCGACGCTATCATCATCGGCACCGGTCAGGCCGGGCCGCCGCTGGCTGCGCGCTTATCCGGCGCGGGCATGAAGGTGGCCATCATCGAGCGCGGCCGATTTGGCGGCACGTGCGTCAACACCGGCTGTATTCCCACGAAAGCGATGGTAGCCAGCGCCTATGCAGCACGCATGGCGCAGCGTGCTGCTGAATACGGCGTGGTGATCAACGGCGGCGTCACCGTCGACATGCAGCGCGTGAAGGCCCGCAAGGATGAAATTTCCGGCCGCTCCAGCCATGGCGTGGAGCAATGGGTGCGCGGCCTGGAGCACGGCACCGTCTTTCAGGGCCACGCGCGCTTCGAGAGCGCGCGCACCGTGCGCGTTGGCGACGAACTGCTAGAAGCTGAACACATTTTCATCAACGTCGGCGGCCGGGCGTTGGTGCCGCCCATGCCTGGGCTCGATCAGGTGCCGTTTCTCACCAACTCCACCATGATGGACGTGGATTTTCTGCCCGAGCACCTTGTCGTGATTGGGGGAAGTTACGTCGGGCTGGAGTTCGGCCAGATGTTTCGTCGCTTCGGATCGCGCGTGACGATTGTCGAGAAAGGGCCGCGCCTGATCGCCCGCGAAGATGAAGACGTATCGCAGGCGGTGCGCGAGATTCTCGAGGGCGAGGGCATCGACGTGCAGGTCAACGCCGATTGCCTGAGCGTGCGGCGCGATGGCGCCAACGTGGTGGTTGGCCTGGACTGCAGCAGCGGCGCGCGCGAGGTGTCGGGCTCGCATCTGCTGATGGCGGTGGGGCGGGTGCCCAATACCGATGATCTCGGCCTCGACAAGGCCGGCGTGGAAATCGACAAGCGCGGCACTATCCGCGTTGACGAGCAGTTGCGCACCAACGTGCCCGGCATCTGGGCCATGGGCGATTGCAACGGTCGTGGCGCGTTCACGCACACGGCTTACAACGATTACGAGATCGTGGCAGCGAATCTACTCGACCGCGATCCGCGCACGGTGTCGGACCGCATCCAGGCGTATGCCATGTATATCGATCCGCCGCTTGCGCGCGTCGGCATGTCGCTCTCGGAAGCCAGGCAATCGGGGCGCAGGCTGCTGGTCGGCAACCGCCCGATGACGCGCGTCGGCCGCGCGGTGGAGAAAGGCGAGAGCCAGGGCTTCATGCGCGTGGTGGTCGATGCGCAAACGCACGAGATTCTGGGTGCGTCGATCCTGGGTGTGGGCGGCGACGAGGCGGTGCATTCGATCCTCGACGTGATGTATGCCAAGGCGCCTTACATGACCATCAGCCGCGCCATGCACATTCACCCGACGGTGTCGGAGCTGATTCCGACGTTGCTGCAAAGCATGGAGCCGGTGCAGTAACGCCGGGCATGGCGCCAAAAAAAACGAGGGCGCCAATCGGCGCCCCAAACATCAACCCGCTACCGTGCGTGCCGCTCAGGGCACGATCGATAGAAACAGATACGACGCAAAGATGGCCAGATGCACGACCCCTTGCAGGATGGTTGTGCGGCCCTTGCCGAGCGTGAGCGACGACACGATCAGCGTCAGGAACAGCAGGACCATTTCCTTCGGGCCCAGACCCAGTTCGAGCGGGCGGTCGATCCAGATGAACACGGCCGCCACCGTCGGGATGGTCAGGCCGATACTCGCCAGCGCCGAGCCCAGCGCGAGGTTCAGGCTTGTCTGGATGCGGTCTGCATTGGCGGCGCGCAGGGCGGCCAGGCATTCCGGCAACAGCACCAGCGCGGCGATGACGATGCCGACCGTCGCGGGGGGCGCGCCTGCATTCAGGATGGCGGCTTCCACCGAAGGCGACAGCACCTTGGCCAGACCCACGACGGCCACCAGCGACACCATCAGCAAGACCCCGCTGAGCGCCGCCACGCGGGCGGGCGGCGGCGGGGCGTGTACGTCTTCGTTGGCGCTGTCGACGAGGAAGTAGTCGCGGTGGCGGATGGTCTGCACGATGACGAAGCAGCCGTACAGCACCAGCGATGTCACCCCGGCAAAAGCCAGCTGCGACGAGGTCATGACAGGCCCCGGCGTGGAACTCGTGTAGTTGGGCAGCACCATGGTCAGCGTGACGAGCGCGGCCAGCACGGCCAGCGCGGCGGTGGCGCCCGGCGCCTGGAAGGCTTGCTCACGATGACGCAGGCCGCCTACGAAGAGGCAAGCGCCCACGATGCCGTTGCAGATGAGCATGACCGCGGCAAACACGGTGTCGCGGGCCAATCCCGCTTTCTCTGGACCGGAAGAGAGCATCACCGAGACGATCAGCGCGACTTCGATCACCGTCACGGCAATTGCCAGGACGAGCGTGCCGAAGGGCTCGCCCACCTTGTGCGCGACGACTTCTGCATGGTGGACGGCGGCAAAGACGGCGCCGGCCAGCGCAAGCGCCATCAGCGCGATCAGCCAGCCTGGGGGCGTCATGAACGCGCCACCAACCAACACCACCCACGCCAGCAGCGGGGCAGCGATTGTCCACGGGGGCAGCTTGTTGGAAGAGAGGGCCACGGAGTTCTCCTTGTTGTTGCCTCAACGCCGGCGGGCGGCGAAGGGTAGGGATGCGATGTGGCCCGAATATAAAGCATGTGCGGAGCATCAGCCCGCACATGCGGCGCGCGTCACGCCAATGCCGTTACGGGGCAACCGCTACGGCAGATACTTCCTGGCTCCAGTAGGTTGGCAGCGCGCCGTACGGATTCGGCAGCGTCTTGTTTGTGATGAACACGGCGGCAGCGCCCTTGCTCGATGCGTTGCGAACGAAGGTTTGCATCTGCGTGGCCGACGCGGCGTAGACGATGTGCGCAAACCGCGCAGTCGGATAGTTGGCCTGCCACGCCAGGGGCGCATAGTTGGCGTAGTGCTTGGCGTTGTCTTCAAATACGACGAGCTGGTCGGCCACCGGCAGGCTGGCATAGATCTCCGGCACATTGGTGCCCGGGTTGCCCGTGACCGTGTAGTTGGGCGACAGCCCCTTGATGTAGTTGTAGACCGATTGGTAGAACTGGATGTGCGCGGTTGTGCTGTCGGCGGTCATCTCGTCGATGAAGAAGCCGTCGACCTGATACAGCGCCTGGTAGGTGTTGATGTCTTGCACCACCGCCGACAACGACCGGTTTGTGTACGAGCTGGACACGTACCCGATCACCTTGCCGCCAGCGGCATGCACCTTGGCGACGGCGGCAACGTAATTGGCATCCTGCGTCGTGCCAGGGCCGCTGTTCGGGTTGAGGATGACCGTGGTCGGCACCGACGCTGCCGCTGTGGCCAGCGAACTCCACTGCGTGGCACCCGTGCCCGACGGATAGATGTAGGACGGCACAAGCAGCCCTTCAGCGCTGGCATGCGGTGCACCCATCAGCGCGCCCGACACCAAGGCGAAAGCCGCACATGCAGCGCGCGCCAACCTGCGTTTTGCGTTGCCCAGTTGCGATGCCACGGCCAGCGTGGCGGATGCGGGCGAACGCCCCCCCGTTTGTATCGTTTTCATTATGTGCCCCCGACCGCGCGGTTCGTTGCGTGTGTCATCAGGCCCGCCCCGTTTGCGGGTTGGCGGGCAACTGGCTGACTTCGTCTAGAGAAGTCCCTGTAGCTTTGCGTCGCCGGATCACTCCGGTTTTGCCCAGACCTCTGGGTGTGAACCCATTGGGGAAAGACTCTACCGGGGCCGCGCCAGCCCGGCAAACTGAGATTGCGCAAACGGCGCGGCTGCCGCATGAAGCGTTGTCGGGACCCCACGCTGCGCACTGCCATGGCAATCAACCATCGACGCCAATGAAGCACGGACGTCTGGCCGCCATTCCTCCCATGCCGCGTTTCCCCTGACTTGCGCCAGAACCTCTGGTGCATTCCGCCGCCGTAGAGCCCGCCCGTATCGTCAGTCCACGCAGCGCTACCGGTTGCCGCTGTGTTTCTTGTTCACGTATCTGACTGAGGAGAATCTGCAATGAACATCCGCTCGAATGTGCTTGTCATCCGTATCGTGCTGTTGGCGGTGGTGTCCCTGATCGCGTCGCTGGCGGCCACGGCCGCGTTGGCTGCGCCGCCCGCGACCGTCGCAACATGCGACGGCATCAAGGATGCGTACCCAATTCTCGGCACGCAGTGCGCCAATCAGTACGCCAAGATCAACCACGCGCCCGCCACAGCCGCTGAGCGGCGCGAGACGTACGCTGCACGGATCGCGGTTTTGGAGATCTTCCGCAAGGCGCTTCTGTGCAATGGCATGTACAACGCATCGAAATCGGCGCAGCAGCGCTTTTCAAGCGGCGAGGCTGGCCACCTCCAGGCCCTGGCGCTCCTGAACGCGGCAATGACGGGTGCCGGCGACCCGAACGTGCCGGCGCTCTACACCGCCGCTGACCTGAATGACGTGTCGATCAACAAGCAGCAGTGCAAGTAAGGGCAGGGCGGGGTGGCGGCAGAGGTGCCGCCGCTGCCTTGCCACCGGGCCGACGCAGGAATCGTTGGCGTGGCAGAATCGCGGCCTGCATCTCTGAATGTCTGCGCCCACACAAGGAGACTCCTGATGACCGCATCTGCCGCCGTATTTGCCATTCTCGTTGCGCTGTTGCTGGGCGCCATGATTCCCGGGCCGAGTTTTGTGCTGGTGGCGCGCAATGCCATCGGGTTGTCGCGCCGCGACGGCCTGGCCACTGCACTTGGCATGGGCGCGGGCGCCTTGTTCTTCGGTGGCCTGGCGCTGGCGGGGCTTTACACGTTGCTGCAAGCCGTCGAGTGGCTCTACATCGGCCTCAAGATTGCCGGTGGCGCATATTTGACCTACATGGCGTGGAAGATCTGGCGCGGCGCCAAGCTGCCCATGGTGATGGACGATCGGCTGACGCAGCAAGCCGGCAGCGCGCGCAAGTCGTTCTGGACAGGCATCACCACGCAGATGAGCAATCCCAAGACGGCCATCTGGTACGGCAGTATCTTTGCCGCGCTGCTGCCGCAGCATCCGCCGGTGTGGTGCTACTTCGTGCTGCCGCCGCTGGTGTTCCTGGTCGAGTTCGGGTGGTACACCATCGTCGCGCTGTGTTTTTCGAGCCGGGTGCCGCGTGAGATGTACCTGCGTGCCAAGACCTGGGTCGATCGCGTGGCGGCCGTGGCGATCGGTGCGCTGGGGCTGCGTTTGATCTTCACTGCGCCCAAGGTCGGGCTGTAGTTTTTTCCGTGATGGCGTTGGGGGCGGCCGGCTAGACCGCTCCCGCAATCACGTCTCGTAGCCACTGGTGCCCTGGGTCTCGATGCATGCGCTCATGCCACAACATCGACATCTCGTATCCGGGCACGTCCACTGGCGGTTCAACCACCTGTAGCGCACTGGCCCCGCGCACCAGCCGCTCGGGCAGCATGGCGACCATGTCAGTGCTGGCGACCGCCGTCATCACAAAAAGGAAGTGCGGGACCGACAGCACCACGCGCCGGGTGGCACCGGCTGCCTTCAGGGCTTCGTCTGTCACGCCGAAGAAGCCACCGCCGTCGGGCGACACGATCACGTGATCCAGCATGCAGAACTGCGCCAGCGTCGGCTTGCGCTTCAGGCGCGGATGCCCAGCGCGGCCGATTAGCACATAGCGTTCAGTGAATAGCGCACGACGGCGCAGGCCGGGTGGTGCGCCGTCTGTGGTGTGGAACGCGAGATCGATCTCCCCTTGCTCGGCTTGCTTTTCGATACGCGTGGGCACCAGTTCCAGCATAGCGAGCCGTGTGCCCGGCGCGCTTGTGCGCAGGGTGTTCAGCGCCGGCAGCGCGATGGTGGATTCGCCGTAATCCGTGGCGGCCACGCGCCAGGTGTTGGTGGCTTGGGCCGGGTCGAACGGGCTGGCGGGCGCGACGGCCTGCTCCAGCGCTTCCAGCGCCAGCCGCAGCGGTTCGCGCAAGCTTTCAGCGCGGGCGGTTGGGCGCATGCCGCGCGGGCCCGGCAGCAGCAGCGGATCACCAAAGATGTCGCGCAACTTGGCCAGATGCACGCTCACAGAAGGCTGCGAGAAGTTCAGCCGCTCTGCCGCACGTGTGACGTTGTGCTCGGTCAGCAGCACATCGAGCGTCACCAGCAGGTTCAGGTCCAACCGCCTGAGATTATTCATGGCTATGCCTGGAATATTGATAATTCATTTCCAATATACCTGGACGCGCCGCATTCTTGAGCCATTCCTTATTTGGAGTTGCCACCATGAATGTCCTGATCGTCTACGCCCATCCCGAACCCAAGTCGCTCAACGGCGCCCTCAAGGACTTTGCCGTCCAGCGTCTGGAAGGCGCCGGTCACGCCGTGCAGGTATCGGACTTGTACGCCATGCAATGGAAGGCCGCGCTGGATGCGAGCGACAGCACTGTCGGGCCGATCGGTCCGCATTTCCACCCGTCGTTGGATTCCAAGCACGCGTTCGAGAATGGCCTGCAAGCCGCCGACATTGCTGCCGAGCAAGCCAAGCTGCAATGGGCCGACGCCGTGATCCTGCAGTTCCCGTTGTGGTGGTTTTCGATGCCGGCCATCCTCAAGGGCTGGGTCGAGCGTGTCTATGCATATGGCTTTGCCTATGGCGTTGGCGAGCACTCCGACACCCACTGGGGTGACCGCTACGGCGAAGGTAAGCTCGCCGGCAAACGGGCCATGCTGATCGTCACCACGGGCGGCTGGGAGTCGCACTACAGCCCGCGCGGCATCAACGGCCCGATCGACGACATCTTGTTCCCGATCCAGCACGGCATCCTGTACTACCCCGGTTTTGATGTGGTGCCGCCATTCGTGAGCTACCGCACCGGCCGCATGGACGAGGCACGCTTTGCGCGGACCACCCAGGCGCTGGGCGAGCGGCTCGACACCTTGTTCACCACAGCGCCGATCCCGTTCCGCCAGCAAAATGCCGGTGAATACGAGATCCCGGCGCTCACGCTGCGGGCCGAGATCGCTCCCGAAAAGTCAGGCTTCGCGGCGCATCTCGCCTAGACCTTGTCCGGGCGGTAAGCGCTAGAATTTCACATTCATCTCCGGCGGCGCGCTGTAGCAGATATAGCGCGCCGCCGTGTTTCTTTCTGCTTCCTTCTTCTTGTCGGCATGACGTCTCACGCGGTTCTTACGGGCCTGATCAATTTGCTGCTCGGTATGGGTCTCGGCGTGGCAGGCGGTTTGCTCGGCATCGGCGGCGGGCTGATCGCCATTCCTGTGCTCGGTTATCTGTACGGGATGGACCAGCACCTCGCGCAGGGCACTGCGCTGGTGATGATTGCGCCCAATGTGTTGATCGGCTTCTGGCGGTATCACCAGCGGCATCCGGTGCATCTGCGCTCCGTCGCGCTGATCTGCGTGTTCTCGATGGCGGCGACCTACGTTGCTGCGCGCTTTGCGGCGGGGCTGGACGCTCACCTGCTGCATACGGCGTTTGCGGTATTCCTGATCATGCTGGCGGTGTACTTTGCCTCGCAGCTCAAAGAGAAGCCGAGTGCCGCCGATGCCGCGCACGCTGCCCCACATGCCATGCCGGCCGCCGCGCTGCCATTGATGGGCATCGCCAGCGGCGCGATGTCGGGCATCTTCACGGTGGGCGGTGGGCTGGTGGTGGTGCCGGCGCTGGTAACGTTCTTCGGCATGCCGCAGGCACGCGCCCAGGGCATGGCGCTCGCACTGGTGGTGCCGGGCTCGCTGGTCGCACTTGCCACGTATGCGCATGCCGGCCATGTGGATTGGGGAACGGGCATTCCGCTGGCGGCCGGCGGTATTGTCAGCGTGTCGTGGGGTGTGGCCTTGGCGTATCGATTTTCAGCGCGACGTTTGCGGCTGGCGTTCTGCGCAGTGCTGCTGGGTACGGCGCTGATGATGTTGCTGGTCAAGCCAGCCTGATCGACGTGATTTTTCAAAACAGAGGAGAGCATCGTGTCGGAACAAGACAAGCAGGCTGGGCGCGCACGCCGCGCGCAGGTGATGGGCGACGCATTTGTTGAACGTGCGATGAGCGGATTGGATGCGTTCTCGGCACCGCTGCAGGATTGGCTCAACGAGCATGCCTGGGGCAGCACGTGGCAGCGTGACGGCATCGACCTGAAGACGCGCAGCCTGTGCACGTGCGCGATGCTCGCCGCGCTGGGCCGCAGCACTGAACTGAAGGGCCATGTGCGCGGCGCCATCAACAACGGCGCAACGGCAGTGGAGATCCGCGAAGTGCTGCTGCATAGCGCCATCTATGCCGGTGCGCCGGCGGCTATCGAGGCGTTTCGTTCGGCGCGTGAGGTGCTCAATGAACTTGGCATCCAGATCGAAGAGGCACGGTAGTCGGGGCTGGGTCTTCGGCTTGTGCTTCGGCTTGTGTTAACGGGCTTAACACAAGTTGCACGGCCTGAGCGGCTTCCCTATTCTCGCGGGGGCATGCAGGTGGCGTAGTCGCACGGCGCTGGCCAACCCATCCCTCGGAACTCCTCATGTCTCAAGACCTCAAGACCCGCCTGGGCGGTGTGCTGGTGCTCATCACTGGCGCGGTGATCGGCTGGTTCTTCATCCTCGGGCCGTTGCACCAGGCGCAGGCGGGTGCGCCTACGGTGGGCTACTCGCTCAAGGCGATGGTGCTGGTGCCGGCTTGCTTGGTTTTTGGACTGGCGTTTCTGGTGGGCGGCGACAAGCTGGCCTACCGTGATGCCGAACGCAAGCGCCTCACGCCGCTTGGCTGGGTGCTCGTGGCCATTTTTGCGGCGGCCGCGGCGCTTTGCTACGGGTGGTTCAAGCAGCAGTTTGCTGCGCTTGGCTATGGCGGCTGATACCTGATCGACATGAGCGCCTCCGACGACGATCTGACACGCTTTGCCGCCCACGGTGCTGGACCGCTGCCGGCCGCCGTTGCGCAAGGCCATGTCGAGCACGACGGCGCCCGCATCTGGTATGCGAGCTTCGGCGTCGGCAGGCCTGTGATCCTGCTGCATGGCGGGCTCGGCCATAGCGGCAATTGGGGCTATCAGGTTCCGGCACTCATGAGAGCGGGCTACAGGCCCATCGTCATTGATAGCCGTGGGCACGGCCGCAGCACCCGCGACGCACAGCCTTACGCCTACACGCGCATGGCATCCGACGTGCGGGCTGTCATGGATGCGCTGCGTATCGACCGCGCCGCCTTCATTGGTTGGAGCGACGGTGCTTGCGTTGCGCTCACCCTAGCCATGCAGACGCCGGAACGCGCGGCGGGTGTGTTCTTCTTTGGTTGCAACATGGACCCAAGCGGCGCCAAGCCCTTTGAGCCCACGCCCGTCATCGACCGCTGTTTTGCGCGCCACCGAAAGGATTACACCGCGCTGTCATCCACACCCGACGACTTTGATGCATTCGTCGCGGCCGTCACCGAAATGATGCAGACGCAGCCGAACGCAACAGCCGAAGAGCTTGCCGCCACCCGGGTGCCGGTGACCATCGTGCAGAGCGAGCACGACGAATTCATCCGGCCCGAGCACGCGCACTATCTGGCGCGGACCATTCCTGATGCGCAGTTTGTGTTGCTGCCCGGTGTGAGCCATTTCGCGCCATTGCAGCGACCGGCATTGTTCAACGACGCCGTGCTGGCGTTTCTGCACGGGCTTCCTCAGCCCTAGGTCGCGTGGAGGTCGAGCGCGTTTGCGTAACACCGGCACGGCGCGTTATCCACAGAAACAGTGGGTAAGCCTGTGGATAACGATGCCCGATCGCGATACCACGCGGTTCGCAGTCCTTTGCTGACCGCGTAGGCAGGCAGCTCAGTTGCTCGAAACTGGCGTGCTGTAGGTTGCCTTGATTGCCTTGTGCCGTGCTTCCATTTCCTGACGCAGCGTGCGGCGCTGCTGCGCGGCTTCGAAGCGTTCTTTTTCTTCGGTGTTGGCGGGCGCCAGCGGCGGCACGTCGGCCGGTCTGCCTTCATCATCCACGGCCACCATTGTGAAATAGCAGCTGTTGGTATGGCGCACGACCTGGTTGCGGATGTTCTCGGTCACAACCTTGATACCGATTTCCATCGACGTGCGGCCGGTGTAGTTGACCGACGCGAGGAACGTTACCAGCTCGCCCACGTGAATTGGCTGGCGAAACACCACCTGGTCCACCGACAGCGTCACGACATAGCGGCCGGCGTAGCGGCTCGCGCACGCATACGCAACCTGATCGAGAAACTTGAGGATGTGGCCGCCGTGTACGTTGCCGGAAAAATTGGCCATGTCGGGCGTCATCAGCACGGTCATGCTGAGCTGGTGGGATTGCGTATTCATGGGGGCGTTGATGCTGGAATGATGGGAAAGCAGTGCGCGCAGAAATGGGTACGCAGCAGGCCGTCATTGTGCCGCGCTCGACTCATCTTGTGCTGCGTTGCGCGAAATTTGATGGCATCGCGCTACACTACCGGTTTTCGCGGCAAACGATTTTCAGCCCGTCTTGTCTTCCATGCACCGATTGCTGACCCGCCTCCTGCTCTGGCTGGTTGTCCTGGCACTGCCCCTGCAAGGGTTTGCCGCGACGGCCATGATGGCGCGCGGCGGTGCAATGGACGATGCGATGGTTGCCATGGCAATGCCGGATGACGGCGCCGTCATGTCCGACGCGTGCCATGAGCACGAAGACGCCATGGCTGCCGACAGCGCGCCGAAAGCGCCGGCGCAGTCGCACTGCAAGACCTGCCCGATCTGCGCGGCCTGTTCGCTCGGTTCGGTCGTTCCCCTGGCCGCCAGCCTTGGCGTGCCGCTGATCAAGCTGCCGGCCGCTGCGCCGCGCGGCCTTGCTGTTTCCTTCCGCAGCTTCATTCCCGAAGCGCTGCAACGTCCACCCTCGATTCGCGTTTGACGCCACCAGTCCGTCCATAGAACGGGCTGGCCTCTGGTTCTGCGGCTCCGTGCACCACACGCGGCCGTACGTCATCACGCTTGATCGAGGTTTCTCATGCTTTCCACACGATGGTTCTTGGCCGCCGCACTGCTGACGCTGGCGCCGCCATGGGCTTTGGCGCAGGGCGCAGCGTCTGCGCCAGCGGCATCTCCGCCTGATCCACTGAATGCGGACGCGGCTGTGCCGGCTGTAGCCGCGCCGCGCACATTCGACAGCTACCACGCGTATCGCGATACCGGCCCCGCACCCTGGCGCGAGACCAACGCTGCCGTGAGCCCCAAGTCAGACGCTTCTGCGGAAGGCGGCCACGCGGGGCACGCCATGCCAGCGAGCGCACCAGCCGCCACCTCCAACAAGCCTGCCGGCGGGTCCATGCCCGGCATGCACCACCACTAGGAGGCGCCGTGCTCAAACCATCCACACGCAGCCTCGCCCTGTGCGCGCTGGCCGCCACGCTGCTGCTGGGCGGCTGCGCCACCATCACGCAAGACAGCGGCTTCAAGACCGTTGCCGATGTGGCGCGCGATAGGCTCGGCAAGGACGCCACGTGGCAGCGTTCACCAGAAGCACGCGACAGCGCCGCGCAGCGCACGCGCGAGCTGCTCGCCCAGCCGCTGACGATGGACAGCGCCGTGCAGATCGCGCTGCTGAACAATCGTGGCCTGCAGGCTTCATATGCGGAGTTGGGCTTGTCCGAAGCCGCGCTCGTGCAGGCCAGCCGCTTGCCGAATCCCGGCTTCAGTTTCAAACGCACGCGCAGCGGTGATGACCTGTCGATCGAGCGCACGTTCTCGCTGTCGTTCCTGAACCTGCTGACGCTGCCGATGGCCACGCGCATCGAAAGCCGTTACTTCGAGCAGACCAAGCTGCTGGTCGCCAACCAGATGCTGCAGGTGGCAGCCGATACGCGCCGCGCATACGTCAATGCCGTGGCGGCGGAGCAATCCGCGCGCTATGCGGAGCAGGTTCAGCAAGCCGCCGAAGCCGGTGCCGAATTCGCCAAGCGCTTGGCTTCCGCAGGCAACTTCAGCAAGCTTGATCGTGCTCGAGAACAAGCCTTCTATGCGGAAGCCACTGCCAACCTTGCGCGCACGCGTCAGCAGGCGCAGGCGGAGCGCGAGGCGTTGATCCGCATGCTGGGTGTGTGGGGCGCAGATACCGGTTTCAAGTTGCCGGAGCGGCTTCCCGACCTGCCGAAGGATCGCCCCGAGCTGCAACAGATTGAAGCCTACGCGCTGCGCAACCGGCTCGACATCCAGGCGGGCAAGTTGCAGGTCGAGGGCTTGGCGTCGTCGCTGGGGCTCACACAGGCAACGCGCTTCATCAACGTGCTCGACCTCGGCTACGTGCGCAACAGCAAATCCAATGAGCCACGCGAAACCGGCTATGAGATCGGCATCGAGATCCCGCTGTTCGACTGGGGCGGCGCCCGCGTGGCGCGTGCGCAGTCGATCTACATGCAGGCCGCCGATCAGCTTGCCGACACGGCGGTGCGTGCGCGTTCCGAAGTGCGCGAATCGTACGTGCGCTATCAGACGGCATATGACCTCAGCCGCCACTACCGCGACGAGGTGGTGCCGCTGCGCAAGACCATCTCCGACGAGATGCTGCTGCGCTACAACGGCATGCTCGTGAGCGTGTTCGAGCTGCTGGCCGATGCGCGCGAGCAGGTGAATGCGGTCAATGGCTATATCGACGCGCTGCGCGGCTACTGGATTGCGCAGACCGATCTGCAGATGGCGCTGGGCGGCAAGTTGCCGCCGGCCGAAGCAAACGCGACAGCGCCTGCGCCCAACTCTCCTGAAGGACATTGAACATGGTTTCCCGACGTCAATTTCTCGGCGGCACGGGCGCGGCCATGCTGGGCGCGGCGATGGTCTCGCGTGCCGGCGCTGCCTCGCTGCCTGAAGCGCCGCTGCAATCGAAGCCGGCCACTCAGCCGCCGCTCGCGCCGCCCAACGGCCGGCCCTACAACCCCGTCGTCACGCTCAACGGCTGGACGCTGCCGTGGCGCATGCGCGGCGGCTGGAAGGAGTTCCACCTCGTGGCCGAACCGGTCGAGCGCGAATTCGCGCCCGGCATGACGGGCCATCTGTGGGGCTACAACGGCCAGAGCCCTGGCCCGACGATCGAATGCGTGGAAGGCGATCGCGTGCGCATCTTCGTCACCAACAAGCTGCCCGAGCACACCACGGTGCACTGGCACGGCATGATCCTGCCCGCCGGCATGGACGGTGTGGGCGGCCTCTCGCAGCCGCACATCCCGCCAGGCAAGACCTTCGTCTACGAGTTCGAGATGAAGAAGTCCGGCACCTTCATGTACCACCCGCATTCCGACGAGATGGTGCAGATGGCGATGGGCATGATGGGCTTTATCGTCGTGCACCCGAAAGACCCGGCGCAGCATCGTGTGGACCGCGACTTTGTCTTCCTGCTCGCCGCGTACGACATCGACCCCGGGTCATACACGCCGCGCGTGGCCCAGATGACCGACTTCAACATGTGGACGTGGAACAGCCGGGTCTTCCCCGGCATCGACCCCTTGCCCGTACGCCTTGGCGATCGCGTGCGCATCCGCATGGGCAACCTCACGATGACGAACCACCCGATGCACCTGCATGGCCACACCTTCGAAGTGGCCGGCACCGACGGCGGCTGGGTGCAGCCCAGCGCGCGCTGGCCGGAGGTGACGACGGACATTGCCGTGGGCCAGATGCGTGCCATCGAGTTCATCGCCGACAACCCTGGCGATTGGGCCTTTCATTGCCACAAGTCGCACCACACGATGAACGCCATGGGGCACAACGTGCCGACCATGATCGGCGTACAGCAGAAGGATCTCGCCAAGAAGATGAACGCGCTGGTGCCCGACTACATGGGCATGGGCCAGGCCGGCATGGCCGACATGGGCGAGATGGAAATGCCGCTGCCCGACAACACGTTGCCGATGATGACGGGGCAGGGCCCATTCGGTGCCATTGAAATGGGCGGCATGTTCACGGTGATGAAGGTGCGTCGCGATCTGCCGCGCAACAGCTATGCAGACCCCGGCTGGTACAAGCACCCCAAGGGCACCGTCGCCTACGAATACACCGGCAACGGCATCGACGACTGAGCGATGCCTGAATCCATATCCAATACGAGCCCCAACATGCAACGCAATCCGATCCGCTCCACTTTCCTGGCCGCGCTGATGTCGATGGCCGCCATCGCTCACGCATCCGGCAATCACGCCGGCGGGCATGACCATGGCGATGCAGCCATCGGCGAACCCGGCGACGCTGCCCACATCACCCGCACCGTGCGCGTCGACATGGCCGACACCATGCGCTTCACGCCCGCGCAGATCACAGTGCAGCGCGGCGAGACCATCCGCTTCGAGGTCGTCAACAGCGGCCAGGTGCGGCACGAGATGACGCTGGGCACGCCGGCCGACCTCGCGGCCCACGCCGAGCAGATGCGCAGGCACCCCGAGATGGAGCACGCCGACGGCAACGCCGTCACCGTTGACCCAGGCCAGCGCGGTGAGATCGTCTGGCACTTCACGCGCACCGGCTCCGTCGATTTTGCTTGTCTGCAACCCGGACATTTCGAAGCCGGCATGCACGGCGCCGTGCAGGTGCGCGGCAACAAATCCTGATCCCCAACCCCGTCTTTGAACAAGGAGCCCAACATGTTTCGTTACGCCCTGATGCTGACCGTGCTGCTGGCCGGTGCACCGTTTGTTCACGCGGCTGAAGATGCCGCTTCCGCCCCTGCGGCTACCGCTGCCGCCCCGATGTCAGAAGGTGAGATCAAGAAGATCGACACCGCTGCGGGCAAGCTGACCATCAAGCACGGCCCGCTTGAGAACCTCGGTATGGAACCCATGACGATGGTGTTTCGAGTCCAGGATCCGGCCATGCTCACCAAAGTGCACGTTGGCAGCAAAGTGCGCTTTGTCGCCGAGAAGGTGAACGGCGCATTGACCGTGACGGCGTTGGACGTGCAGTAACGCGAGGGCCGGGCGCTTCTGTCTGCCCGCGCCGTGAATGCAGTGGACGAGGCTGACATGGTTCGTCGGCCTCGGACGACGGCAAAGTGTTACGTCATGACAACAGCCAAGCTGTGGCAAACGAGACCACGACCGAAGCGGCCGGCGCGACGCCAAGAAACGCAATGAGCGGCAAGATACTTACGGTAAAGTGAGGGCCGCCGCGAATGCGAGGGGCAAACGGGGTCGATGCGCTGTCCTGCGGTG
Source organism: Ralstonia sp. Ralssp135 (assembly GCF_047304345.1). Taxonomy (NCBI): domain Bacteria; kingdom Pseudomonadati; phylum Pseudomonadota; class Betaproteobacteria; order Burkholderiales; family Burkholderiaceae; genus Ralstonia; species Ralstonia sp. Ralssp135. The sequence goes on from NZ_JBGLYZ010000042.1 coordinate 15,500, forward strand.
ATGGGAGATGCGCGATCGGCCGCCACGTGTGTCAGCGGCGAGCAGAAGTGGATCGTATGCCACTTGAATCTGCGTGTAGGGGGCTGGAACATTTCGCTCGAGAGGCGACACCCCGGGGTTTAAATTTTCGCGGCATCTTTTGGTTCATGCGTCATTTCAAATACCGCTTGAGCAGAGTCTCTGCAAAAAAATTCTGGTATTACTTTTCGAATGCTTCGAGCCATTTTCTGGCGGGCGCAACAAAGAACGGGAGAGCCGAGGTTCTTCTGAAAAGAAAAGGCGGCCACAGTGGCATGCAGGACGTCATCGATCGACTGAGTTATTACAACTCGGTTTCGGAGTCGTTCGACCCGAGCCGCAATGCCGTGGAGTATTCGAATTTCTTGTTGAAATCCTCGACAAGCACCGTCGTCGACAAGGATTGTGAAATAGGGAGCACCTATTTTTATGATCTTGTCGACTTGATGGACTATTTTGGTCCGGGTTACTGCTTTGACTACGACTGCGGCGACGTGACTGCCGAGCCGACCCATCCGGCATTCGTGAAAAGCCGTCCCATCAAGAGCAGCTCCCATAATGGGATTCTCTTGAAATTGGACGCCATCCGGCATTTTTCGCTGGCACGTGACAAGATCGATTTCCACGACAAGAAGCCTATGGCGGTTTTTCGGGGCCCGTGCCATCAGGAACATCGCAAAGCGTTTGTCGAGCGTTGTCACGACTTGGCAAACGTTGACATTGGCGATACTCGAAAATCGGAACTTGGGAAGGCAACCTACAAGTCACCGATGACGATTGCCGAGCAACTGCAATATAAGTTCATCGTGAGCGTCGAGGGGAACGACGTTGCCACGAACCTCAAATGGATCATGTCCTCCAACTCGCTTTGCTTCATGCGGCGGCCTCGATATGAGACATGGTTCATGGAGGGCAGGTTGATTCCGGATGTGCATTATGTTTTGCTGAAGGACGATTATTCGGACCTCCAGGAGAAAATGGAGCATTACCGGAAACACCCGGGCGATGCACTGGCGATCGTGCGCAACGCCAATCGATGGGTGGCGCAATTCATGAACCGAGACCAGGAACGCCTGCTCGGCCTGATGGTGATCGCAAAATACTTCCGGTTGTCGGGCCAACAGGCGTTTTGGTAGAGCTTTAGTGAAGCCCGACCAGGACAACGCGCATTGCGTTTGATCCTGAGCAGGCCAGCCGTGGGGCGGGTCTGCAACGCATACGGCAGCGCGTTACACTCGTTGTCTTTCGCCGTCTCCGTACGCTCTTTCCACCATGTCCGCGTCTGCCCCCACCGCCACCCACGCCCACCCGCTTTCCGACGAGCAACAAGCTTTCTTCAAGGAGCACGGCTACGTCGTGTTGCGCGGCTTCGTCAGCCAGCAGGTGAGCGCCGCGTTGCTTGCGGCCGCGCAGGACGAGCTGGCCCGCGCTGAAGCGCCGGTGGAACTGGAAACCGACGTCGGCTATGCCGGGGCACCGCTCTCGCGCGAAGCCGAGGGGGGGCAGACGGTGCGCCGCCTGCTCGATGCAGATTCACGCGGCACGCCTTATACGGAATGGGCGCGCGACCCGCGCGTGGCCGGCGCGATTGCGCAACTGATTGGCAGTCCCGTGCATCTTTCTCTCGCGCACCACAACTGCGTGATGACCAAGCACCCCGCCTTTGGCACCGCCACGCATTGGCACCGCGACAGCCGCTACTGGTCGTTCGCTCGCAACGAGCTGGTGTCGTCGTGGCTGGCCTTGGTGGAAGAGACGGTCGACAACGGCTGCCTGTGGGTGATTCCCGGCAGCCATACGCTTGACCTGCCCGCCGACCGGTTCGACGCCAAGCTGTTCCTGCGCCAGGAGTTGCCAGAAAACCGCGCGCTGATCGACAGCGCGCGCCCTGTGCCGCTGCTGCCCGGCGACGTGCTCCTCTTCCATTGCAACACCTTCCACGCAGCCCGCGCCAACCAGACGGGCGCCGTCAAGTTCTCGGCGGTGTTTACGTACTACGGTCCCGATAATCATCCGCTGCCTGGCACGCGCTCGTCTGCCCGGCCCGATCCGCTGGTCGGATGAGGTGCGCCCTCCCCCATTTGTAGGTGAGCGGCGGACAGATTTGTGTCACGGGCCTTTGTTAAGGTGGATTCCCAACGATCACGAAACGGGGGAACCACAATGGCGATTCAGGAAGTGACGCACGGCTCGCATGTCATCGTCGTTGACCCGCTGCAACGCGACGATCATCGGTGGACGGCCCGTTTCCAGGTCTGTCGCGCCGGCAACATCGTGTGTGACTGGGAAGACGTTGAGATGCCCGAGGGCTTCATCTCCGCCCAGCTTGCCTTGAGTGCGAGCGTGCTGCTGGCCGAGCACCGCTTGTCGAGCTTGCCGCATTAGCACCACCCGACCAAGCGCCCGCCGACCCCGCGGGCGTTTTAGTCAGTACGTCTGGCGTGATCCCCTCAAGCTGCTGTGATTCGCTCATCGCCCGCAAGCGACCGTTTGCGCCGCGGCGCTCGCACTTCGTCGCATTGCCGCTGACCGCTGCGAAATGTCGGCCTACATTGCCTCCTGACCGCCGGCCTGCCAACGCCTCGCCGGCCACTCAGGAGACGTTCATGACTGCCATGTTTTCTCTGCCGCGCCTTGCGCTGGCCCTGACGTTGACAGCACTTGCCGCAAGTGCCTCAGCCGCCACGCTGACGGTGGTGGTGGAAGGCGCACAAGGGCGCCAAGGCGCGGTGCGTGCGGCGATGTTCCGCGACGCCGCAGGCTGGCTCAAGCCCGATTCGGCCATCCGGGCTGACATCGCTGCGCTCGATAGCGTGTCCGGCGCAAGCGTCACCTTCGTGTATCCGGACTTGCCGGCGGGGCGCTACGCGTTGTCGGTCTTCCATGACGCGAACAACGACGCCAAGCTCGGCACCAACCCAGCCGGCATTCCCATCGAGCCTTACGGTTTTAGCCGCGATGCACGCGGCCGCTTCGGTCCGCCCGCATTTGACGATGCCGCCATCGACGTGCAGGGCGACCAGCGCGTGACGATTCACTTGCATTGATGTTGAGCGAGGCCCCGTCATGCAACGCCGATCCTTCATTGCGGCCTTGGGCGCCGCACCGTTTGGCTTGACCCTGACCGATGTAATGGCCGCCACCCCGGACCCATGGGCTGCGGGGTTTGCAGCGGCGCGCGTGCAGTACCCGTGGCTTGCGGGTTACCAGGGCGTCAGCGCCGACATGCCGACTCGCCCGCTGAAGGTGGAAGGCAGGTTCCCGCCCGCGTTGCACGGCGCGTTCTACCGAAATGGCCCCGCGCGGCATGAGATCGGCGGCGTGCGTTATCACCACCTGTTTGATGGCGACGGCATGATCCAGCGATACGACATCAGCGAGCAGGGCGTGACGCACCGCGGCGTGTTTGTGCGCACCGACAAGTTTGTCGCCGACACCGCCGCCGGCCGGCCGTTGCGCGCGACATTCGGGACCGCCAACCCCGACATGGAGCCGGTCGCTTCGCCCGACAGCATCAATGTCGCCAACACTAGCCTGGTGATGCATGGCGAAGAGATGCTCGCCCTGTGGGAAGGTGGCTCGGCCACGCGCGTCGATCCGGGTTCACTGCGCACACTGGGCGTGCAGACCTGGCGCGACGACTACAAGGGCATGCCGTTTTCCGCCCACCCGAAGGTCGAACCTGACGGCACGCTATGGAATTTTGGCGTGAGCAGCGCGGCCGGTCTGCTGACCGTCTACTGCGTGGGCGCGGACGGTGCGCTCAAGCGTGTGGAAACGCTCAAGGTGCCGGACGTGGCGATGGTGCACGACTTTGCCGTGACGCAGCGCCACCTGGTGTTTCTGCTGCCGCCGTTCGTGTACGACGTGGAACGCTCGCGCGCAGGCATGTCGTTTCTGGATTCCCATGTCTGGCGGCCAGAGCTGGGCATGCGTGTGCTCGTGCTAGACAAGGACGACGTCACACGCATGCGCTGGCTGCAGTTGCCGGCGGGCTTCGTCTTCCATCTGGGCAACGCGTGGTCGTCACCGGATGGGCTGGAGGTCCATCTCGATTACATCCGCTCGGACGATGCCGCGGTCGTCACCACGTCGCTGCGTGAATTGATGCGCGGGCAGATTCGTCCGTCGCCCGGCGCTCGCCTTACGCAAGTGCAGTTGAACCTGCGCACTGGCCGCGCCGAGCAGTTCAGCACCGAGCATGTGGCCGAATTCCCGAAGATCGACACACGCCGCACTGCGCAGCGCCATCACGCGTTGTTCATGGTGGCCCACACGGCGCGGTCGTCCAGCGGCACTCCGCAGTCGCTCAACGGCTTCGACACCGTCATGCGTATGGATACGGATTCGGGGCGGGTGCAACAGTACCGTTTTGGGCACCGCACGCTGGTGGAGGAACACGTGTTCGTGCCGGCCTCGGCCAGCGCTCGTGAAGGCCAGGGCTGGCTGATCGGCACGGTGTTCGATGTGGACGCCGGCTGCACCAGATTGACGGCGTTCGATGCACAGAATGTTTCTGCGGGGCCCGTCGCCATGGCAAGCCTGAGCGGCGTGGCGCCGCTCGGGCTGCATGGGCTGTTTCGCGCGGCTTAACCGTAGTGCGTGTCAGAGCGGGTGCGTCAGCAGGCCGTAGATCGTGCGCACGCCGCTCACGTAGTTGCCCATCCGGAGGTTCTCGTTAGCAGCGTGCTGATTGTTATCGGCATTGACGAGCGGAATGATCGCGAACGGCACCTGCAGCACGCCCACGATTTCTGCGGTGGGCACGGTCCCGCCCATCATGCGGATGCGGACGGGTGCCGGGTTGGCACCAAACGTGTCGGTCAGGGATTTGTAGGCCCATGTGCCTACTGCCGAGTCGATCGGTGAACCCGCCGCATCCGCGCCCTCGCTCTGATACGTGAAGGTGGCCAGCTTGTCGTAACGGCTGCGCTCTTCGTCGGTCGGGACGTTCTTGACGAGGTGGTAGCCCTGGCGCTCGACGTGCTGTTCGATCAGCTTGCCGAGGTAGGCCGCGCTGGAGTCTGGCGTGGTTCGCAGGTCGAGCTCTGCGACGGCCTTGTCGGGCACGATGTTCGCCACCTTGTCGCCCACGGCCGCAGAGGCCATGCCGCGCACGTTCAATGACGGGTACTGCATCGCCTCCTGGTAATTGGCGCCGACCTTGTCGGCATGCGCAATGCCCAGGCGCTTGTTGAGCGCTGCCTGGTCGTCAGGCACGGCCGCCATGATCTTGCGGTCAGCGTCGCTGATCTTCACGTGGTCGTAATAGCCCGGCACCGTCACCCGGCCCTCGTCGTTCTTCATCGATGCCAGCAGGTTGGCCAACTGCTGGGCCGGGTTGCGGGCGTAGTTGCCGTAGTGCCCGCTGTGCAGCGGTACCTTGCCGCCATAGACGGTCAACCGGGCTTCGGCCGCGCCGCGGTTGCCAAAGACCAGGGTTGGCCGGTTGCTCGCGTGCATGGGGCCGTCGTGGATGACGATGGCGTCGCAGCGCAGCAGCTCGCGGTTTGCCTGCATCACCTTGCTGATCGACGGCGAGCCCTTTTCTTCCTCGCTGTCGAGAATGATCTTGATGTTGACGGCAGGCTGAGTGCCGCTGGCCTTCAGTGCGTCAATGGCGGCCAGCATCATCATGATCGGGCCCTTGTCGTCGGCGGATGAACGGCCGAATACACGCCATTCCGGATCGAGCGGGCCGCTGAACAACTGCGCCGAGTCGATCTCTTCCCAGTTGCCCTGAGCGGTCTTGTGCTTGAGAACGGGCGTCCACGGGCTCTTCTGCGCCCACTGCGCGGGAATCACAGGCTGGCCGTCGAGGTGCATGTAGAACAGCACCGTTTTGCGGGCAGCATCCGGGTTCGGCATTTCGGCATAGAGCATCGGCTTGCCGTTGTTGGCCAATTGCTTTGTCGTGAAGCCGCGCTTGCGGAATGCCTGCTCCAGCCAGTCGACATTCTTGCGGACGTCCTCTGGCGCGATGGCGTCGTTGGGCAGGGAGAGCAGTTGAAAGTATTCGCGGTACGTTGCCTGCGCATGGCGTTCGGCGTCTGCCGCAGAGAGTTCGGCGGCACCGGCCAAGCCAGCGGCACCCAGCATGAGAGCCGGCACCAGCGCCCGAAGGCGATGGGATGCGCGGGACGGGGCAGGTTGACGGGCTGCGAGCTGAAGGGGCATCTGGACACTCCGCTGATCGAACAGTTCCGGATGAGTCTGCGCATACCACACCCTTTTGACCATTAGAATTTTCTTGGGATATCTTTGCGTTTTCTGCAAAGCAAAAGGGCTCCCGCGCCTACGTCGCTCATGTCATCTCATCGCCTGCAGGAGACGTCCCTCCGCTATTTTCTGGAGGTTGTGCGCAGCGGTTCATTGACGGAGGCGGCCGCGCGCCTGCACGTCAGCGCGTCCGCCATCAGCCGGCAAGTGGCGATGCTTGAAGAGCTGCTGGGCGTGCCGCTGTTCGAGCGGCAACCGCGCGGCATGCGGCCCAGCGCAGCAGGCGAGCTGCTTGCCGCGCACGCGCTGCGCGGGGCGCTGGAGGCTGAACGCGTGGTCTCGGATATCCAAGGCCTGCAAGGGCTGCAGCGCGGGCGCGTGCGCATTGCGTGCTCCGATGGGTTTGCGATTGAGTTTGTTCCACGCGCCATCGTGGCGTTTCGCGAGCGGCATCCGGGCATTCAGTTCGACTTGCGCGCCGAAGAGCCCATGCGCGTGACCGAGGCGGTCCTGCGTGGCGACGTTGACATTGGCTTGACGTACAGCCGTGCCGCCGTGCAGGGCATTCGCGTGGCGTATCAGCAGCGTGGTTCGGTGTTTGCCATCATGCGGCCCGACCACCCGCTGGCGAAGTTCAACAGCGTGACGCTTGCGCAGATGCACCCATTTCCGATTGCGCTCTCCGGGCCCGACAACACAGTGCGGCAGTTATTTGACATGGGTTGCAGTCAACGCGGCCTCGTGTTCGAGCCGGTGCTGGTCAGCAACCGCTTCGATGGGCTGTTGAGTTTCGTGCTGCACGGCGGCGGCTTGGGCATCGCGGGGGAAATCACGGTGCGCGAGCGCGTACAGCGCGGTGAGCTGCATGCCGCCGAGATTCGCGAGCGCGGCATGCGTGGGCGAACAGTGGAACTGCAGACCCTGGCGGGCCGAACCTTGCCCGAGGTGGTGCGGGTTTTTCTGGATTTCTTGCGCGAAGCGCTGCCGGAGCAGCGCCCGCACTAACCTGCACTAACCCGCGCTATCGGAACGCGGGCTCGTCAAAGCTGCGCAGCTTGCGCGAGTGCAGCGCTTCAACGCCGCTTTCGCGCAACAGGCGCACGGCCTCCATGCCGATGTCCAAGTGCTGGCTCACGCGCTGGCGATAGAACAGGTTGGCCATGCCGCGCAGCTTCAGCTCGCCGTGCAGCGGTTTATCCGACACGCAGAGCAGGGTGCCGTAGGGCACGCGCAGACGGAAGCCGTTGGCGGCAATGGTCGCGCTTTCCATGTCGATGGCAATCGCGCGCGACTGGTTGAAGCGGCTGTACAGCGCCTGGTACTTCAGCTCCCAGTTGCGGTCGTCGGTGGAGACCACCGTGCCGGTGCGCATGCGCGATTTCATATCGGCGCCGGACAGCCCCGTGATGCGCGCCACAGCCTCCTGCAGCGCCACCTGAATCTCGGCGATGGGCGGCACGGGCACCCAGGGCGGCAGGTCCTGGTCGAGCACATGGTCGTCGCGCACATAGGCGTGCGCGAGCACGTAGTCGCCCAACTGCTGAGAACGGCGCAGGCCGCCGCAGTGGCCGATCATCATCCAGCAGTGCGGTCGCAGCACGGCCAGATGGTCGGTGATGGTCTTCGCGTTGGACGGGCCCACGCCGATGTTCACCAGGGTCACGCCCAGGCGGTCTTCGCGCACCAGGTGGTAAGCGGGCATCTGCGGGAGGCCCTTGATGCGGTGGGAGTCGTCCGGTGCGGGCGTGCCAAGTTCGTGTTCGGTGTCGCCGGGCTCGACAAAGCGGATGTAGCCCTCGTCGTTGCCGTCTTCCATCAGCTTGCGGCCGAGGGCAGCAAACTCATCGACGTAGCGCTGGTAGTTGGTGAACAGCACGAAGCGCTGGAAGTGCTTCGGGTGCGTGGCGGTGTAGTGGTACAGGCGCTGCAGGGCGAGGTCGACCCGCTCTGCGGTGAACATCGACAGCGGCTGCGGTTCGTCGCCGATGGGGCGGTACGTGCCGTTGGCAATGGAGTCGTCAATCTGTGCGAGGTCGGGCAGCGTAAACGCACCGCCCAACGCGCGCGCCTGCTCGGGCGTGATATCCACGGTGGACGCTTCCACCACGAACGGCAGCGGGATCGGCCGGTTGCTCACGCCCACCACGACGGGGCTGTTGTGATAGTGCAGCAGCCGTTCGATCTGCACGCGGTAGTAATCACGGAAGAGGTCCGGCCGCGTGAGCGTCGTGCCGTACACGCCTGGATACGCCACCGTGCCCCAAGCCGGCCGCGCGTCGCTCACCAGCGTTTTCGGGTCGACGGTGATGCCGAGGTAGGGGTAGCAGGCGGAGAGGTCTTCGCTGCAATCCTCGCCACGCGCAAAGGCGTGGAAACGATCGCGGATCGCTTGCGCAGAGCGCTCGTAAATGGCGGTAATGCGCTCGACGGCGGTGTTGGCGTCGGTGCAGATCGCCAGGTCATGCGCGGGATAGAGATGGGCGGTGGCGCGGGTATCGGTCATGTGTTCGATGATACCGACGTTTTGTGAAGCCAAGATAGCGGTGCCGATCAAGTCACGGCATCTGAAACGGCACGTTCGCCCCTGCGCAAAAGCGTTGCGCGGTCGGACCGTGGCGGGGGTTGTCTGGAGGGGTTGACGGCACCCCTTTGGGCGACGCTCCAATCCCTCGCTGCATTGCGGGAAAGCGCAGGACGGCCATCGCCCCAATACCCAAAAACACGGTGCGCGGGACACCTCCGCGCTTTTCGGCAGTCCAGCGTGTGGGTGATCCCAAAGCCGCGCAAACGAATTCGTCGACAACTCGATACGTCCCTCTCAGCACGCGCGGGCCGCGCCATGCGCCGCAAAGCCGCACGGGCCTTCAGTTTTTACATTTCCTGCCGATGGGAGGGGGAGGTGATCGGGTGCGCACCACGCAGCCAATCACACGGCAACAGTGCCCGATACACTGCAAGAACAACGGACGAACAGGGAATACACGTGGACCAACCCGCTGGCGTCGTCATTCGCCGGCATCGCCATGCGCGTGGGGCGTGCCGATCATGCTGATCGCTGCACTGGCTTGCGCTGCACTCGTTTCGATCGCGCTGATTGGCCTTTCATGGCCACGCCGCGATGACGCGGAAGTCTCCGCCTTCATGCTGTTGGCGCTCGGTACCGCGCTCTGGAGCGGCGCGCGCCTCATGGAAGTCGTCAGCTTCGACATGCCCGTGCGCGTGGGCTGGGCCAAGGTCGCCTATCTCGGGATCATGATGGTGCCGGCCGCATGGCTGCGCATGGTCATTGGGCTCATCCGGCCAGAACTCAATGCATTGCTGCTGGTGCGCGTGGGTTGGCTGCTGGCGCTGCTCGTGGGCGCCGGATTCGTCGGGCTGGTCGCTACCAATGAATTGCATCACCTGGTATGGCTTGATGCGCGTTTCGTCGTCATCGACGGCATACGGGGTGCGGTGTTCGAGCACGGGCGCATGTTCTGGGTGGCCACCGCCTACAACTACGTGCTGCTGGCCATCAGCCTTGTGCTATTGGTATTGCCCATCGACGAAGTTGCCTCCGGGCTCTATGTGTCGTCGCGCACGCAGGTGCGGCTGGCGCTTGTCATCGGGCAACTGCTGCCGCTGGTCGCGCATCTTGCCTATCTGCAGCGCTGGACGACGGCGCTCGGCGGCGATCTCACACCCGCCACGTTTGCCGTCAGCACTTCATTGCTCGGCTGGATCGTCTTGCGGCCGCGCCTGCGCGATACCGCCGCTTATGCCCGCGGCAAGATCATCGAATCCATGCGTGATGGTTGCATCGTGCTCGCCCGCGATGGCTCCATCGCCAGCATCAACGCCGCCGCGCGCCACCTGTTGCCGACTGCCAAGGTGCATGCAATGCCGCCCGCCGTGCTGAACGTGGCCGGCATCCTGCGCGAGTTTGAGCGTACGCGCCTGCCTAACCGCCATCAGGTCTGGCTGCCCGACACGGGCCGCACGCTGGAAGTCACGCTCGAGGGCTTGAGCGACGCGCGCGGCCGGCATACCGGCGTTTTCCTGCTGCTGCGCGACGTGACGGTCGAGCAGTTGCAGCGTGCCGGCATGGCCAGCGCCCAGGATGCGCTGCGCGGCGAGCTGCAGCGCACGCGCGACCTGCTCAGCGTGCTGGAGAACGACGTCAACCGCGACGCGCTCACACACCTGTTCAACCGGCGCTTTTTTGAAACGCAGGCCCCGCGATTGTTCGACCACGCCCGCCGCGACAAGCGCCCTGTCACGCTGGCGCTGTTCGACATCGACTGCTTCAAGCAATACAACGACACCTACGGCCACCTGCGCGGCGACGATTGCCTGCGCATGGTGGCCGACACGCTGGGCATGGCGTGCCGGCACCCCGATGACTTCATTGCGCGCGTGGGCGGCGAAGAATTTGTCGCCATGCTGTTTGACCTGGACCGCGACGAGGCCAGGCAGGCGGTTGCGCGGGCCGTGGCTATGGTGGCCGAACGAGCCGAACCGCACGCGGCGTCTGTTGCCGCGCCGTACGTCACGCTGTCAGCCGGCGCCGTCACGCTCACGCCCGCCGACGAACACGTGGACGTGCTGTTCGAATGGGCCGACGCGGCGCTCTACGATGCCAAGCGCAGCGGGCGCAATACGTTCCGCTTTCATCAGAGTCCGCCGGGGCTGCGGAGTGTTGCGGGCGGGGAGTAGGCCGCCCGTTCGTAGGGCTACGCCATTGGCTTGTTACGCAACGGCAAGTGCATCGGAAGAATGGACACATGCGCGGGACCACCGCGCATGCGCGGCTGCCGCCAGCAGCCAATTCCATTCTTGGAGTATGCGATGCCGACAGGCCAATCCATTGCCACAGTCGTCAACCACTATCTGCGCAATGCCGAGCTGCCCGAAGCCATTTCCGCGCAGCAGACGTTCCAGCACGCCTTCGATGTCTATCTGAAGGATTCCAACGCCTACGCCAACACGTATTTCGCCCGGTATTTCGAGTGGCAGGGCGTGGTGCGCGAGCGGTGGTTTCACGAATGCATCGACGCAGACCTGCTCATGAGCGGGCGCGTGATCTTCGTGACCAAGCTCGCGCATCAGGAATTCGTTGAAGAGACATTCCCGTTTCAGCGCGTGGAATGCCACTTGAACACATTCCGGGTGCAGCCCTGCTCGTTCTACATGGTGTTCCGGTTTGTTTCGGGCGGACGGCTTGTGTCGCTGGGGTATCAGCAGGTGGTGTGCGCCAACGCCGAGCGCGTGATTCAGCGGTTGCCGCAACACGTGCGCCTGCGTGTGAAGGCGTACGAGCTGGACACCGTGCCGGAGTTGGCGCAGGTGTCCTGACGTTTTGAAGACGTGAACGTCAGATAGCAGGAGGTTGGGGAAACCGCATGGAGAACAGCGTGTATTCCCCAACCACCGATTCGCACTGGATGCGCCCGCCAAACGCCTGCATGACGCGGCGGCAGAACGTCAGCCCCACGCCTGAGCCTTTGCCGACGTGCTTGGTGGAGAAGAACGGGTCGAACATGCGGCGTTGCACGCTGGGCGGAATGCCGGTGGCGCTGTCGCGCACCACGAGCACATAGCTGTCTCCATCCTGGCGGGCCGAGATTTCGATGTGCCCCTTGCGCGCGATCTGGATGGCATGCAGCGCATTCTTCAGCAGATTGAACAGCACGTAGACGAGCAACGTATCGGAGCCCACGAAGCGCCAGTCGGCGTTGAACGGCTGTACGTGAACGCGTTCGCGCTCACCGGCCTGGAACGGATACTGCGCCACGGCCGTCTCCACGCATTCGTGCAGCGAATGGGCTGCGAAGGTGCGCCGGTCCAGGCGCTCCAGCGTGACGGAGGCCAGGGCCATCTCGATCACGCTGTGTGCGGACGCGACTTCCGATGTGATGGCTCCCGCCAGTTTTGACAGGCGATCCAGCATGGCAGGATGCTGCGGCGGCTGGCACAGGCCGTTGTCGATGGCGAGCTGATAGCCGCGGTAGACGTCTGGCCAGGCGCGGGCGATTTCGGCTGCCTGCAAGCGGATGGTGGTCAGCGGCGTGCGCACTTCGTGTGCAACGGTGGCTGCCAGTGCATAGGGGCGCATCAAGTCAAACTTGACCACGCCCACGGCGATGATGCCCAGCGCAATGGCCAGCGGCAGAACGCCCGGCGGGTAGAACGCAATGCCGTAGTTGACCGCGTAGTCGGCCGCCGCCAACGAAATCAGCCCCACGCCGAAGAGGCAAGTCAGCAGTCGTTTGCGCTTCTCAGCCGTGGCATGCCGCTGCTCGCGGTAGAGCACCCACATGCCGCGCGTGACCAGCGCGGCTGTCTGGACGATGTGCACGGCTTCCAGCGCGCCCGCCCTCGGATAGAACCCGAAGTGGAACTGATACACGCCGTCGATGACGAGGTTGGTGGTCAGCAGCAACGCGATCAGCACCGCGTCCAATGCATAGGCAGCCATGAGCCAGCGCCGCTCACCCGGGGCCTCGGCCACCTCCACGGCAAAGTGGTAGAGCATGGTCGGCATGACGAGGATGGCGATCCAGCCAAGTTTGGCGAGCACCTGGGCCGTGCCAACGTCTTGGGTCTGGAACAGAAACGCCCAGATGCCTTGCCATAGGCACGTGAGCGTTGTCATGCCGAGAAACGCTAGGCTCGCGCGCGTGCGGCCGCGCGTGGTCACGACGTAGACGCCGTAGAACAGGAAGAGCGACGAGACGAAGGCGGGGAACAGGGCGTACATGGAAATCGGAAGTCGGCGCAGTGGCCGTGCGCCAAGGCCGACCGGAGTCGACGGTAACCCGGAAGGCTACCGGCAACGCCGCGTTCGTACACGTGTTCCGATATCACATTTTTTTCATTCTGGATTAAGCGAAACCCTGAAAACGGCGCCGTATCGCGGCACCCCTCCGACGGGTGTGACAAAAAGGATGAGAGGGATGCAGGCGCCCAAGCCGCTCACATGGCTCAGGTGGCCTCGAGCAGCATCGCGTCGATGGCAAATGAATGGTCGGGTGCCACGGCAAAGTACGTGCGTGCTTCGTCGGCTGCACGGTCGAACAGATCGCGGATGGCATCTGCGCGCACCTGCGGCGTGCGAATGCGGGCGATCCAGCTGTCGAAAGCCATCGTCAGTTTCCACGTGCGCGGCGTGCCCGGCGAGAAGCCCGCTTCGGCCAGCATGGACAGCCATTCGGAGACACGGTAGTCGCGCACGTGCGAAGCGTCACGCAGCACCTCCGCGGTCTGCAGCAGCGTGTCGAGCAGCGGCACCTCCGGCGCGACGATATCCACGATGACGAGCTTGCCGCCGGGTTTGAGCACACGGCGTGCTTCAGCCAGGCCTTTGCGAACGTCGTACCAGTGGTGGGCAGAAAACCGCGTGGCAACGATGTCGAACGCGGCATCGTCAAAGGGCAGGCTCTCTGCGCGGCCAGCTTGCGTGTGCAACTGCGCAAGGCCGCGGCGCGCCGCTTCGGCGGCCACCACGTTCAACATGTCTTCTGACAGGTCGTACGCCACCATGGCCCCCACGTGCGGCGACATCGCAAAGCTTACGTGTCCGCCGCCGCAGCCAAGATCGAGCACCTTGGCGTGCGGCGCTGATTGCGCCAGCGTGGCCAGCGCGTCCAGATCGGCGCCCTGCGCGTGCACTGCGCTGGTCAGGTAGGCCTGGGCGACCTGGCCGAATTGCTGGTCGACGAGTCGATGCTGCTGCATGGCTGCTCCTTGCGGCTTGTGGGGATGAGGAGCGGCCAGTGTAGGAGCGCGGCCCGCGCGGCGAAATTCGTGATTCGCGAAATGGGGTATCGCGCGGGGGCGCTGCAGCAGTTGCGCGTTCAGACGAAGCGGAACAACCGCGCGGGCGTGTCGACCAGCACCTGCTTGCGGTCCGCTGCGTTGGGCAGCAGCACGCCAGCGAAGGCCCACATCTTGTCGTAGTTGATCTGCGATTCGAACTGCGTGTGCGGCCAGTCGCTGCCCCAGACGAGGCGGTCCAGGCCGAGTGCATCTTTCAGGCGCGGCATGGCGGCCTGGGCGATGGCTTCGCCGCGTTCGTTGGCGCCGTTCCGGTATGCGCCGGAAATCTTTACCCACACGCGGCGGGAGCGGCCGGCGGCAAGCAATGCGGCAAAGCCCGGGTCGTCCACACCGAGCGCGGGATCGGGGCGGCCGAAATGGTCGACCACCACGTTTACCTGCGCTTCCAGCAGAGGCTGCAGCAGCGCGGGAAGGCGGCGTGCCTCGACATGCAATTCCACATGCCAGCCGAGCGCATGCAGGCGCGCCAGCGCGGCTTGCCACACGGGCGATTTCAATTGCGGGTCTGCCGCACCGATCAGGTTCAGGCGAATGCCGACGATGCCCTCGGCGTTCATCTGCGTGAGCAAGGTCTCGGGCGCGGCCGGGTCGATCACGGCCACACCGCGCAGGCGCTGGGGCGCTTGCTTGAGCGCGGCCAGCAGGTAGCTGTTGTCGACCCCCAGGAAGCTCGGCTGGATCAGTACCCCGTGCGACACGCCATGCGCGTCGAGCTGCGCGAGGTAGGCCGACAGCGGTGCGTCATACGTGGGCGCATAGCGGCGCGCACCGGCCAGCGGCAGCCCGCGTTCGAACACATGCGCGTGCGTGTCGATGGCGGTGATGCGCGGGAGGCCCCCGCGCGAGACGTCGCTGCTGCCGGTGGCGGCGCAGCCGGCAAGGGCAGTGGAACCTAGCATGGCAAGCAACCCAGTGTTGAAGGCGCGGCGAGTGGGCATGGGGTCTCCTGGCGGCGACGGATCAAGTGCGTCGTCATGGTTTTGTGATGGGTGTTCAGACGGTGACGGCGGCGAGGTCGCGGCCCTTCGTCTCGGGCAGCATCAGCACCGCCACCGCGACGATCGAATACGCGATGGCCGCGTCGATGCCGATGGCCGTGCCGAGCGACATTGATGCGCTCATCTTGCCCACCAGCACCGGGAACGCGGCAGACACCACGCGGCCGAAGTTGTAGCAAAAGCCCACACCCGTGCCGCGCACGCCCTGCGGATACAGCTCGTTGAACAGCGCGCCCATGCTGGCCGGAATGCCCGCCGCAAAGAAGCCCAGCGGAAAGCCCAGCACCAGCATCGCGCCATCCGACAACGGCACCAGCAGATACACCAGCACCGTCACCACGCAGCAGCACGAAAACAGCAGAATGTTTCCGCGACGGCCAAGCACGTCCAGCAGCCACGCGCTGGCCACGCAGCCGCACCAGAAGGCGAAGATGATCACCGCCAGGTAGCCGCCCGTGCCGAGCACCGACAGGTGGCGCTCCGTCTTGAGATACGTCGGCAGCCACGTCATCAGCGCGTAGTAGCCCCCGTGCGCGCCCACCCCCAGCAGCCCGCCGATCAGCGTCATGCGCAGCACCTGCGGGCGGAAGATGTCGAGCAGCGGGAAGCGCGAGATCGGCATCGCATCGGCTTTCGCGCCCGGCTTGGCGGCCGGCACGGGTTCCTGTACGCCACGGCGGATGTAGATGATGAGCAGCGCCGGCAGCAACCCGGCGGCAAACATCACGCGCCAGGCGAGGTCCGGCTCGATGAAGGAATACGTGAGCGCATACAGCAGCACCGCCGCGCCCCAGCCGACGGCCCAGGCGCTCTGCACCGTGCCCATCGCCTTGCCGCGGTGGCTGGCGCGGATGCTCTCGGCCATCAGCACGGCGCCCGCCGCCCATTCACCGCCAAAGCCAAAACCTTGAATGGCCTTGAGCACCAGGAACTGCTCGAAGTTCTGCGCGAAGGCCGAGGCGAATGTGGCCAGCGAAAACCACAGCACCGTGAATTGCAGCGTGCGCACGCGGCCGAAGCGGTCGGTCAGCGCGCCGGCAATCCAGCCGCCCAGGGCCGACGCCACCAGCGTGACGCCCGACACCAGCCCGGCCTCGGTTTTGCCGATGTGCCACGCCGCAATGATCGTCGGGATGACGAGGCTGAACATCTGCACGTCCAGCGCGTCGAGCGCCCAGCCGCCAAAGCAGGCCCAGAACGTGCGCTTTTCCCCTTTTGAAATCTCTTTGAACCAGCCGAACATGCGGTCTCCTCCGGGTGACGTGAGCGACGTGTTCACCACACATTGCTCTAGTCATCTATATGAATAGAGGAATTTTAGGGCGAGCCAAGGAGCGGCGCAGTCGGTGTTAACCCGTGCGGGTGCGTAGCGTGCGGATCAGGTATGCAGCAGGGCGACCGGCAGGTGGGCGAGCACCTGGCCCAACGCCAGGCGGGGGCTGTGCAGCGTCTGGCCGTCAAAAGCGCTATGCAGCGGCGTGTGCGAAAGCGCGGCCGGCAGACAGACCGTGGTGTCCCGCCATGCGCCATCCGCAAACGTTGGTGTGGCGGCATGGCCCAGCAAGGCGGAGGCATGCAGCGGCACGATCGCGACGACCGCCTGGGCGCCATGCACACGTGCAAACGCCAGCACGTGCTGTGCGCCGCTACCGGTTACGGCCAGCGGTTGGTAGTCGCCGGATTCGAACACGGCTGGCATGGCGGCGCGCAGGGCCAGTGCACGTGCCAGTACGGCTTGCTTGATACGGCCGTCGGTCCAATGCGCGAGCAGCGACGCGAGGCTGTGCCCGGCATGCACGTGCAATGCCCGCAATGCGCGATGCCGCGCGGCGTAGTCGACGGGGCGGCGGTTGTCGGGATCAACGAGGCTGGTGTCCCAGAAATCCGCGCCCTGGTAGAGGTCGGGCACGCCAGGCAACGTGGTGCGCAGCAAGGTCTGGGCGAGGCCGTTGACGGCGGCGGCCGGCGCCATGCTTTGCACGAAAGCGGAGAGAGACGGCAGGAACGTCGCGGCCGCCTCGCCCGTCAGCAGCGTGAAGACGAAATCGCGGCTGGCGGCTTCGTAGTCCGTATCGGGCGCGAACCAGTCAGTGCGCAGCTTGGCTTCGCGCTGCGCTTTTTCCTGCCACTGCGCGACGCGCTCGGCCAGCTCGCGCACGGCATCGGCGTCATGCCAGTTGATATCCGCCGGCCAGATGCCCACCAGCGTTTGATAGAGCATCCACTGCGCGGCGGGCGAGGGGGCCGGGCCGGTGGGCAATTGGCGCACCCATGCAGCGTGTTCTGCGCGCCATTGGTGTGCGGCGGCCAGCCACTGCGTGGGACGTTCCGACAGCACGGCCAACCGCGCACGCACATCTTCGCCGCGCTTGTGGTCGTGCGTGGCGGTGGCGAGCATCGCGTGCGGCCAGGTGTGGGCGCGCGATTGCATGGCGTGATGGAACGCGTTGGCGCTCATGGAAAACGCACCCGGATCCGCGCCGACCTCGTTGCGCGACAGCAGCCGGCCGTAGCGGTAGCACGCCGTGTCTTCCACTGCCTTGGCCGCCACCGGCGACGACAACTGCTGGCACCGGCGCAATGCCAGTTGGCGCTGCTTGTCTTGCCCGGCAGGTTGGCCGCCAAGCCATGCATCCAGCCAACCGAGCACAGGTTGGTCAACGCGCCGCAGGCAGGTCGCCGCGCCGGACATGGCGGTTTGCAAGATGGCCGAATCCTGCGCATCGCGTTGTTGCGCATTCGCATAGGTGCGATACACCGGAAAGTGGACGATCACCTCGGCCAGCGAGCGGCGGATGGCGTGCCACGTCACGTCGTGGCTGCTGCGGTCTTGTTGTGCCACCGCGTGCAGCGCCGACGTGGCTGCATCGAGTTCCGCAGCAAAATGCGCATGCAGGATCTGGCGTCGTGCGGGTACTGCCGTTGCCGAGAACGGCGCCTCAGCCACCGGTGCGCCAATCCACTCAAGCCAGCCCTGGGTGAGGGCGGTCTCGCCGTGCGCATCGTGCAACAGCGCACCCACCTGGTTCATGAAATCGTAGCCACTGGTGCCGTCGACGCCCCAGTCGGTGCGCATGGCTTCATCGCCGGCGAGGATCTTTTCGACGACGATCCACGGGTGGCTCGTGAGCCGGTCGGCGGGGCGAGCGGCGTGTTCGGCTTGCAGGCGGCGGCGTAGCTGGCGGCAATAGGCGGCCGGGTCGGCCAGGCCATCAACGTGGTCGATGCGCACGCCGTCAATCCAACCCAGGCGATAGAGCCGGAACAGCAGCGCATGCGTGGCCTCAAACACCTCGGCGCGCTCCATGCGCAGGCCAGCCAGCGAGCCGATATCGAAGAAGCGGCGCCAGTTGATCTCATCGTTGGCGGTGCGCCAGTGGGCAAGGCGCCAATGCTGTCGGGCCATCAACACATCAAGCTGATCGGGCTGCGCGTTGAGCATGCGCACGGCTTCGGCGATGTGCGCGGCGCCCGCTTGCGTGGTGGCGAGGTTGCGAAGCGCGTCGCGTGCTTCGTCTGCACGTTCGCGGCGTGTGCGCAGTGAGCGGATCGTACCGAGCGCGGCAAAACGGTCGGCTACCGCGTGGGTGGCGGTGTCTGCGTTGCCGGTGCGAAGCAGTGCGGCATAGTCGGCCAGCGCGATCGGAAAACGGTGGTCGTAATACGCCATCGCCAGCCGCGCGGCCGTGTCGTCGTAGGTCAGCTGCAGTCGGCCGCCGGCCAGCGCGTCAGCGTAGTTTTCGCCCAGGAAGGGCGCGAGCACCTTGTTGCGCAGCGCCGGGTTGGGCGGCTGCCAGTCGATATCGAAGAAGTTGGCGTAGGCGCTGTCGGGGCCGGATTCGAGCACGTCCAGCCACCACCCGTTGTGTGCGCCGCCCACGCCCATGTGGTTCGGCACGATATCGACGATGAGCCCCATGCCGCGCGCATGCAGCGCATCCACCAACTGTTCGAGCGCGCGTTCGCCGCCCAGCTCGGGGTTCACGTGTGTGGGGTCAACAACGTCATAGCCATGGGTGGAGCCTGGCTGCGCCGTGGTGATCGGGGACGTGTACAGATGCGAGATGCCGAGTGCGGCGAAGTCATCCACCAACGCGCGCGCATGGTCGAACGTAAAGTCGCGGTGCAATTGCAGCCGCACCGTAGCGCGCGGTACACGCTGGAGGGCGACGGGTGTGAGGGGTGTGGTCGATTCGCTCATGGCGTGCTGATGCGCGCGTTGGCTAGTGCGGACAGACGCGCCTGCACCGTGGGCGCGTCGAGCAGCACGCCGGACGGCCCTGGCAGGCGACGCCGCCAGTTCGGGTGGGTGTCGATGGTGCTTGGCAGGTTCGGCTGCTCGACGAGGCCGAGCAGGTCTTCCAGCGGGACCAGCGCCAGCGGCGTGTTGGCCGCGCCCGTAAACACGGTAGCTGCCGTGGCAAAGTCCTGCGCGCTGGCTTGCAGGATCACTTCGGCTTGCGCCGCAGTGGCCATGCGCGCCTGTTCCAATGCCGCCAGCAAGGGCGCCACGCCGATCATCGGCACACCGCCGTCGGCCAGCACCAGGCGGTTGTGCTCGGCAAAGGCGGCGACGAGCGCGGCGCGATCGTCCATGCGGCGCGCATGCGCCTCGCTCTCGCTCATGCCGGCGGGCAACAGGCCGAGTTGCGCTTGCCAGCGCAGATCGTTGCCGATCCACCAGCTGACAAGCGTGGGCAGATCGTGCGTGCTCGTCATCGCGACGGACGCCGGCGCCCACGTGCGCGGGGCCTTAAAGGGCGCATCGTCGCGCGTGTATTCGCGTTCAAACCAGAGGATGCGCATGCCCAGCAGGCCGTCGTCGGCGAGCTTGTCCCGCAGGCCCGGCGGCACGGTGCCAAGGTCCTCGCCAATGACGATGCAGCGGTTGCGCCACGATTCCAGCGCCACCAGCCGCAGCAGATCCTGCATTGGGTAGCGCAGGTACACGCCGTCCAGCGGTCGTGCGCCATCTGGGATCACCCAAAGCCGCATCAGCCCGAGTACGTGGTCGATGCGTACCCCGCCGGGCACGGCCATCACCGCGCGCAGCATCTCGATAAAGGCGGAGAAGCCTTGCGTGCGCATGGCGCGGGGGCTGAAGGTGGTCAGGCCCCAGCCTTGGCCCTGCGCGTTGAACACGTCGGGTGGCGCCCCCACCGTCACGCCGATCAGCAAGTCGCGCTGCCGCGCCCACGCATGGCTGCCCGCGCTGTCGGTGCCCACAGCCAGATCGGCGATGAGGCCGATGGCCATGCCGGCGTTTTCCGCGGTGCGCTGCGCGAGGGCCCACTGGCGTGCCGCAGCCCATTGCAGGAAGAGGTGGAAATTCACCGCATCTTCGTGCTCGCGAGCGAAAGCCTGCACGCCCAGGTAGCTCGGATGTTGATACTGCTCGGGCCACTGCTTCCAATGCGCGGGCCCAAGGTGCGCATTCAGCGCTTCAAAGTGCGCGTGATCCCGCAGGCTGGTGCCGCCATCAATGCAGTACGCGCGAAAATCGTCCAGCAGCATCTGGGCGACGGTGTCTCCAAGCGGCGCCTGCAGCAGACGGCGATGCAACGCGCGCAGCACCGTCATGCGTGCGTTGCCGCTGCCCGGCCAGTCGATGAGCTGTGCGGCTTCAAGACGGGCGTAGTCGGCGACAAGATCGCAGTCGACCACGGCTTGCCGAACGGCTTCGTCCCCAAAGAGCGCGGCGGGGTCGATCATCCATGCGTTCAGGAACAGGCGGCTTGATGGCGAGTACGGCGAATAGCGACGCGCGTCGGCCGTGAACATGGCATGCACGGGGCTGAGCGCCAATGCATCCGCACCGCGCTGCGCGAGGTGCCGCGCCAGCGTGCCCGCGGCGGTGTAGTCGCCAAGGCCCGCGCTGCTGGCTGCGCGGTCGGCATCGCATCGCAAGCCGTAGAGCTGGGCGGACGCGCCCCACAGGCGGGTGTCGGCCGGGCGATCGCGCTGGCGCAGGGCATCGGCCACGCCATAGCAACGCGCAGGCGCAATGGCGAGCGTGGCTTCGATCACGGTGCCCGGCCCCGCGTCGATGATCAGGCGGTGGTAGCCCACGGTCTGCACCGGCGCCAGGCGCAGCGTTGCATGGCGCTCGCTTGCGCTGACGCTGATCTTGCCCTCGGTGCTGCCGTCGGATTCAAAGTCGACGCGATAGATTTGCCCGCCCAGCAATGCAGCTTGCGGTGCCGAAGTCTGCAGCACGATCGGCTGCCCGGCCACGCCGGTCACAAGCGGCGGTATGGCGACCGCTTCGGCTTCTGCGCGCAGGCGCGCCTGGCTTTCTGACACCTGAGCGGGCGTGCCGGCCGGCAGACCCAGTGTGAAGAGCACCGCGCGCAGCACTTCGTCGGCCACACGCATGGGGCGGCTGGCGGCGTCTTCCCAGTCGACCAGTAGCCCGGCATCGGTGGCCAGTTGCTGGAGTGGCGTGCGCTGCGTGCCTGAGGAGTAGGTCGTGCGGTCCATGGTGCGTTGGTACGTTGCGGTTGTCGTCAGGCGGGCGACGGCGTGTGCAGCAATGCCACACACGCGCGCTCCGGCAGGCGATGCGCGATGAGCGCTGCGGCCGCACCTTCACGCGATTCGTGCAGCAGATCGGCAGGGCTGCCCGCCAGGACCGTGGGCACCGCCACGGGTTGATCGGCCAGATTGAGCATCAGCGTGAGCACGCTGCCATCGCCCATGCGCCAGCGGGCAATGGCGCCGGCGTGGCCCAGCGCGACCGCATCAAGTGCGCGCGCATTGGGCAGGCGAGGGACGATGTGCGAATGGCGCAGCGCCAGCAGGTGGTGCGTGCGGTTTAGCGTGTTGAGCGGCCCGGGTTCGGTCAGGTTTGCCTCGCCGGGGCAGGAGGCGAGGTAGGTGCGCTCGTCATTCGGGTCGGGAATGCGCTCGCGCTGGTGCGGATCGGCAAACGCCTCGAACTTGGCAAACTCGCGGCGCCGGCCTTCCCGCACGGCTTCGGCCAGCATGCCGTGGTGGCTGGTGAAGTACTGGAACGGGCACGTGCTGCCCCATTCTTCACCCATGAAGAGCATTGGAATCTGCGGGCTCAGCAGCAACAGCACTTGCGCGGCGTGCAACGCATCAGGATGCGCAAGCTGCGTCAGTCGTTCGCCAAAGGCGCGGTTGCCGATCTGATCGTGGTTTTGCAGGAACAGCACGAATGCGGTGGGCGGCAGGTGCGCGCTCGGTTCGCCGCGCGGTGCGTTTTCATGGATGGGCGACGGCTCGCCCTGGTAGCAGAAACCGTCTTGCAGCACGCGCGCCAGGCGCTGCGCGGGCGTATCGGCGTAGGCCGCGTAATACGCTTCGCGCTCGCCGGTCAGCAGCACGTGCAGGACGTTGTGGCCGTCGTCGTTCCACTGAGCTTCGAAGTCGCCATGGGTGTCGCCATCGCGCAGCAGCGATGCCGCGTTGTGCTCGTTCTCCAGCACGAGGTGCACATGCCTGTCGGGTTCGACCGACAGCCGCACGCGAGCGGCGAGTTCGCCCAGCCAGTCGCGCTCGGTGATGGCGTGCACGGCGTCGAGCCGCAGACCATCAAAGCGGTATTCCATCAGCCACATCAACGCGTTCTGGATGAAGAACTCACGCACCTGCGGCATGCGGAAATCGATCGCCGCGCCCCAGGGCGTATGCACATCGTCGCGGAAGAAGCCGCGCGCGTAGTGTTGCAGGTAATTGCCGTCGGGCCCGAAGTGGTTGTAGACGACGTCGAGAAACACCATCATGCCCAGCCCGTGTGCGGTGTCGATCAACGCCTTGAGATCGTCCGGCGTGCCATAACTGGCGTCGGGCGCAAAGGGCAGGACGCCGTCGTAGCCCCAGTTGCGCGCGCCCGGAAACTCCGCCACCGGCATCAGCTCGACGGCCGTGATGCCCAGCCGTGCCAGTTCGGGCAGCCGCCCGCGCACACCCTTGAAGCCGCCCAGCGTGCCGACGTGCAGTTCGTATAGCACCGTCTCGTGCCAGGGCCGCCCCTGCCAGTTGGCGTGCTGCCAGCGGTAGCGCTGCGGATCGACGACGAGGCTCGGGCCGGGGATGTCCTGCCACTGTGCGCGAGCGGCCGGGTCGGGCACGGACAGCGTCACGCCGTCCCGATTGGCGATGCGGTACCGATAGCACGTGCCGGCACCCACGGGGGCCACCGCTGCGTACCAGCCATCGGGCTCGGCATCCATGCGGATGGCCTCGTCGCCCCGCGCGTCGTCGATCTCGACCCACGCGGCGGTCGCGTCAGGTGCCCACAGGCGGAAGCGGGTGTTGCCGTCGGGCAGGACCGTGGCGCCGAATGGCATGTCGTGCGCGAACCGGGGGGCGGGTGCCGTCATCGCGTGGCGTCTCCATTGTCATCGCTGGCTGCGTGGCCGGCGGTTGGGGCGGTGCGTTCGTCGTCGGTGATGGGTTGTTCGGGCCTGTCGTTCTGCGGCGCGTTCTGCGGTGCGCTGTGCGTTTCGGGAACGTGCCCGAGGGTTTCACCACTGACGTCTGCATCAGGCTGCCCGGCAATGTGGGCGATCGTGGCGAGCTGCGTGGCGAGCAGCAGCACGACGCTGCGTCCCGCCACTTTCAGGGTGCCACTGCCGTGTGGGCGGGCCTCCTGCTCTGGCGCTGCGCTATCGATGGCGATTTGCCAATCCATGGCCGGCTCGGCCAGCGTGAAGGTCAGGTCCGTTGCGGCGCCGTTGATGAGCAGCAGCGCCACATGCGGGCGCGCTTCCCCGTCGATGGTCTCGACGCATGCGCGGCGTAGCGCCAACGCACGTGCCTCGCCGTCGTTCCACGCGTCGGGTGAGAGCACCTGGCCGCGCTCATCAAACCAGGCGATGTCCTGCACGCCGGGCAGGATCTCGGTGTTGCCGTGCACGTAATGCGGCCAGCGCAGCGCCGGGCTTTCCTTGCGAAGTGCGATCAGCCGTGCCGTATAGCGCGCGAGCGCCTGCCCCGGGTCTTTCTCCAGCAACGACCAATCGAGCCATGAGAGCGCGTTGTCTTGGCAGTAGGCATTGTTGTTGCCGTCTTGCGTGCGGCCGAACTCGTCGCCCGCCAGCAGCATCGGCGTGCCGTTGGAGAAAAACACCGTGGCCAGCAGCGCGCGTGTCACGCGTTCACGCAGGGCCAGGATGGCGGTGTCCTCGGTTGGTCCTTCCGTGCCCCAATTGGCGCTGCAATTGTCGTTGTGGCCGTCGCGGTTGTCTTCGCCGTTGGCATCGTTGTGCTTGTCGGCGTAGCTCACGAGGTCGTGCAGCGTGAAGCCGTCGTGCGAGGCCACGTAGTTGACCGATGCCCATGGCCGGCGATGGCGGCGGTCGAAGAGGTCGCCACTGCCGGTCAGGCGCGCGGCAAGGTCCGGGCGCTGACCGGAATCGCCACGCCAGAAGCGGCGGATGCCATCGCGAAATCGATCGTTCCACTCGGCAAAGCCGGGCGGGTGGTTGCCGACCTGATACCCATCGGGGCCCACGTCCCAGGGCTCAGCGATGAGCTTGACGGTGGAGAGCACCGGGTCCTGGCGTATGGCATCGAAGAAGCCGGAGCCTGGATCGAAGCCGTTGCCCTCGCGCCCGAGCGTAACGCCCAGGTCAAAGCGGAAACCATCCACATGGAAGGCGTTGACCCAGTAGCGCAGCGAGTCCATCACCATCTGCAGCACGCGCGGGTGCGACAGGTTGAGCGTGTTACCGCAGCCCGTGTCGTTGATGTAATAACGCTCCTGGCCCGGCACGAGGCGGTAATAGCTCGCGTTGTCCAACCCGCGGAACGACAGCGTCGGCCCCAGTTCGCTGCCTTCACACGTGTGGTTGTAGACCACATCGAGCAACACTTCGATGCCCGCCGCATGCAGCCGCCGGATTGCCACCTTCAGCTCATGCAGCGATGGCGCCGACAGGTACGACGGCTCCGGCGCAAAGAAGCACAGCGTGTTGTAGCCCCAGTAATTGCGCAGGCCGCGCTCTACCAGGAACTGGTCTTGCAGGAAGGCGTGAATGGGCAGCAGTTCGATGGCGGTGATGCCCAGCCGCTGCAGGCGCTCGATGAAGACGCTGTCGCCGAGCGCGCTGAACGTGCCACGCTCAGGGGGCAGCAGGTCTTGGCGAAGCATCGAGAACCCGCGCACGTGTCCTTCATAGATGACCGTGCGCGACCACGGCGTGTTCGGGCGAACATCGTTGCCCCAGTTGAACGACTCGTCGGTGACAACGGCCTTGGGCATGGCGGGGGCGCTGTCGCGGCGGTCGAATGAAAGGTCGCCACGGTTGGAGTTCAGCCGATAGCCGAACAGTGCATCGGACCAGCGCAGCGCGCCCACCAGCCGGCGGGCGTAGGGGTCGAGCAGCAGCTTGTGGGGGTTGAAGCGATGGCCATGCTGCGGCTCCCACGGGCCGTAGGCGCGGTAGCCGTAGACAAGGCCGGCTTCCACGCCGGGCAGGTAGCCGTGCCAGACCTCATCGGTGCATTCGGGCAGGGCGAAACGGGTCAGTTCCTTGCGGCCGGTTGGATCAAAGATGCAGAGTTCGATCTTGCTGGCGTTGGCGGAGAAGACAGCGAAGTTGATGCCTAGGCCGTCCCATTGGGCGCCAAGGGGGAAGGGTTTGCCGGGGGCAAGGGAGCTTGGGAGACGGAGCATTGGTTGAGGCGTTTTGCGTCTTTTTGCCTTGGTGGTTCATCCCTGTTTCGTACCCTGCCGGGCACGACTTACTTTTCTTTGTCTTGCCAAAGAAAAGTAAGCAAAAGAAAGGCGCGCCCGAGATGGCGACCAATCCCTTGAATTTTTGTAACCGGGCGGAGACGGGGAAAACTCGCTTCGCTCAGACAGTTCCCCGTCCTGTTTCCGCCCGCTTACAAAAATTCAAGGCGCCATCTAGGGCAGGAGAAGCAAACAGTCGATTGCCAACGTTGCACGTCCTGTTGTTCTCCAGCCAGTTCGCCCAGTACCGCTCTGATTTCGTCGCGTACCTAAGTGCTCCGTTGGTTTGGCCGTTCCCAGCCCTAGATGGCGCCTTGAATTTCTGTTGCAGGGAGGAAAAAGGAAGGGAAACTGTCTGAGCGCAGCGAGTTTTTCCCTTCCCCTCCCTGCGACATAAATTCAAGGAGTCTTTCGCCATCTCGGGCGCGCCTTTCTTTTGCTTACTTTTCTTTGGCAAGACAAAGAAAAGTGAGTCGTGCCCGGC